>CAZUZA010000047.1:8636-10494 GCA_964624875.1 uncultured Carnobacteriaceae bacterium | reverse complement strand
CTGATTTCAGATTGAATCTTTGTGCAATATCCATAAAACGGTGGTATAGTTAATAGGTAGAATTTTAGAGGAGGAAGTATGGAAAATAAACAACTAAAAACACATGCAAGCTATCCTTGGAAAGGTTTTGGTGCCTTCGTAGCGATCTATTTATTGAGCCTAGCGATGCATTTTCCGGCCTTGTATGAACAAGCCCAAGTTATTGCCGAAATGTTCGGAGAAGAGATTGCTATAAACCCAACCCAATATGCAATAACAGCTTTGTTTCAACCCCTTTTATTAGGGATCATCGCGATTTACTTTGGGCATCGTTACGTTAAAACAGTAGGCCTACGTTCGCTGATCAATGAACAGCTCGAAAACGAGCCAAGCACGGGTGAAATGAAAAAGTATCAAATGAAAGATAGTTTACCGTTTGTGATTACGATTGCTGTCATCATAGCTGCTTTGGAATTAGGTTTCGACTTTGTCTTTCAAAATGGCTTGCCCGATTTGTTTCAACCCAATTTCACGATTCCAACAATCCCTCAAGCCTTATCCAGTATTTTTTATGGTGGACTTGCCCAAGAGATTTTACTCAGATGGGGTGTCATGACCTCGGTTATTTATGTCTTAAGGCCGAAAGGTGAAAGCACAAATGACTGGAGTCGCACGATAGGGATTGTGTTTACAGCGGTCTTATTCGCTTTTGCCCAATACAGTTCGGTTGCACCTTATGTTGATTTAAGTTTCTTAATTATTTTACGAATTTTATTGTTAACGGGAGTATCCGGTATGTTATATGGTTGGCTGTATGCGACGTTTCATATTGAAGCGGCCATGATCAGTCATGTGTTGATGAATATTCTCGTCATTTTTGGAAATAGTATGATTGTCGGTTTGAGTACATTATAATGAAAGGTGTGTAAATGGATGTCACATTCGAAGAAATTATTAAAAGTTGCAGGTGCTGCCGCTTTTGCTACAGCAGGAACTTGGTTAGCGGCTTATTTATGGCCGGTTGGTAAACGACCAGCACGCGCATTTTACCGTGAGGACGATCCGGAAATATTAAACATCGCCCATCGAGGAGGCCGTGGTCTAGCACCAGAAGGTACGATTGCTGCCTTTGACAATGCTGTCTCTTTAAACGTGGATATGTTTGAGTTTGATACGCATATTACGAAAGATGGTCACCTGGTTGTGATTCACGATGCAACAGTAGACCGTATAACGAATGGTTCGGGCTGGGTCAATGATATGACCTTAGAAGAAGTCCAGAGTCTAGATGCGGGGTATAACTTCAAAGATGCAAATGGGGCGTATAGCTTCCGTGACCAAGGAGTCTATATTCCAACGGTTGCTGAAGTATTTGAGCGTTACCCAAATATGCGCCATTTAATTGAAATGAAAGACACGAATGAAGCACATTTATATGAAGATGTGATTCAAGAATTATGGCGCCTGATTCAAGAATACAATATGGAAGACAATGTCATGGTAGGAAGTTTTGACCATGATATTAACGAACGCTTTGAAGCCGTTACTTGGGGGCAAATCCCAATTGGTGCGGGTGAATCAGAAGTTCGTCAATTCGTGAAGAAGCATGTGCCTTATTTAAATGGACTCGCTAAATCATCGGTTGACTCACTACAGTTGCCAACTTCTGGCGAAGGCTACGATTTAACGACGAGCAATATTATTCAGAGTGCGAAGAAACGAAACATGTCCCTTTACTATTGGACAATTAATGACGACGAGCAAATGCGCGAACTCATCGCCAAAGGTGTTGATGGAATTATCACAGACTATCCCGATCGTCTACGCCGTGTACTGGCTGAAATAAACGCAGGATTATAAGAATAGGAAAAAGCTTCCC
>CAZUZA010000047.1:0-8536 GCA_964624875.1 uncultured Carnobacteriaceae bacterium | reverse complement strand
TGGATTATCTTCTCGATTCCAATATCCACACACAAATTTGCTCTTCATTGGAACGATGAAAATCTCCCTGAGATTTTCGACATCTGACCGAAACACAATAAGGAAGGCAGCATTAAAGCTGCCAATCTAGAGAATAAGGTAACGATGGTTATGACCATCGTCATTAAAACCTAAGAAACTCCTTGAAGCAGTAGTTGCTTCAAGGGGTTTCTTAATACTTCCGATCAATATTTTTTAATTCCACCATGAATGTACTATAATAATGTATGTAAGAATACAGAAGGAGCGTGTAAAACAATGGCAGATTTTAAATATGAAATTGTTGAAAATTTAGGTGTGCTATCAACTTCAGCAAGTGGATGGACGAGAGAGCTCAATTTAATTAGTTGGAATGAACGTCCGGCGAAATATGACATCCGTGACTGGAGTCCTGACCATGAAAAAATGGGGAAAGGTCTCACATTAACAGATGAGGATATGGGTTCGCTAAAGGAATTACTTGCCGACTTAGATATCTAAGCCAATCAAAGCTGCCTATTTAAAAGCATCTTTGGCTAGTTGATCCACCAATTCGTTGAACTCAACGCCCGAGTGCGCTTTAACTTTGACGAATTCCACATCAATTTTTGTAGCAAGTTTTTTAAAGGCTTCAACATAATCTTGAGAGACGGGTTTGTTGGCTCTCCATTCGCCAAGAGCCCATTTCTCAATGCCTATATAATCATAATGAATAATAATTTTTTTAAAGCCTTTCTCAATGGCCCATTGTATCGCATGCAAAGCACCAAAAACCTCGCCGGCAATTTGCCAACTACCTTGGTAGCGAGGATTATCGCCAGCACGACTCAATGTCTCGATAACTTGGCCATCTTGAATCAGCGCAGCACCAAAACTATAGCGATTGCTTTGTTTGTGGTAAGACCCATCAACATACGCAATCATCGTATCGGCATCCGCTATATGAATGGGTGCACTTGGTCCGTTTTCTTGCTTAATAAAGGCTTCAGCCTCTGCTTTAGTTGTAAAAGACTTATAAGAAGCATTTTGAAAACCATGTACTTGGTTCTTTGCTTCAGCCCATGTGGTATAGATACCTGGTGTCCGTCCCTTGCGAACGGCATAATACTTTTTACTCATAGTAACCTCCAATTTGTAAAATAACTTTAAGCGACTAACGAAAGAATGTCAATTTGAAATGAAGGAGAATATCAAAATGATTCTAGAATATTGTGCAGAAAATTTCACGAAAATCCCGAAAGCAATTGAACAAGGTGCGCAGCGTATTGAATTGTGTGACAACTTAGCTGCTGGGGGAACGACGCCATCTTATGCAGTGATTCACCAAGCCGTTCAGTATGCGCATATCCATGGTGTGACTGTCGTAACGATGGTGCGACCTCGTGGTGGTGACTTTGTTTATGATGAAACGGAATTTGAAATGATGAAACATGATTTAGAAATTATGAAAACGCTCCAGTCAGACGGTTCGGTTTTCGGGTGCTTAACAGAAGAGGGCCGAATTCAGCGCGACCAAACAAAGACCCTCATCAAAATTAGCGAAGGCATGGAGACGACTTTCCATATGGCCTTTGATACCATTCCAAAAGAATTTCAAAAAGAAGAAATGGATTGGTTAGTAGAGCAAGGTGTCACGCGAATTTTGACACACGGCGGTATCGGTGGGGATATTTTTGACCACGTCGAATGGCTGCAAGAATTAATCAAACATGCCGACGGACGTATTCAAATTCTTGTCGGTGGAGGCGTGACGCATGAAAACGTACAGGCCTTAGCAGACGTCTTACCAACGACTCAATTTCACGGAACGCAGATAGTGCCATTCATGGAATAATTCATTGGCTTAACATGAAAGAAGTCTGGGAAATTCACGAAAATATATGATAAAATAAGAACACTTGAAAAAATTAGCAGGACTTGCGCAAAGGGAGTAAACTATGTCGGATGAGAAAATTTATATTTATCATACAAATGACATTCACTCGAACTTAACGTATTGGCCCCGAATCGCAAATGAGTTGCGAGAAAAACGGGCGATGCGTGAAGAGGCGGGGGATTTTGTCCTGGCATTTGACATTGGCGATGCGACCGATCGCGTCCATCCACTTACCGAAGCAACCGATGGCCAAGCCATTACGGAGCTTTTGAACGAGGGTCTTTATGATGCCGTCACAATCGGAAACAACGAAGGCATCACCAACTCAAAAGAACAGCTAAACAATTTATACAATCAAGCAAATTTCAAAGTCATCTTAACGAATCTTTTTGACAAAGAAACAGAAGAAGCGCCAAGATGGTCCATACCGTATGATATTTTCGAAACCAATGCGGAGACAAAAATCGGCGTTTTCGGCTTAACCGTCCCCCTATACGAAACCTATGATAGCCTGGGGTGGAAAGTCACGAACCCGATAAAACAAATTCAGCAATTTCATCGCGAGCATTGGCACGAAGCAGATTTTTGGATTTTGCTCAGTCACTTGGGGATCGACGATGATCGCTTTATCGCGAAGCTCTTTCAAATTCCATTAATCCTCGGCGCCCACACCCATCACGTACTGCAACATGGCGAATATATTGCGGGAACGATGCTGACTGGCGCAGGACAATTCGGAAATTGGCTCGGCGAAGTCGTCATCAGCACCGACCGAGGGAAATTACGCGTCGAATCAGCAAACTTGCTAAACGTTCAAGACGATCTCCAACCCGCTCCTCGTGAAATGAAAAAAACGAGCAGGTACTTAGCTCGTGGGCATGAATTATTAAAAGACAATATTATTGCCAAGCTGCCACAAGATTTCACCCATGATTGGGCAAAGGAAACCGAATTGGCGGAAATCACATTAGCTGCCATCGCAGATTATGCTGGTACGGAAGCAGCTTTTATAAACGCCGGTATTTTTATGGGCGATTTAAATAAGGGGATTGTTACAGCGGATGATTTCCATAAAGCTTTTCCACATCCAATCCGATTAATGCACGTGAAAGTATTGGGTAAATACTTATTGCAATTTGCCAAAGAAATTGATGAAATAAATGAGAACATGACCCATAGACCGGTAAAAGGTTTTGGTTTTCGAGGTAAAGTCTTCGGGCAAATCTGCTTCAAAGGTTTACACGTGAACGGGGATGAAGTAAAATGGCTCGGTGAACCAATTGACCCTGAAAAGGAATATGAACTCGCAACAATCGACTACTTATCCTTTTTACCGTTCTTAGATACCTTAAATAAAAACAGTGAACAAGTGATTTTGTATCCACATTTTATCCGAACCGTAGTCGGAGAATATTTTAAAAAAATTTATCCTTATAGAGATTAGAAGAAAGGAGTAGAGACATGACACAGCAAGTTGAAGAAACAAAAGATCAAATTGAAAAAGCTTTAAATGAAATTGACGGCGTTGAATCCGATCAAATGATTTTTCGCATTGATAATGAGACATTTCGTTTTAAACAAGACGAATACAAAATCATTGAAAACTATCGCGATGCCTTTGATATTGAAATGATGGAACACCGTTTTACAGACTACTTATTAAAATATGATTATATCGTCGGCGATATTGCTTATGAGAAATTACGTTTACGTGGTTTTTATGATGAACACCGTAAAGGGATTCCGCTTGATATGAAAATTACGTTTTTAGAAGATTATTTATTAGAGTATTGTAACTTTGGTGCCCAATACTTTGTATTTGAACGTGTTGAGAAGAAAGAAGCCGATCCAGAATCTTATTTCAAGCGCTCAAATAAACCGAATCAAAAACGTCGTTCAAATTCTCGTCGACGTTCGAATCGTGGAAAGTCAGCGAATCCGAATCAAAATCAGAATCAGAAGCAAAATCAAAAACGAGGGAACGTCAAAGAAGCACCAAAACGTACGAACCAAAAAAATACGCAGAATCAAAAGAGTACTCAAAACAAGCAAAGCAAACCAAATAAACCAAGAACGCAAACTGCGCAAAAAGAGTTTCAGGTTGTCAAAAAACAAGAACCAAAAGTAGACAACACCCAAGCAAAACCAAAAGCAAAGCCGGTGCCGAAAAAGAACGCGCCGAAGAAACAATTTGAAATTCGTAAGAAAACAGATTAAACATAAGGTGGTTAGATAATCAATGCAAAAAAGTTATGCGGGTTACCTCGTTGATTTAGATGGTACCATGTATAAAGGAAATGAGAAGATTGCAGAGGCAGCTGGTTTTATCGATAGACTCCGTGCTGCAAATAAACCATTCTTATTTTTGACGAACAATTCAACAGCTCACCCAGCGAATGTCGTGAAAACCTTGAAAGCAACTTCAAATGTGACAGCTTACCCAGAAGAAGTCTTTACAAGTGCGATGGCTACAAGCATTTACTTGAAAAAGAATGACCTAAAGCGTCTATACGTAATCGGTGAAGGTGGCTTAATTGACGGCTTAACAGCGGATGAGTTTGAATTAACTGATCAGGATGTCGATGCAGTTGTTGTTGGCTTAGACCGCGAAGTTACTTACAGCCAATTAGAAACAGCGACACTGTTAATCCATCAAGGGGCAAAGTTTATCGCAACAAATCCAGATACGAATTTACCGACAGAACGTGGGCTTGTTCCAGGAAATGGGGCTTTAATTGCCTTCCTTGAAACAACAACACGTGTGAAAGCGACAGTCATTGGTAAACCAGAAGCTACCATCATGGAAGCAGCCTTAGAAAAAATCAATTTAACAAAAGATGAAGTCGTTATGGTGGGGGATAATTACACAACCGATATTCAAGCAGGTATCCGTAGTGACATTGATACACTTCTTGTCTTAACAGGTTTCACCAAACAAGAAGATATACCAAACTTACCCACACCAGCGACGCATGTTGTGAATAACTTAGACGAATGGGATATTCTTTAGGAGATGACAATGAAATATAGACCTAGAGACATAGCAGGTATTGCCAGTTTGTTTGTATTTATACTGACAGCAGCGATTGCCTTAACAATATTAGCTTCACCAATTTATCGGTTTTCATTAAATTGGTTAGACATTCCCGAAAGAGTGGGTATGTCTTTTGAACAAATTATGGACAACTATACAGCCGTAATGAAATATCTCCATTTTCCGTGGATCGATACATTAGTCTTTCCCGATTTTCCCGTTTCAGCTAGTGGCGCCTTTCATTTTTGGGAAGTTAAAATGTTGTTTTATATTAATTATGGCCTTTTATTCTTATCGGGTATTATCAGCTTTTTCTATATACGTCATTTAAAACGCACCACCGGTTTCTGGCGACTGGTTTATCCGTTTAAAATCGCCATCTTTGTGCCACTGATCTTATTATTACTATTAGCCATCGACTTTGATACGATGTTTGTCATGTTTCATGAATTGGCTTTTGATAATGATGCTTGGCTATTTGATGCTAGTACTGACCCGATTATTACGGTCTTACCTCAGGAGTTCTTCATGCTGTGTTTTGCTTTTGCATTTACACTCATTGAAGGATCATTCATAGGTGGGTATTTCATCAGTAAAAAGAAAATGTACGAACAATAAAATAAAAGCGAAAAAACTCCGAAGGGACTATGGAAATAGTCTTCGGAGTTTTTAAATTTAATCTTAAATTTTGTCGTTCACTTGTGGTTTTTTAGAACTTTCGATTGGGTGAGCGTGTGCAATACGGCTAGCTGCTGCAGCAGCTATTGCGCCAACGATATCATCCAAGAATGTGTTCACTTCATCATCGTCTTTATGTGCATCTAAACGATGGATAACTTTTGGTTTTAATTTATCTAAGTAACCAAAGTTTGTTAAACCAATTGAACCATAGATATTTACAATCGCTAAAGCAAGGATTTCATCGACACCAAACAAGCCTTCATCATTTTCGATAATCTCTTGTAGAGGACTCGATAGTTTCTTTTGCTCGGCTAAAACATCTAATTCGATACCTGTAAGGACCGCATTTTGTACTTCACGTTTACGTAAAACAGCTTTGACGCTTTCTAAACATTCTTCCATAGTTAGTCTATTGAGATACGGCTTTTGCAAATCGAATACCAGCTCAGCAATTTCTTCTAACGTTACTTTACGATCTAACAAACTCTTCATTGCTGCTTCTTCTAGTTCAAAATTTTCTTTAACCATATATTTCATCCCTTTCATTTTAGATCTAAATATTAATTCTTTTCTAAATGTGCTTTAAATCGATCCGAAGTATATTCAGCACCTGTTGTAGGAGCTTGAATAATTTCACCGGGATTTAAATATTGAATAATGCTATTAATCGCTGTTGGCGCTTCGCCAAATCCCGTTGCAATCAGTTTAACTTTACCATCAAAGGTTGTCACATCACCGGCTGCAAAAATACCAGGTACATTGGTTGCCATTTTCTGATCCACGACTAAACTATTGTGACTCGTTTCAAGTCCCCAATCATTTAACTGCTTATTATCGGAAACAAAGCCAAAGTTCACGATAAAATAATCAATCGGTAAGGTCATCGTCTCATCACCACGACGTTTTTGGACAACGACGCGCTCAATTTCCTCGTCATTTCCTTTAAAGTCGATTGGTAAGTAAGGTGTGAGTGTTTCAACTGAAGATTTTTTAAGCATGGAAACCGAAGCTTCGTGGGCTCTAAATTTATTTCTCCGATGTATAATATACACTTTTTTCGCAATTTTCTCTAATGTTAAGGCCCAGTCTACAGCTGAATCTCCACCACCGGTAATCGCGACGACTTTGTCACGATACGTTTCAAGGGGACTAACATAATAATGTAAATTTGTTTTCTCATATTGTTCTGGGTAATCAAAAGGCAACTTACGAGCTTCAAAAGAACCTAGCCCCGTTGTCACTAAAATCGCTCGAGCATAATGTGTTTCTTCATTCGTCTTCACTTCAAACAACTCTTCAGCATCCAGTCTCTTAATTTCAGAAACACGTTCGTCTAAACAAACGGTCGTATCAAAAGGCGCCATTTGCTTTTCAAGTTGATCAATTAAGTCACTCCCTTTAATAAAAGGGTAAGCCCCAATATCAAAAATCATTTTTTCGGGATAGATAATTTCAACCTGGCCACCAAGAACGGGCAGCGTTTCAATCACCTTCGTTTTTAATTCGCGTAAACCGGCATAAAACGCAGCGAACATTCCCGTTGGTCCACCACCGATAATAATGACGTCAAAAATTTCTTTTTCCTGCATGAAATAAAAGCCTCCACATTTTAAAAAGAATTCGCATAAAAGATATAATAAGTAAGAATAGATAGGACCATACCGTATAAACTGCCTAGTAAAACCTCAACCGGCTTGTGACCTAGGAAGACATTTTGGTGCATATGATTATTATCTAGCTCTTCTTTAAGCATTTCGGCGCTCGCACCTTTTAAAGATTTACCAAGCAATTGAATGTCTTCAATTAACTCGTTAATTATAATGCCGTGCTCACCACTTTGGCGACGAACACCCATTGAGTCAAACATGACTAAAATTCCAAAAGTCATCGCAATTGCGGTAAAAGGTGAACGCCAACCATGTTGTATAATAATCGCAGTGATCAATGCTGTTACCCCAGATGAATGCGAACTAGGCATACCACCTGTCGAAAACATTAAAGCAATCGTAACAGGTCGTTTAAGAATGTAAGCCACAGGTATTTTAGTGACCTGAGTAATGAAAATAGCAAGCATTGCAGCTACTAAAGGGTAGTTTTTAAAGATTTCCATAAATTTCCCACTTTCAAACAAGTTGAAATTATTTTAACATTTAAAGCCTCTAAATGCACATTATTAGGTAACTAAGCATAAATAAAGCACAAAAATAGTTAATTCGATTTGATTCAGATGCAAGTTGGTGTAAAATTAGATGAGAAAAATATTATTGGAGGACGAATAAATGACAAAATTTCCACAGATTCATAAAGAAGGAACTGAAGTAAAAGAAATCATCATGCATACAAACAAAGGTGATGTAAAAATTGCACTATACCCAGAGTTAGCACCAAAAACGGTTGAGAACTTTTTAGGGTTAGCAGAAAAGAATTACTATGATGGAATTATTTTCCACAGAGTCATTTCTGATTTCATGATCCAAGGAGGCGATCCAACAGGAACAGGTATGGGTGGCGAGAGTATCTTTGGTGAGCAATTTGAAGATGAATTCACACCATACTTATACAACCTTCGTGGTTCATTATCAATGGCGAACGCTGGTCCAAACACAAATGGAAGTCAATTCTTCATCGTAACAGCATCAAACGTTCCAGCAAATATGCTTGGACAAATGGAAGGTGCTGGCTATCCAGAAGAAATTATCGAAGCTTACCGTGAAAATGGCGGAACGCCATGGTTAGACCAACGTCATACCGTTTTCGGTCATGTTTTAGAAGGTATGGATATTGTTGAAGCAATTGATAAAGTAGAAACAAACCCATCTGACCGTCCGTTAGAAGACATACTGATTGAATCAATCGAAGTTCTTTAAGAACAGAAAAAGAATATTTGTGAAAGCAAGGGGCTTATATATAGGCTCCTTGTTTTTTTG
>CAZUZA010000046.1:0-10571 GCA_964624875.1 uncultured Carnobacteriaceae bacterium | reverse complement strand
TTCAAAAGAAACAAGGCGCTCCAAGTGCGAAAAAGAAGATGGAAGAAGTCTTTGGAAATGTCGAAAGAATCAATTTAGTAAATGGGTATTGGATACTCGCATCGACGAAGTAGACATGAATGAATAAAAGTTGAATAAGCCCTTGACAACAGGATGAATAAGACTTATACTATATAAACGCTATTATTGTTGGTTATATTGGAAAAGTATGTCCGAAATATTGTCCGGACAGCTTTGGGAAAAAAACAAAAGAAATTGTGCATTTAAGAATACACAAATCTTTTGTATTTTTTTTGCTTAAAAACAGGTATTTTAACCAGTTGTTACCAAGTTGTAACAAACCTGTAATAATTGTAATGAAAACAAAGAGCAAAAGTATATAGCCAAAATAAGTTAGTAAAAACAATGAGAGGTGAATAGAGTGCGAGGTAATGAAGTTCACTATGGTAAGAAACGAGTTCGTAGAAGCTTTTCTAGAATTCGTGAAGTGATGGAAATTCCAAATTTGGTAGAAATTCAATCTGACTCTTATCAATGGTTTTTAAAAGAAGGATTAAAAGAGTTATTTGAGGACATTTCTCCAATTGAGGATTTTGCAGGTAATTTATCACTAGAGTTTTTAGACTACTCATTTGACGAACCGAAATATACAGTTGATGAAGCACGTGAACACGATGCAAATTATTCGACGCCAGTCTATGTAAAATTAAGATTAATTCACAATGAAACAGGCGAAGTAAAAGAACAGGAAGTCTTCTTTGGAGACTTGCCAAGTATGACAGGACAAGGGACATTTATTATTAACGGTGCAGAGCGTGTCGTTGTATCCCAATTAGTCCGATCACCAGGAGTATACTTTAGTCCGAAGATCGAAAAAAATGGTCGTGAAGGATTTAGTGCAGTAATGATTCCTAACCGTGGAGCATGGTTAGAATTTGAAACAGATACTCGTGGATTATTAAACGTACGTATTGACCGTACAAGAAAACTTCCACTAACTACATTTATTCGAGCATTAGGTTTTGGCTCAGACTCAGAAATCAATGAAATCATTGGTGACAACCCAGCTATGGAAGCGACTATGGAAAAAGACGCACATAAAAATCCAGCAGACTCTCGAGTAGAGGAAGCGTTAAAAGATATTTATGAGAGTTTACGTCCAGGAGAGCCTAAGACAGCTGAATCCTCTAGAAGTTTGTTAAACACTCGCTTTTTTGACCCAAGAAGATATGACTTAGCATATGTAGGTCGTTACAAATTAAATAAAAAATTAAGCATTAAAACACGTCTGTTAAATCAAACATTAGCAGAAACATTAGTTGATTCTGAAACAGGAGAAATCATTGTTGAAGAAGGAACGATTGTTAACCACGACGTTATGGATATGTTAGCGCCATATATTGATGGAGGATTATTAGATGTTACATTAAACCCTTCTGATGAAGCTGTTGTATCAGATCCGATGGAAGTACGCATGGTTAAAGTTTACTCTAAAGAAAATCCAGAACGTGTTGTTAACATTATTGGAAACAGCCAACCAGACGAAAGCAAGAAATGGTTATTACCTGAAGACGTTGTAGCATCTATTAGTTACTACTACGGTTTATTAGAAGGACTAGGTGAAGTTGATGATATTGACCACTTAGGTAACCGTCGGATTCGTTCAGTTGGAGAGTTACTACAAAATCAATACCGTATTGGTGTATCTCGTATGGAACGTGTTGTACGTGAGCGTATGTCTATCCAAGACGCAGAAACAACAACTCCACAACAATTAATTAACATACGTCCAGTAGTTGCAGCAATCAAAGAATTCTTTGGTTCATCACAACTTTCACAGTTCATGGATCAGGTTAACCCGCTAAGTGAGTTATCACATAAGCGTCGTCTATCTGCTTTAGGACCTGGTGGATTAACGAGAGAACGTGCAGGATACGAAGTTCGTGACGTTCACTATTCTCACTACGGTCGTATGTGTCCGATTGAAACACCAGAGGGACCGAACATTGGTTTAATTAACAGTTTATCAACTTACGCGAAAATCAACAAATTCGGTTTTGTTGAAACACCTTATCGTAAAGTAGACCGCAAAGAAGGGCGCGTAACACATGAAATTGAATATTTAACAGCGGATGAAGAAGATTTATATACAATTGCGCAAGCAAACTCTCTGTTAGATGAAGACGATCACTTTATAGAAGAACGCGTACTTGCTCGTCGTCGTAATGACAACGAAGAAGTATTAGCAACTCAAATCGACTATATGGACGTTTCTCCAAAACAAGTTGTTTCAGTTGCAACAGCAAGTATTCCATTTTTAGAAAACGATGACTCGAACCGTGCACTAATGGGTGCGAACATGCAGCGTCAAGCTGTTCCGTTATTAGACCCTGAAGCACCAGTAGTTGGTACAGGTATTGAAAATACTGCAGCTAAAGGTTCAGGTTCAGCAGTTGTTGCTAAAACTGACGGTGTAATTGAATACGTTGATTCACGTAACATTAAAGTTCGTCAATCAAATGGCATGATTGATCACTACCCAGTATCTAAGTTCCAACGTTCAAACTCAGGAACATCTTATAACCAACGACCAATTGTTCGTCATGGTGAAAAAGTTGAAAAAGGCGATGTTATTGCTGATGGACCAGCTATGGAAGCAGGAGAAATCGCATTAGGTAAAAACCCATTAATCGCATTTACGACATTTGATGGCTACAACTTCGAGGATGCTATCATTATGAGTGAACGTTTAGTAAAAGATGATGTTTATACATCTATCCACTTAGAAGAATTCGAATCAGAGGCTCGTGATACAAAATTAGGGCCAGAAGAAATTACTCGCGAAATTCCTAACGTTTCAGATGCAGCATTAAGAAACTTAGACGAAAACGGAATTATCCGTATTGGTGCAGAAGTACGCGACGGTGACATCTTAGTAGGTAAAGTAACACCTAAAGGAATGTCAGAACAATCAGCAGAAGAAAAACTATTACATGCAATCTTTGGAGAAAAAGCACGTGAAGTACGTGACTCATCTCTACGTGTACCACACGGTGGTGGCGGTATTGTAAGTGACGTTAGAGTCTTTAAACGTGAAGATGGTGATGAGTTATCAGCTGGTGTTAATGAGTTAGTTCGTGTGTTTATAGCTCAGAAACGTAAGATCAGTGTTGGTGACAAGATGGCTGGACGTCATGGTAACAAAGGTGTTGTATCATTAATTCTTCCAGAAGAAGATATGCCATTCTTACCAGACGGAACAGCAGTTGACATTATGTTAAACCCTCTAGGGGTTCCTTCACGTATGAACATAGGGCAAGTCTTTGAGTTACACTTAGGAATGGCTGCTCGTCAATTAGGTATCCACTTTGCTACACCAGTATTCGATGGAGCAACGGAAGATGATATCCATGATGTATTAGAAGAAGCTGGCTTAGCTCGAGATGGTAAGACTGTCTTATTTGATGGTCGTACTGGTGAAGAGTTTGACAACCGTGTATCTGTTGGTGTTATGTACTTCTTGAAATTATCACATATGGTTGATGACAAGATGCATGCTCGTTCAACAGGACCTTACTCGTTAGTTACTCAACAACCACTTGGTGGTAAAGCTCAGTTCGGAGGACAACGTTTCGGTGAGATGGAGGTTTGGGCGCTTGAAGCATATGGAGCTGCCTATACTTTACAAGAAATCTTAACGTACAAATCAGATGACGTTGACGGACGTGTGAAGACATATGAAGCAATTGTTAAGGGTGAACCATTACCACAACCAGGAGTACCTGAATCTTTCCGAGTACTTGTAAAAGAATTACAAGCATTAGGATTAGATATGAAGGTTCTAGACAAAGACGAAAATGAAATTGTTCTAGAAAATGCTGAAGATGACGACAGCTTTAACAACATCGATTCTCTACAAGAAATTAAAAAAGAACAAGATGCATTACGCGAAGCAGAAGCTGCAAAAGCAGCCGCTGAAGCAAAAGAGTAATTCGCAACAAGTATTAGAGTGGTGGGAGTAGTTAGGTTAAGGAGTTCATTCTTAGCCTAGCTAGCACCATTGAACAGAGGGCAGTTCAAAAAAATCATAAAAGGGAGGTTTGCCCCCTTGATTGACGTAAATAAATTTGATCATATAAAAATTTCGATTGCTTCTCCAGAAAAGATCCGTGAGTGGTCATTCGGAGAGGTTAAAAAACCAGAAACTATCAACTACCGTACGCTAAAACCAGAACGTGACGGTCTTTTCTGTGAACGCATTTTCGGTCCTTCAAAAGACTATGAATGTGGATGTGGAAAGTATCGCCGTATTCACTATAAAGGTATTGTTTGTGACCGTTGTGGAGTAGAAGTAACAAACTCTAAAGTCCGTCGTGAACGTATGGGTCATATCGAATTAGCTACACCAGTTACACACATTTGGTATTTCAAAGGAATTCCAAGTCGTTTAGGTCTTATTTTAGATATGAGTCCTAGATCACTAGAGGAAATCATTTATTACGCTTCATATGTTGTTATTGAGCCAGGTGATACACCACTTGAGAAGAAACAACTATTAAACGAATTTGAATACCGTGACTATCGATTAGAGTATGGAACTCGTTTCCGTGCTGAAATCGGTGCAGACGCAATTAAGTTACTATTAAAAGATGTAGACTTAAAAGGAGAAGTAGCAGAACTAAGAGAATTCTTACACACAGCTACAGGCCAAAAACGTACGCGTGCAATCCGTCGTTTAGATATCATGGACTCATTCTTAACATCAGGAAATGAATTAGAATGGATGATACTTGACGTATTACCAGTCATTCCACCTGAGTTACGTCCAATGGTACAATTAGATGGTGGCCGTTTCGCGACAAGTGACATGAATGACTTATATCGTCGTGTCATTAACCGTAACAACCGTCTGAAGAGTCTATTAGAATTAAACGCACCACATATCATCGTTCAAAATGAGAAGCGTATGTTGCAAGAAGCAGTAGACGCATTAATTGATAACGGTCGTCGTGGCCGTCCAGTAACTGGACCAGGTAACAGACCACTGAAATCTCTTTCTCACCAACTTAAAGGTAAGCAAGGACGTTTCCGTCAAAACTTACTAGGTAAACGTGTTGACTATTCAGGACGTTCAGTTATCGTTGTTGGTCCAGAATTGAAGATGTATGAATGTGGACTTCCAAAACAAATGGCTGTTGAATTATTCAAGCCGTTCGTTATGCGTGAGCTTGTAAAGCGTGAAATCGCAACAAACATTAAAAACGCCAAACGTAAAGTTGAGCAATTAGATAATGAGATTTGGGAAGTACTGGAAGATGTTATTAGAGAACATCCAGTCTTACTAAACCGAGCGCCTACACTTCACCGTTTAGGTATCCAAGCTTTCCAACCAGTCTTAATCGACGGAAAAGCGATTCGTCTACACCCATTAGTGTGTGAGGCGTATAACGCGGACTTCGATGGGGACCAAATGGCTGTTCACGTTCCATTAAGTGAAGAAGCTAAAGCAGAAGCTCGTATCCTAATGCTTGGTGCTCAGAACATTCTAAACCCGAAAGATGGTAAACCAGTAGTAACACCATCTCAAGATATGGTTTTAGGTAACTACTACCTAACATTAGAACGTTCAGACGCAATTGGAGAAGGAATGACGTTTTCAACACCGGATGAAGCTTACCAAGCTTACCAAACGGGTTACGTTCATTTACACTCTCGTGTTGCTATTCAAGCCAAAGATATTCCAAACAAAACATTTACTGAAGATCAAAACAACAAGTTCTTGATCACAACAATCGGTAAACTTATTTTTAACCGAATCATGCCTTACGAATTCCCTTATTTAAACGAACCATCTATTTCTAACTTGGAAGAAAAAACACCAGATTCTTACTTTGTTCCTTATGGTACAAACATTAGAGAGCACATTGCAGCTCAAGACCTGGTAAGACCATTTAAGAAAAAAGACTTAGGGAACATCATCGCTGAAGTATTCAAGAGATTCCAAGTAACGGAAACTTCAAGAATGCTAGATGAAATGAAAAACTTAGGGTATGCATACTCTACGAGATCAGGTATCTCAGTAGGTATCGCTGATATTCCAATTCTTGCAGTTAAAGATGAAATCATTGAGCAAACAAGCGCGAAGGTTGACCGTATTAATGCGACTCACCGCCGTGGTTTAATTTCAGAAGATGAGCGTTACCAAAACGTTATTGATATCTGGACAAATGCTCGTGATGTAATCCAAGAACACTTAGCAACCGATGTTGATAAAAACAACAACATCTTTATGATGAGTGACTCAGGAGCTCGTGGTTCGATTTCAAACTTTACACAGTTAGCAGGTATGCGTGGACTAATCGCTGGACCAAACGGACAAATCATGGAGCTTCCGATTACATCGAACTTCCGTGAAGGATTATCTGTTTTAGAAATGTTCATTTCTACGCACGGTGCTCGTAAAGGTATGACGGATACGGCGCTTAAGACAGCTGACTCGGGTTACTTAACTCGTCGTTTAGTTGATGTTTCTCAAGACGTCATTGTCCGTGAAGATGACTGTGGTACTGAAGGTGGCGTACTTGCTCGTGAACTGAAAAATGGTAACGAGGAAATTGAGACACTTGAAGAACGTATTTTAGGACGTTACGCACTACAAACAATCATTCATCCAGAAACAGGCGAAATCATTGTTGGAAAAGATGAAATGATTACTGAAGATATTACGCGTGAAATTAGCCAAGCTGGCTTTACTCGTCTTCCAATCCGATCAGTATTTAACTGTAACTCTCGTCATGGAGTTTGTCGTAAATGTTACGGGCGTAACTTAGCGACAGGTCGCGAAGTTGAAATTGGAGAAGCAGTAGGAATTGTTGCTGCACAATCAATTGGTGAGCCTGGAACTCAGTTAACGATGCGTACATTCCATACGGGGGGAGTAGCCGGAGACGATATTACTCAGGGTCTACCACGTGTTCAGGAAATCTTCGAGTCAAGACATCCAAAAGGACAAGCTACAATTACTGAAGTTACGGGTGTTATTGAATCAATTGAAGAAAACGTCGCTGAAAGTGAAAAAGAAGTAACTGTTAAAGGTTTAACAGATACAAGAACGTACAAATTAGCTAGAAATGCTCGTATGCGGGTAAATATTGGCGACAACGTTGAACGTGGAGATGCATTAAATGAAGGTTCTATTGATCCAAAAGAATTACTTGCAGTAAGTGGTGTAGAAAAACTTCAACAATACATTCTGAAAGAAGTTCAATACGCATACCGTTCGCAAGGGGTAGAGATTGGCGATAAGCACGTTGAAGTTATTGCTCGCCAAATGCTACGTAAAGTTAGAATTCTTGATCCGGGTGATACAGAAATCTTGCCTGGTGAATTAATGGACATTCACGACTTTAAAGACCAAATTACTGAAACACTTATGTCTGGTAAACAGCCAGCAACTGCTCGTCCAGTGTTACTTGGTATTACAAAAGCAGCTCTAGAAACAAATAGTTTCTTATCAGCCGCTTCATTCCAGGAAACAACCCGAGTATTAACGGACGCTGTTATCCGAGGTAAGAGCGATAGTCTAATCGGTCTAAAAGAGAATGTTATCATCGGTAAACAAATTCCAGCTGGTACTGGTTTACAACTCTACAGAGATATCGAACCAAAAGCAGTCGGAGTAGAAGCTGAAGAAGCATACGAAGTTGCAGAAGAAGAAGCAACAGAGTAATTTAAGTCTTTCGAATCAGTTGGGAACAGGGATTGCCCTGTTCCTAAAACTGATTTTAATAAAATGTGTCAAATTTAAAAATAATTCACTTATTAAGTTGACATACGTCGCCGTAAGTGATAATATTCTAAAGGTGCTTTTTGTAAACAGAGAACTATATTTTAGCAACACAAATAAATATAAATTGTCTATTTGAAAAGCAAATTGTGTCTACGTAAAAGCTTGTAAATCGCTGTAATATGCGATTTAATATTTTTTAACAAAAAATGATACGGCTGGATGCGTGGACTTGAAATTAAAAAGAAAGAAGGAGGGAATGTTTAAATGCCTACAATTAATCAACTAGTTCGTAAACCTCGTAAAACTAAAGCTAAAAAGTCTGAATCACCAGCTTTAAACAGAGGATATAACACACTTAAACGTCAATCTACTCGAGTACTATCTCCACAAAAACGTGGTGTTTGTACACGTGTTGGAACAATGACACCTAAAAAACCTAACTCTGCGTTACGTAAATATGCACGTGTTCGTTTATCTAACCAGATTGAAGTTACAGCTTATATCCCAGGAGAAGGACATAACTTACAAGAACATAACGTAGTACTTATCCGTGGTGGTCGAGTTAAAGACTTACCGGGTGTACGTTACCACGTTGTTCGTGGAGCTCTTGATACAGCAGGAGTTACTGACCGTAAACAAAGTCGTTCGAAATATGGAACAAAGAGACCTAAATAATTTTAAATTAATTTTAACGAATCTAAAAAATAAATTCTCACGAAAGGAGGATGGTCATGCCTCGTAAAGGACCAGTAGTTAAGAGAGACGTAATTCCAGATCCGATATACAACTCTAAGTTAGTAGCTCGTTTAATTAACCGTTTAATGGTTGATGGTAAACGTGGAAAAGCGTCGACAATCTTATACAAAGCATTTGATTTAATTAAAGAAGAAACTGGAAACGATCCAATGGAAGTATTCGAACAGGCAATTAAAAACTTAATGCCAGTATTGGAGGTACGCTCACGTCGAGTAGGTGGTTCAAACTACCAAGTACCAGTTGAAGTTCGTCCAGACCGTCGTACGACATTAGCTCTACGTTGGTTAGTAAATTATGCACGTCTACGTGGTGAGAACACTATGGTTGAACGTCTAGCACGTGAAGTCATGGACGCTGCAAACAATACAGGAGCAGCAGTTCGTCGTCGTGAAGAAGTTCATAACATGGCAGAAGCGAACAAAGCGTTTGCTCACTACCGTTGGTAAAATTTTCATAAACTTTGCATTTCCTCTATCGTACGTGTTGTACAATAGAGGATGTAAGTTACGCCGGTAACGGCAATAATAATTAGAATAAGGGGTGTAGAATTTTGGCTAAAAGAGAATATTCTCTGGAAAACACACGTAACATCGGAATCATGGCTCATATTGATGCTGGTAAAACAACTACAACAGAGCGTATCTTGTATTACACAGGCCGTACTCATAAAATTGGTGAAACTCATGATGGAGCTTCAACAATGGACTGGATGGAACAAGAACAAGAGCGTGGGATTACGATTACATCAGCTGCTACAACTGCTCAGTGGAAAGGCCACCGTGTAAATATTATCGATACTCCAGGGCACGTGGACTTTACTGTTGAGGTAGAGCGTTCATTACGTGTACTAGATGGTGCAGTTACATTACTTGACGCACAATCTGGTGTAGAGCCACAAACTGAAACAGTGTGGCGCCAAGCGACAACTTATGGTGTTCCCCGAATTGTATTCATTAACAAAATGGATAAAATTGGTGCAGACTTCTTATATGCGGCTGGTACTTTAAGCGACCGTATGCAAGCTAACGCTCATCCAATTCAATTACCAATTGGTGCTGAAGATCAATTCACAGGAATTATCGACCTTGTAAACATGAACGCAATTATGTATCATGATGAAATGGGTCAAGATGTTACAATCGAAGAAATTCCTGAAGAATACCTAGCACAAGCAACAGAATATAGAGAGAGTTTAGTAGAAGCAGTTGCTGAACTAGACGAAGACTTAATGATGAAGTATCTTGAAGGTGAAGAAATCACTATCGAGGAACTTAAAGCAGGTATCCGTAGTGCAACAGTTAACGTTGATTTCTATCCAATTCTTGTTGGATCAGCATTCAAAAACAAAGGTGTACAACCTTTATTAGACGCTGTAGTTGACTACTTACCTTCACCAGTTGAGGTTAAACCTATTGAAGGTCACTCAGTTGACAATCCAGAAGAAGTTATTACGCGTCCTGCAGATGACAATGGTCCTTTCGCAGCTTTAGCGTTTAAAGTTATGACAGACCCATTCGTTGGTCGTCTAACATTCTTCCGTGTGTACTCAGGTACATTAGAAGCTGGATCATACGTATTAAACGCAACAAAAGATAACCGTGAACGTGTTGGACGTATCCTACAAATGCACGCAAACCACCGTGAAGAAATCTCAGAAGTTTTCTCAGGTGATATTGCAGCAGCTGTTGGATTAAAAGACACAGCTACAGGAGATACACTATGTGCGGAAGACGCACCAGTTATCTTAGAATCAATGGAATTCCCTGAGCCAGTTATCCAAGTAGCGATCGAACCTAAAACAAAAGCTGACCAAGATAAAATGGGTACTGCTTTACAAAAACTTGCAGAAGAAGATCCTACTTTCCGTGCTGAAACAGACCGTGAAACAGGAGAAACTTTAATCGCAGGTATGGGTGAACTTCACCTTGAGGTTATCGTTGACCGTCTAAAACGTGAATTTAAAGTGGAAGCTAACGTAGGTGCTCCACAAGTTTCATACCGTGAAACATTCACTAAGACAGTTGAA
>CAZUZA010000045.1:5028-10873 GCA_964624875.1 uncultured Carnobacteriaceae bacterium | reverse complement strand
CCGAATAAATTAAAAAAGCTAATCTTGATACAGTTTGGCTTTTTTTAGATTTAAAAATAAAGATTTTAATAAGTTCAGCTTAGAGTTGAAACACAATATGTAGTATGTTAATCTTTAATTATATAAAATAATAAGTACATATAGATATTAATAAATGGAATTCGGTGTAAATCCGAAACGGTCCCGCCACTGTGAGAACTTTGTTCAAGTCAGATCTTTTTATTATTATCTTTGGTGAAACTACTTCGAGGCAAAGTAGCAAACAATTATCCTAAGTGTCGTGTGCCTTTAGGATTTTTTTCGTTTTATGGGTTCTTTTTAGTGATTTCAATAATTACTAAATATAAGAGACTTCAAAATGAATATTGCGTTGACTTAGTCCTTTGATGGTTAGCATCAAAGTCTTTTTTTTATTTATCTTTGTGAAAAAAATATTATATTCAATAACTAAGGAGGATTTTAAAATGCAAGTTCAAAAAATAGAAACAACATCATCCGTAAAGTATATTCAGAAACGAGATGGGCGCAAACAAAATTTTGACGTTTTAAAAATTGCACAAGCTTTATTTCAAGCAGCACAGCAATTGGAGCAACACTATTCATTGGAAGATGTAAGGAAGATTGCCAAAAAAGTTGAAGAAAAAACAACTCATTTAAATAGGGATGAGTTGAACAATTTAACGACTACAAGGATTGATGAGTGTGTAATGGACGTATTAAAGGAAACGAAAGATGTAGCACTTCTGAAAGCTTATATTCACCGTCACGAAGAAAAGGCACAAGGTCGAAAAGATCGTCGTGATGTCAATGTGATGATTCAACAGTTATTACAGCAAGACAAAGCCATTATTAATGAAAATGCAAATAAAGATAGTAAAGTATTCAATACTCAAAGAGATTTAACAGCAGGTATTGTTGGAAAAGCGATTGGTTTAAAATTACTCCCATCACATGTTGCAAATGCGCATGAAAAAGGAGAAATTCACTACCATGATTTAGATTATACGCCTTATTCGCCTCTAAGTAATTGTTGTTTAATTGATTTTAAGTCTATGTTTGAAGAAGGTTTTCAAATTGGAAATGCTGAAGTAGAATCACCACGTTCTATTCAAACAGCTGCTGCACAGACTGCACAAATCATTGCGAACGTTGCATCATCTCAATATGGAGGATGTAGTTTTGATCGGATTGATGAAGTATTAGCGCCATATGCAGAAATTAATTATGAAAAACATTTAAAAACAGCCAAAAAATGGTTAGATGATGAAGAAAAAGAAAAAGCATTTGCGCATGAAAACACTAAAAAAGACATCCATGATGCCATGCAAAGTTTAGAGTATGAAATCAATACACTTTATACTTCGCAAGGACAAACGCCTTTTACGACGATTGGCTTTGGCTTAGGCACAAATTGGATAGAACGAGAGATTCAAAAAGCAATTTTCAAGATCCGTCTTGAAGGTTTAGGAAAAGAAAAAAGAACAGCTATTTTTCCAAAGTTAATATTCACTTTAAAAGATGGTTTAAATTTAAAACCTACAGATCCAAATTATGATATTAAACAATTAGCACTAGAGTGTTCAATTAAAAGAATGTATCCAGATATTGTCAACTATGAAAAAATTGTCGAACTCACTGGAAGCTTCAAAGCACCAATGGGTTGTCGCTCATTCTTACAAGGTTGGAAAGATGGAACTGGAGAAGATGTTACGGCTGGACGAATGAATTTAGGAGTTGTGACACTAAATATACCTAGAATTGCCTTAGAAGCTAGAGGAGATAAAGGTCATTTTTTTGAATTATTAAATGAAAGATTACTGACATTAAAGGATGGTTTACTTTTTAAAGCGCGTCGAGTGATGGAAGCTGTGCCTGAAAATGCGCCTATTTTATATCAGTTCGGTGCCTTTGGAGAAAGGCTAAAACCTGAAGAGGATGTTTCAAAGTTATTTTTAAATCGGCGTGCTACAGTGTCATTAGGATACATTGGTTTATATGAAGTAGCGACTGTATTTTATGGACCAGAATGGGAAAAAAATAAAGAGGCAAAAGATTTTACAATCGACATTCTTTCTTTATTGAAAGAAAATGCCGATGCATGGAGTGAGGATTATGATTTACATTTCAGTGTCTATTCAACACCTAGTGAAAGCTTAACGGATCGCTTTTGTAAGCTGGATACAGAAAGATTCGGACTTGTACAAGATATTACGGATAAAGGATACTATACAAATAGTTTCCATTATGATGTGCGAAAAAATCCGACGCCTTTTGAAAAATTAGATTTTGAAAAAGATTATGCGCCTTTAACAAGTGGTGGCTTCATTCATTATTGTGAGTATCCAAAATTAAGTAGCAATCCTAAAGCTTTGGAAGCTGTGTGGGATTATGCTTATGATAAAATTGGCTATCTCGGAACAAATACACCTATTGATTATTGTTTTGACTGTGATTTTGAAGGTGAGTTTTTACCAACTGCTGAAGGCTTTAAATGTCCTCAATGTGGGAACACCAATCCTGAAACGTGTGATGTGGTGAAACGTACTTGTGGTTATCTTGGAAATCCACAGAAACGTCCGATGGCAGAAGGGCGCCACAAAGAAATTAAAGCACGAGTGAAACATTTGAAAGGAGCAGAATAAAATGTCCTTTGATCCGGTCAAGTGGGAAGCTAAAGATTTTAGCCAAAACTATATCGCAGATTATAAACCGTATAACTTCGTCGATGGCGAAGGCGTACGTTGTAGCCTCTATGTCAGCGGATGCCCATTTGCATGTAAAGGTTGTTACAATAAAGCCGCTCAAAATTTTAAATATGGTAAGCCATATACAAAAGAATTAGAAGAGAAAATTATTGAAGATATGAGTGTTGAATATTGTCAAGGACTAACCTTGCTTGGTGGAGAACCCTTCTTAAATACTGAAGTCACAATATCAATTTGCGAACGTATTCGTAAAGCATTTGGTAATAAAAAGGATATCTGGTCATGGACAGGTTATACTTGGGAAGAAATTATGCGTGGAAGTGAAGATAAGATTGAATTATTAAATCTTATTGATGTACTAGTAGATGGACGCTTTATCTTAGAACAATTTAGTTATGATTTAGATTTTAGAGGAAGTTCTAATCAACGGATTATTGACGTTAAAAAATCTCTCGCAGAGAAAAAAGCTATTTTGTGGAATGACGGTAATTATAAGTAAAAGATAAAAAAACCATCAACACAATTTCGAAAATTGTATTGATGGTTTTTTGTTAGAAGTGATTAATATGATCCCTTCAACAAGCTTCTAATTTTTATCTTTTAAAATAAAGTCTTTCTATAGTTGGATAACTTCGATTTTGTAACCATCTGGATCAATCGCAAAGAAGTAGTTTGCAGCACCGTCAGATAATCCTTTTAAGTCAGTTACTTCATATCCTTTGCTTGATAACTCTTTATGCTTAGCTTTTAAGTCATCCGTACCTAAAGCAATGTGACCATAACCATTTCCTAAGTCATATGCTTCATGATCGTAGTTATACGTTAATTCTAATTCATATTTTTCACCAGGTAGTGCCATATAAACAAGTGTGAACTCTGCCTCAGGATAGTCCAGACGATTTGTTTCTTCATAACCAAATGCATCATTGTAGAACGCCACTGATTTTTCTAAATCTTGAACACGAACACAAGTATGTAGACTTTTCATATAAAATTCTCCTTTAATATGTGATGCATTAATTGTCGCTTGTTCAAAGTGAAATTGCAAGAAAAAGAGGAGGATGGTTTGAAAAAGACCGTCCACATAACTTAATTCTTCAGCTTAGCGAACACGATCCCTCAACTTTAGCCAACTTTTATCGTAACCTCTCACAAATAAATTGACACTTTTTTATAATCCTGTTAATATTACTATTGCAGCTTACAAAAAAGCGCACATGGCGGAATGGTAGACGCGCCAGCTTGAGGGGCTGGTGGGGAAGTATCCCTGTGGAAGTTCGAGTCTTCTTGTGCGCATTGATATAGAAAATTTGTAGAGTAGGAGTTCATTTAGAAAATTCTTCAGAAGCTAAAGTTTCTGAGTTTTTCCGAGTGGACTCTTTTTTTATTTTCTAAAATGACCATTTGATTAAAAGATCCTTCGAAACTACTTTCTGAAAATAGCAACAAAATGAGTTTCTATTCAAATTTTACTCAGATGTTCATAAAATAAAAAAAGATATTGCAAATTATATTAACACCTGATATACTATGAAAGCGTTTAACTTACGCAACCGGTAGCATAAGTTTATGTATATATTATAAATGTTAAGGAATAACGAGTTAGAGGAGGTTAAATAGTGGATACTGCTGCATTATTTCATAGACCAGAGAGTGAATATGCCTATCTGTATGATAAAGATCGCGTTTTTATTCGACTACGAACAAAAGCTGGAGATGTAAAATCAGTTGATTTATTAAGTGGTGATGTCTACCGTCTTTACAACGACCACTGGTTCACAGACGGTGCACCCATGGAAAAAATTGCAAGCACAGAACTACATGATTATTGGGAAATCGAAACAACAGTGGATACCCGACGATTGGCGTATGGATTTCACGTCAAAGGGCTAGATCGAACAGAAGTATTTTACTGTGACCGTGGAGTTTACCCAATGGATGAGCTCTATTTAAAAGAAGTAAATTATTACTTCCGATTGCCGTTCTTCCATGAAGTAGATCGATTCAAATCTCCACAATGGGTAAAAGAAACAATTTGGTATCAAATATTTCCAGATCGCTTCGCAAATGGAGATACAACAAATGATCCAGAAGACACATTACCATGGGGGAGTAAGGAACATCCTGGTCAAGACGATTTTTATGGTGGAGATTTACAAGGTATAATAAACCATTTAGATTACATAGAAGAGCTAGGAATTAATGGCTTATACCTCACACCAATATTCAAAGCACCAACAAATCATAAGTACGACACGACCGATTACATGGAAATTGACCCAACATTCGGCGACAAAGAAACACTCAAAATGTTAGTCGACGAAGCCCACAAACGAGGGATTCGAGTCATGTTAGACGCCGTGTTCAATCACATCGGTTACGACTCAGTCCAGTGGCAAGACGTCCTCGAAAACCAAGAGAACTCACGCTACAAAGACTGGTTCCATATTCATTCGTTCCCGGTTCCGAACTACAACCATTTCAAACCAAACGAAATGAATGAAATGTATGACTTGAGTTATGATACGTTTGCGTTCGCTGGGCATATGCCGAAGTTAAATACAGCCAATCCCGAAGTAAAAGCGCATCTGTTAGATGTTGCTACTTATTGGATTCGCGAATTTGATATTGATGGCTGGCGGTTAGATGTTGCAAACGAAGTCGATCATGCCTTTTGGAAAGAATTTTATACGGCTTGTGTCACTGCTAAAGAAGATATTTATATCATTGGCGAGTTGTGGCATTCAGGACAGAAATGGCTTGAAGGGGACGAATTTCACGCAGTAATGAACTATGTTTTTACTGAGAAAATTGAAGATTATTTCCTGAGAAAAATCGTCACACCGTCTGAAATGGTCTATGGCATGAATCAACAAACCATGTTGTATCGCAAGCAAACAAACGAAGTACAGTTCAACTTGTTGGACTCGCATGATACGCCAAGAATATTAACAAAGGCTTATGACGATAAAGACTTAGTAAAAGCTATATTAACCTTTATGTTTGCGCAGCAAGGTACACCATGTATCTATTACGGAACTGAAGTGGGTATCGACGGCTTCCATGATCCAGATTGTCGTAAATGTATGATTTGGGACAAAGAAGACCAGGATTTATCGATGCTCGCATTTACAAAAGAG
>CAZUZA010000045.1:0-4928 GCA_964624875.1 uncultured Carnobacteriaceae bacterium | reverse complement strand
CTTGATCGTAATGGATTTGTCATAAATGTGATAGAAAAATAAAAAAAGGAAATAATTAGATTAAAATTTTACGAAAACGGTTGCAAAATCGTATACACTATGAAATAATATGATTGTAAACATTTTCAAACTTTAGGAGGAATAAGTCAATGAGTAAAACAAATTGGAAGAAATATGCAATGGGATTAGTTACTGCATCTACAGCGTTAGTATTAGCAGCGTGTGGTGGTGGTGATACAGAAGAACCAGATACAGTTGATCCAGGTAAAGATGAAGGAACAGAAGAACCAGGTGAAGCTGGAGATGAAACAACTGGTGATTTAGGTGGAGAACTACAGATCGCTGTTGGTCCAGATTATATCGAATTTATCTCAGACGTTGCAGAATCTTTTGAAGCAGATACAGGTGTGACAGTAGATGTTATCGAACGTGACATGTTTGAGAGTTTAGAAGGATTACCTTTAGATGGTCCAGCTGGTTTATCAGCAGACGTTATGTTAGCACCATATGACCGTATTGGTGGTCTAGGTCAACAAGGACACTTACATGAAGTAGCACTTGCTGATGATGGTCGTTACGACGAAACAGACGAACTACAAGTATCTGCAGATGGAAAAATCTTTGGTTCACCATATGTAATTGAAGCATTAATCATGTATTATAACGCAGATTTAATTGATGCAGCACCAGAAACATTTGAAGAACTAGAAGCATTAGCTGAAGATGACGCATATGCATATTCTTCTGAAACTGGAAAACAAACAGCATTCTTAGCAAACTGGGTAGACTTTTATAGTTCATACGGTTTACTATCAGGATTTGGTGGATATGTCTTTGGTGAAGATGGGACAGATACATCTGACGTTGGATTAAATAATGAAGGTACAGTTGAAGCAATTGAGTATGCGAAAACTTGGTATGACGTATGGCCAGCAGGAATGCAAGATGCAACAAGTGCTGGTACATTCGTAGATCAAACATTTATTGATGGAGCAGCAGCAGCAATTATTGGTGGACCATGGAGTGCAGCTTCTTTTGCTGACATGAACTATGGAGTAGCGCCAATTCCTACATTACCAAACGGTAGCCCATATGCACCATTTGGTGGAGGTAAAGGTTGGATTATCTCTGAATATACACAAAATGCTGAAGCAGCACAAGCGTGGTTAGACTACATTACAACAGAAGAAAACATGGCAGCTTTACATGACTTCAATAGTGAAGTCCCTGCAAACCAACAAGCTCGCCAAGCAATTGTTGATGCTGGTGATAACGAGTTAGCTATCGCAGTAGTAGAAGCTTATAGTAACGCAGTTCCAATGCCAAACATTCCAGAAATGGCAGAAGTTTGGACTGGTGCAGAAACAATGATGTTTGACGCTGTATCAGGAAACAAAACAGCTGAAGAATCAGCTAATGATGCCGTAAACATAATCTCTGATAATATTGAACAAAAATATTAATAAGTAAATTTTGTTGAATATCGAGTAGAGGAATGATTCAGCAGATGATTTCCATATCACTGCTGAATCATTTTTTATTTGTTAGATACAAAATGATTCATAGTACCGTTTTAAAATGAAGGAGTTGATTGCAGTGGAAAGTACTGCAGCTACAAAAAAGAAAGAGGAATATTCAAAAGAAGATCAAGAAAATATTAGAAAAGCTACGTTATCTTCTATTATTCCGGGTGGAGGACAGTTCTATAATAGGCAAATATTTAAGGGAGTTGTCTTTCTTGGTATATTTGCTTTATTTTTAGCTCAACTATTTAGTGGGGGTATAGAGGCGCTAGAAGGTTTAATCACTTTAGGGACAACACCTCGTGAAGACCATTCACTGTTTTTAATGATTGAAGGGGTTCTACAATTACTAGTTATTCTAATCTTCCTCTTCTTTTATTTTATTCAAATGTTTGATGCAAACCGAGTGGCTAAAATAAAGGCTCTGGATCCAGAGAAAGTTAATTATTCAACAAAAGATGTTTTAAGAAACGTCTATGAAAGTGGATTTCCTTATTTACTAACAATTCCAGCTTATATCATTATGGTATTTGCGATTATTTTCCCAGTTTTAGTAACGATTCTAATTATGTTCACAAACTATGACTTTAACCATATCCCGCCAGCAAACTTAATCGACTGGACGGGCTTACAAACATTTTCAAGTATTTTCCGATTAAGTACTTACCGTGAAACATTTACGTCGGTTTTATCTTGGACGGTTATTTGGACTGTAGCTGCAACAACCTTGCAAATAGGTCTAGGTGTTTTAACGGCGATGGTTATGAATCAACCATTTATTAAAGGAAAAAGACTGTTTGGTGTTATTTTACTATTGCCATGGGCTGTACCTGCATTTATTTCAATTTTAACATTCTCAAATATGTTCAACCCGAGTGCAGGAGCAATTAATAGTCAGGTTATTCCTTTCTTAAACAACTTTATTCCATTTTATAATATTCCAGCGTTATCATGGAAGATTGAGCCATTTTGGACAAAAGTTGCATTAATTTCAATTCAAGGTTGGTTAGGATTCCCATATATTTATGTATTAACGACATCGATTTTACAATCGATTCCAGAAGAATGGTATGAGGCTTCATCAATTGATGGTGCCACAACGATTCAAAAATTCCGTTTTATTACATTCCCTCATATTTTATCTGTAGCAGCTCCAATTTTCATTACGCAATATACAGGTAACTTTAACAACTTCACAATGATTTACCTATTTAACGAAGGTGGACCGGGAAGTGTAGGAAATAACGCGGGATCAACAGATATCCTAATATCATGGGTATATAAATTAACTACTGGCCAGTCACCACAGTATAATGTTTCGTCGGCAATTACATTAATTATTTCACTAATTGTAATTGGAATATCTTTAGTAATATTCAGCCGATCGAAAGCATTCGAAATGGAGGATTAATAAAATGGCTAAAAAATCATTATTGAAAACACAAAAAAGCAAGCGAGTATGGTCACAAATTTTCACATATGCCTATCTCATTTTGCTTTCAGCGATTATTATTTACCCACTGTTAATTACAATAACTTCAGCATTCCGATCAGGAAACTTAATGGCATTTGACCTAAACTTTAATACAACATTGACGTTGAATAACTTTAGAAGATTGTTCTCAGAAACACTCTATGGACAGTGGTATTTAAATACACTGAAAGTTGCATTAACAGCAATGGTCATTCAAGTAACGATTATTACATTGGCTGGTTATGCTTATAGTAGATATCGTTTTGCAGGAAGAAAATCTTCCTTAAAATTCTTTATCATTGTTCAAATGGTTCCAACTACTGCAGCTTTAACGGCATTCTATGTTATGGCTTTACTTGTAGGGGGACTAGACAAACACTGGTTCTTAATTTTCCTTTACGTCGGTGGCTCGATACCAATGAACACCTGGCTGATGAAGGGATACTTCGATACGGTTCCGATAGATTTAGATGAATCTGCCCGTTTAGATGGTGCAGGACATATTCGAACATTCATTCAGATTGTGTTACCATTAGTTCGACCAATGGTAGCGGTACAATCGTTATGGGCATTTATGACGCCATTTGGTGAGTTCATGTTAGCTCGTTTTATTTTACGAACACCAGACAACTATACAGTAGCAATTGGATTACAACAGTTCATTAATAACCCTCGTGAGCAGCGTGTAACGTTATTCGCGGCCGGAGCAATTTTAATTGCTCTTCCAATCTCTATCTTGTTCTTCTTCTTACAGAAGCATTTTGTGTCTGGATTAACTGCCGGTGGTACGAAAGGTTAGAAATAATCTAACATTAGAATAGGACGATGTGTTTGAAGACAGATATTTTCCCAATTAATTATTTTAAAAGTATTTGGAATCCATTAACGGCATTTAAAAATCGATTTAAATTAAACACTTTAATGATGATTGTTATTTTTATCTTTTTAAATGCACTAATGGTTATTCCGGTCACCTTAAATTATGCAAAAATGGACACATTCCCATTAGAAGAGTACTACCCGAATGCGGTTCAGATGCTTGATGATGAAACAGTGAATACTTTACAAGAAACAACGGTGGATCAAGGTGAGTTATTTATAGAAACGCCATTTATTATCGAAAATGATTATGGTGTAATAGCAGGTGGACTGACAGAAGCCGAGTTTGAAGAAGAAGTCGAATCTCCGAATTTTATTCTATTTGGTCAAAACCAATTCGTAATAGGTGAGGAAGATTATCCAATAGGTACCATCCCTTATACGCGTGATTTTACGTTAGAGGGTGTAGATACTGTGGAAGAGCTGGAGAGTGAATTAAGCCGTCAATGGTTTAATCAAAACAGAATGTTAGTTGTTTTAGTATTCTCTCTAATGATTGGCGTTTTCTTAATTGTTATGAACGTTCTACTTGTTTTAGGTTCTGCACTTTTAATCTACTTTACAAGATCAGGTCAGTTTACAACAATCAGTACGTATAAAGAATCTGTAAACTTGATGCTGAACTCTTTAGGTGTACCTACTTTAATCGCCATGGTTTTTGGACTGTTCTACTTTGATATGTTCCTAATGGTAACCATTCAGTCGCTAGGATTAGTGGTTTACTTAATTATCATTTGGGCAAAAGTACAGTTTAATGATTATAATTTAGAAAAACGAATGGAAAAAAATGAATGACGAAACATTAAAGAGAAGCTGTTTACGCAGTTTCTTTTTATTTTATTTAAAACTATTTATTAAAAGACCTTGCAATTATAAAAGGTTGGTGATAGTATTATGAGTATAATTTAATGAACGAAACGGTAGAGAAGAGTAAGCATACGAAATCTTAATACAGAGAGCTCTTATTAGGTGAGAAAGAGCATAGAGGAAGTACGCTGAATATGGTCTCATATTCCATGTATGTCGAATATTTAAACATACACGTCAGCACA
>CAZUZA010000044.1:0-11097 GCA_964624875.1 uncultured Carnobacteriaceae bacterium | reverse complement strand
CCAAAAAAGTACCCTCCACGTGCAATCCTTGCTGAAATAAGCAACGCTAAAAACTTACTAATGACAGAGAAGGCTTATGAAAACCAAGCCTATAATTTCTGGCAGCAAACAGTAGCTAAAGCCTATAAAATGTACCAAGCGGAACTGCGTCGTTCTGAGACGGTTGATTTTGATGACTTAATTATGTTGACTGTTCGATTATTTGAAGAACATCCGCAAGTTTTGTCTTACTATCAAAATAAATTTCATTACATTCACGTTGATGAATATCAAGATACGAATCATGCGCAATATCGATTGGTGCATTTGCTAGCAGAGCGATTTAAAAATGTTTGTGTAGTAGGTGATGCGGATCAAAGTATTTATGGCTGGCGTGGCGCTGATATGCAAAATATTTTAGATTTTGAAAAGGATTATCCGGACGCTCAAACGATTATGCTTGAGCAAAATTATCGCTCAACTAAAAATATCCTTAAAGCAGCTAATGCGGTGATTGAAAACAATATAAACCGTCAAGACAAAAAATTATGGACAGATAATGTCCACGGCGATAAGATTACGGTATATTTTGCAAATGATGAGTACGATGAAACCGAATATGTAGCCAATAAAATCGCAGAGTTCATGCGAGAAGATTCTTCATTAACCTTTGATGACTTTGCTATCTTATACCGCACAAATGCTTTATCTCGTGTTATGGAAGACACATTAAAAAAACGGCAATTGCCTTATCAAATTGTGGGCGGGACAGGATATTACGAAAGAAAAGAAATTTTAGACTTAGTAGCTTATTTAACCTTAATTGTAAATCCAGCAGATAATTTAAGTTTTCTTCGGATTGTTAATGAGCCTAAACGATCGATCGGTGCTTCAACAATTGCTAAATTAACTGAATTTGCAAATTTTAACAATATGTCCTTATATGAAGCAGCATTAAATGCTCAGATGACCAATTTGTCGGCACGTGCAGCAAATAATTTAGAAGAGTTTGCTCTGATGATACGTGACTTCCGTAAAATGACTGAGTTTTTAACAATGACTGATTTAGTGGAAACTATTTTAGATAAAACAGGTTATATAGAAGCCTTACGAAAAGAAAAAAGTCTAGAGGCCGAATCACGAATAGAGAACTTGGAAGAGTTTTACTCTGTCACTCAAATTTTCGATAACAGTGAAATCGAAGATAAAACATTGCTTTCCTTTTTAACAGACTTATCACTACTTGCACCAACAGATGAAATTGAAGAGCAAACATCAGAAGTTACTTTGATGACCTTGCATTCAGCAAAAGGGTTAGAGTTTCCTATCGTTTTCATTATCGGAGTGGAAAAAAATATATTCCCATTAATTCGTCAAGATTCTGACGAAGATGATTTGGAAGAAGAACGCCGTCTAGCTTATGTAGGTATTACACGAGCAGAAAAAAATCTGTTTTTAACAAGTGCGTCATCCAGACTACTTTATGGTCGTAGACAATATAATCCGAAATCGCCATTTATTGAAGAATTAGATGAATCCGTCAGTGAAATTGATCATGGTGCAGGCCGTCCAACTTATGCGACAGGGAACTATGGAGATGCCTTTAAAAAACGCACGACAATAGGAACGATTAAGAAAACATCCGCTGTGAAAAAAAGTCCAAAGCGCGTCGTAAAAAATGCTGGCGTGGGAGCTGAAAAAGTCGACTGGAAAGTCGGTGACAAAGTGACACATAAGAAGTGGGGAATCGGAACAATCGTCCAAATTAAAGGAGAAAAACAAGACATGCAACTAAATATTGCTTTTCCTAATGACGGTATAAAGCAATTATTAGCCTCCTTTGCTCCAATTGAAAAAATCATTTCAGAAAATGAATAAAAGAGGGGTTTAAAATGACTGAATCGATGAATTTTGAAGAAGCAAGAAGTCGAGTAAATGAGCTAGTTTCTGAGTTAAATGAGCATAGTTATAATTATTATGTTTTAGATGCGCCGACGATTTCTGATGCAGAATATGATCATTTGTATCGAGAATTGCTAGAGCTAGAACAGGCCTATCCTGAACTTGTCACCCCCGATTCTCCGACACAACGTGTAGGAGATGCTTTAATATCTGGCTACAATAAAGTGGAACATTCGAGTCAGATGTTATCTTTGGATAATGCCTTTAATATTGAAGAGCTCGAAGCTTTTGATCGTCGGGTTCGTCAACAAGTAGATTCTGCTTTTGATTATTATGCTGAATTAAAAATTGATGGCTTAGCAATAGCTTTAACCTATGAAGACGGGCGTTTAATTCGAGCTGCGACTCGTGGAGATGGTCAGGTAGGAGAAGATGTTACCGAGAATGTCCGTGCCATTTCTGCTATTCCTCTTCGTTTGCGTGAAAATATTACAGCAGATATTCGGGGTGAAATATACATGCCGAAAGAAAGTTTTGCTAAACTAAACAAAGAACGTGAAGAAGAGGGACTGGCTACTTTTGCAAATCCTAGAAATGCCGCCGCTGGAACATTAAGAAACTTGAATCCACAAATTACAGCGTCTAGAAATTTGAATGGGTTCTTTTATACCTTAGTGAATCCTGAAAATTATGGGATTGAATCACAAGAAGAAGCTTTAAAACAAATGAATAAATGGGGCTTAAGAACCAATCCAAAGGGGAGAAGTTGTGATACAATTGACGAAATTGTATCTTTTATCAATGAAGTAGAAGAAATGCGTCATGATTTACCTTATGACATTGACGGTGTAGTAATTAAAGTGAATGCACTAGAAGTACAAGAATTAGTCGGGATGACAGTTAAAGCACCACGTTGGGCAATTGCTTATAAGTTTAAAGCAGAAGAAGGAGAAACAATTCTTCGAGCGATTGAATGGACCGTGGGAAGAACGGGCGTTGTTACGCCAACGGCAATCATGGATCCAATCATTGTAGCAGGTTCTACTGTTCAGCGAGCTAGTTTACACAATGTCGATTTAATTCAAGAAAAAGATGTTCGAGTTGGAGATACAGTCATCATCCATAAAGCTGGGGATATTATCCCAGAGGTTTTAAGAGTCGTTTTAGAGGAACGATCAGAAGATAGCGAACCTTATGAAATTCCCATGACTTGTCCAGCTTGTGAGAGTGAATTAACTCATTTAGAAGACGAAGTTGCTTTACGCTGTATTAACCCAGCATGTCCAGCACAAGCTTCTGAGCGAGTCATTCATTTCGCATCAAGAAATGCGATGAACATTGATGGATTAGGCGAACAAAGAGTTCGTCAATTATTTGAAGCAGGTTTAATTTCAAACGTTGTTGATTTATACGATTTAAAAGCTGAAGAACTCTTGAAGATGGAACGAATGGGTGAAAAGTCATCCGAAAATCTTTTACAAGCCATTGAAAATTCAAAAACAAATTCGTTAGAACGACTTCTTTTTGGGTTAGGCATTCGCCATGTGGGGTCAAATACAGCTCGGTTACTAGCACAGCAGTTCAAGACTATTTCTGAATTAATAGATGCTAAATTTGAGGAAGTATTAGCTATTGAAGGAATTGGTGAAATCATTGCTGAAAGTGTGGTTTCCTTTTTTGAAAATGAAGAGGCTCTTGAATTGATAAACCAGCTAAAAGAAAGACATGTGAATATGGACTTCCTTCAAGGGACTGAGACAGTTGATGCAGAATTGGCTTCAAAATTTTCAAAAAAAGTTATAGTCCTAACGGGAACACTGGAACATTTTAATCGTAAAGAGTTAAAAAGTGAGCTTGAATTACTTGGCGCAAAAGTAACGGGTAGTGTATCTGGGAATACAGATTTACTGATTGCTGGTGGAAATGCTGGAAGTAAATTAACAAAAGCACAAGAATTAGAAATAGAAATTTGGAATGAAGAACACTTACTCAATGAATTAGGTATGAAAGCAGGAAGTGAGCAAAATTAAATGAAGAAAAGAAGTCAAATGATCTTATTAATAACCCTCCTGCTGGTTTTGGTAGGTTGTAATGTAGCTCCAGAAACTCCAGGAGAAGGAACACCCAATCAGTCAGGATCAAACGAAAGTCAAACCAATGTAGTCAGTCAAAATCAACTAGGTGATGGGTTTTACCGTCCGATACTCACACAAGATGAAACCTATCAGACAAGTAATAGTCGTGGAATAACTTTAAAACTCAATTCAGGATTAAATATTGCCCTATTTGAAAAAGATTTAATTCGATTGTCGCAAGAGTCATTTCCTACTTCAGAATATTTTATTAAAGAAGGACAAATGTTATCTAGTGAGACGGTTAATGATTGGTTAAGTCGATCCTCCTCAGCAAACTTAGAAGAGGAAGTTCGAGAAGAGCTGGCAAAAGAGGCGGAAGAATCTGAAGTCGAATTTTCCGAAGAGGAAATCACTGCAGAAATTAATAAACGAAGACTAGCCGAAGGTTTAAATCCACCCCAATCGGGTAGTGGGGATGATCGAGTACCAAATTATTTAAACTCCATTTTAGAGCTAGATTTTTACCATGAATCAGACTTAAATGCGGATATACCTGCTGGTATTAGTCTTGGTTTAGCGATGAATACAGTTGATTATTATACGGATGAAGATTATACACGTTTTGAGCAAGATATTTCACCTGAAGTGGCCTTACAACAAGGGCAAGATATGGCTAATGAAATTATCTGGCGGATGCGACAAATGGAAGGCTTGGAGAATCTACCTATCCAGATTAGTATCTATGAGCAGTCTTCTAGAGATGATTTAGGTGGCGGCGTTTACGTGGCGATTGGTGAAAGCTTAAATGGATCATCTTCCATTGATAATTGGGAAACATTGGATGAAGAGCGATTGATTTTCCCATTAGAAGGAAGTAATTCTGCTGAAGGGAATGCATTTGCCAACTTCAAGTCAGAAATTGAGTCATTTTTTCCAAATTTAAGTGGAGTCACAGGTCGAGCACATTATATAGATGAACAACTAGTCAGTCTATCAATCAGTGTTATGACGCAATTTTATGGTGAACAAGAGATAATCTCTTTTACTCAATATTTAAATCAAGCGGCGTTAACTTACTTACCGATGGCGTTAGATGTTGAAATAATCGTCGAGTCTCCTGGTAATATCGAAGCATTTTTAAAGAAAAGTCAAACAGAAACAGAGTATTTTTCGTATGTATTTGATTAAGATTTAGGTGTTTTGTGAGATAATACAAATTAGGTTAATATTAAGAGAAAAGGTGAGAAAATGATAGTAGATGAACAATTAGTCAGTGAAATTGGTTCAGTTATGAAGCTAGAATTTACTGAAGCACAAATGAGCACAATTATAGCTGAAATTAATAATACAATAACAATGTTTGAAGAGTTACAAAAATTAGATACTGAAGGTGTAGAAGGTACTTTTTATGGTACCTTAACAAATAAAGCGCGCTTACGAAAAGATGAAGCGGTAAGAAATGAAAAAGAAGTGGCAGCACTTCTTGAAAATGCACCAGCAACAAAAGATACATTTATCGAAGTACCAGCGATTTTAGAAGATGGAGAGGGTGGGGCTTAATGGAGTTACATAAAAAAACAGTTGAAGAGTTACACGAATTATTAGTAAATAAAGAACTAACCGTTCAAGAACTTGTTGAGTCTACATTTGATCGCATTCTTCAAGTCGAAGACAAAGTTGGAGCATTTATTTCATATGATAAAGAGTATGCAATGGAACAAGCCAAGTTAGTCGATGAACGAGGCGTAAATCCAAATAACGTTCTTGATGGGATTCCAGTGGCTGTAAAAGATAATATCGTCACAAAAGATTTTAGAACAACAGCTGCCTCAATCATGCTTGAGGACTTTGTATCGGTTTATGACGCAACGGTTGTTAAAAAACTTCAAGATGCAGGTATGATTATTGTGGGTAAAGTCAACCTCGATGAGTTTGCGATGGGTGGAACAACTGAAAACTCTGCCCTTCAACAAACAAGAAACCCATGGGACACAACGCGTGTTGCAGGTGGTTCGTCAGGTGGATCAGCAGCAGCAGTTGCCGCTGGGATGGTACCAGTTTCTTTAGGAACAGATACAGGTGGTTCGATTCGTCAGCCAGCTTCGTATACAAACTTAGTTGGGATTAAGCCAACCTATGGAACTGTTTCACGTTATGGTGTCATAGCTTTCGCATCTAGTTTAGATCAAGTCGGCCCAATGACTCGAACAGTAAAAGATAATGCCTTAATGTTGAATGCAATTAGTGGCTTAGATGAAAATGATGGCACTTCGGCAGATATCGATATTGACTATACGGAAAAGATTGGTCAAGAGATTAAAGGTCTAAAAATTGGAGTACCTACAGAGTTATTTGATGAGGATGAAGTAACGAGTGGTGTAATAGAAGCCGTTCGAAATGCAGTGGATAAATTAAAAGAACTGGGAGCAGAAGTTATTGATGTGAGTCTTCCAGATCTTAAGTACAGTATCCCAGCTTATTACGCGATTTCATCCGCAGAAGCTTCAAGTAACCTGCAACGTTTCGATGGAATTCGTTACGGTTACCGTTCTAAAAATGCAAAAACTTTAGATGAATTATATGTTAAATCACGTTCTGAAGGTTTTGGAACAGAAGTGAAAAAACGAATTGTTTTAGGTGGTATTGCATTAAGTGAGCAATATTACGATAAACTTTATGGTCAAGCCACTAAAGCACGAACGGTTTTAATCAATGAATACGAAGAAATCTTTAAAAAAGTAGATATTATGGTAGGACCAACAACTGTCTCTACAGCACCTTTAATTGGCGAAACAGTTGAAGCAGATGCGATTGAAACTTATTACGGGGATATTTTAACGAACATTTCAAACTTGACGGGTTCTCCATCCTTAAACATTCCAGTTGGCTTTTCTAAAGATATGCCAGTGGGGATGCAATTAATTGGGAATCACTTTGATGAGCCGACGTTATATCAAGTAGGCTATGCATTAGAGCAAGCAACAGATGCTCACAAGCAGTTTCCTAAAATTAAAGGAGGAGTCAAGTAATGAATTTTGAAACAGTTATAGGTATAGAGGTACACGTTGAACTAAAAGCCAATTCAAAGATGTTTTCAGATGCACCAGCAGGTTTTGGGGCTGAACCTAATTCAAATACGAATGCCACAGACTGGGGTTATCCAGGTGTCCTTCCACGTCCTAATGAAACAGGGATCGAATTAGCAACGAAAGCTGCCTTAGCATTAAATTGTGAAATTAATCAACATACGTATTTCGACCGTAAAAATTATATTTATCCGGATAATCCAAAAGCTTATCAAATTACTCAAGACAAACATCCCATTGGGAAAAATGGACATATTGAAATTGAAGTCGAAGGTGAAAAGAAAACCATTCGCATTGAACGCGTTCATTTAGAAGAGGATGCGGGTAAAAATATTCATGGAGACGCTGGCCACTCTTATGTGGACTTAAACCGCCAAGGAACGCCTTTACTTGAAATTGTGTCGGAAGCAGATATTCGTTCACCTGAAGAAGCTTATGCTTTTTTAGAAACGTTAAAACAAATCATCCAATTTACAGGTGTGTCCGACGTTAAAATGGAAGAAGGGTCAATGCGTGCAGATGCCAATATCTCACTTCGTCCTTACGGGCAAGAAGAATTTGGTGTGAAGACAGAGTTGAAAAACTTAAACTCATTTAATAATGTTCGCCGTGGTTTAATTTATGAACAAGGACGTCAAGAACGTTTATTATTAAGTGGGGGAGAAGCCCTTCAAGAAACACGTCGTTATAACGATACAACACGTGAATCTGAATTAATGCGTGTCAAAGAAGGAGCGGATGACTACCGTTACTTCCCTGAACCTGATATTTTACCTTTTGAAATTACAGATGAAAAAATTGAACAATTACGAGCAGAATTACCAGAAATGCCAAAAGAACGTCGTAAACGCTATGTTTCTGAGTTAGGAATTCCAGAATATGATGCCGAAGTTTTAACTGATACGGTTGAATTATCTGATTTCTTTGATCAAACGGTTGAACATGGCGCGGATGCAAAACAAGCTTCAAACTGGCTCATGGGTGAAGTTTCTGCTTACTTAAACAGTGAACAAGTAGGTATTAATGAAACAACATTATCACCTAAAGCGTTAGCTGAGATGATTTCTTTAATTGATGATCAAACGATTTCTTCGAAAATTGCGAAGCGAGTATTTACAGAGTTAACAAAAGCAGAAGTCGAAGATGTACGTGCACTTGTTGAAGAAAAAGGCTGGGCACAACTAAGTGATCCAAAACAATTACTACCGATTATTTCAGAAGTACTAGATAATAATCCGCAGTCTGTCGAAGACTTTAAAGGTGGTAAAAAGCAAGCTCAAGGTTATTTAATTGGTCAAATTATGAAAGAAACACGAGGGCAAGCGAATCCTGGTGTGGTCAATAAATTACTTGGGCAAGAATTAGGTAAGCGTTAATCCTCAAAAATTTACAGGATTAGTTGATGTGGGGGAGAAAGATTAATGAATAAACGAGCGCGCATTATATATAACCCAAGCTCAGGTCGAGAAGCAGTAAAACGCGTCTTACCGGATATTTTACGGGTCTATGAAAATGCTGGATATGAGACAAGTGCATTTGAAACAACACCAGAGCCTCTTTCGGCAAAGCATGAGGCCGCTAGGTGTTGTGATGCGGGTTTCGATTTAATCGTAGCAGCAGGTGGGGATGGGACAGTTCACGAAGTAATTAATGGCATTAGTGAAAAAGAACATCGACCAGCTGTTGCCATCATTCCGGCTGGTACGACCAATGATTATGCGCGGGTGCTTCAAATCCCGCGTGATAACCTGGTTACAGCAGCTCGATTGATCGAAAACCAAGAGTCTATTTATATGGATATCGGCAAAGTTTGCGTTCGAAATGAAAGCAAATATTATGTGAATATAGCTGCTTTAGGGAACTTGGCAGAAATTACTTTTGATGTTTCGATTCAATTAAAAACATTGTTTGGGTATTTGGCCTATGTGATTAAAGGGGCTGAGTTGCTGCCACAAGTTCGTTCCGTTCCTCTTCGTATTAAATACGAAGGCGGGGAATATGAAGGGGGCGCCTCTCTTGTGTTTGTGGCTTTATCCAGTACAGTAGGTGGCTTTAACAACATTGTTCCCAACAAAGTCTTGGGTGACGGGAAGTTTTCTTTGATTATTGTTAAAACGGCCAGTCTATTTGAGTTAATGCAACTAGCCCGTAAGTTATTAATGGACGGGACACACTTAAATAGTCCAAACGTTATTCACAAGCAAACTAATTTTGTGGATATCGATGTGTTGGATGACTCGCAATTGATGATTAATTTGGATGGTGAATATGGGGGAGATGCTCCGGTTCATTTTGAAAATTTAAACCATCACATTGAAGTGATTGCTAACTTGTCACCGATGGAGTTAGAAATCAGAGATCTTTCAGAGGAAGAACGCGAGAAATTAGAGTCGACATTTTCTGAAAAAATCGAGGAATTGGATGAATATCTAGAGCCTAATGATAAAAATAATGAGTAAGCAAGTAATGAAAAGGTACGAGGTATTCGTACCTTTTTATTTTTATATAAATGAGGAGAAAATCAATGAGTAAAAAAGAATGGCCTATTAAGAATGGGCAGATAGTTGAAGTTGAAATTACGGATTTATCTCATAGGGGATTAGGTGTTGCGCATGTGGATGGGTTCCCGATTATGATTGAAAATGCCTTACCTGGGGAACAGGTTCAGGTAAAGATTCATCATGTGGGAAAACGCATGGGACATGGAGAAGTAGTAGAAATACTCCTTGAAAGCCCTGAACGAGTCGAGATTGTGGATGCGGTTCATCTGCAAAGTGGTACGATGCCTTTGCAACATTTATCTTATCCAAAACAATTAGAATTTAAACAGGCCCAAGTAAAGAAACTGTTGTCAAAAGTAGGCGGCTTAAAGGATGTGCCTGTATTGGAGACAATCGGGATGGAAAATCCTTTTGGTTATCGGAATAAGGCACAAATTCCTGTACGAAAAATAAAAGGTGAATTAACGACTGGATTTTACCGAAAGGGTTCGCATGATTTAATTCCAATGGAAGATTTTTTAATTCAAGCACCTGAAATTGATCAAGCCATTGTTGTTGTAAGAGATATTTTGAGAGAATTTGGACTAGAAGCTTATAATGAGAAAAATCATACAGGCGATATTCGACATATTATTGTCAGAAGAGGGCATGTGACTGAAGAGTTGATGATCGTTCTTGTGACTCGTACGTTTGTACTTCCTCAGGCTGAAGAAGTGATTGCTGAAATGACGAAGCGATTACCTCAAGTCGTAAGCATAGTTCAAAATATTAATTCAGAAAAAACCAATGTTATTTTAGGCAAACAAGCTATGGTAAGATTTGGACAAGATTTTTATACGGATGAATTAATGGGACATACCTTTAAAATCTCGCATCAATCTTTTTACCAAGTCAACAGTGTACAAACTGAAAAACTGTATTCGGTAGCGGTTGAGTATGCCAATCTTTCTGGAAATGAAAAAGTTGTTGATGCCTATTCCGGAATCGGAACGATGACATTGGCTTTAGCCGAAGAAGCAAAAGAAGTGCATGGAGTTGAAATTGTTCCACAAGCCATTGAAAATGCAAAAGAGAATGCCAAAGAAAATGGCATTGAAAATGTCACTTTTGAAGTGGGCGATGCTGGCGACTGGCTAGTGAAAAAAGCGAAAGATGGTTTATCCGTCGATGTTGTTGTAGTCGATCCCCCGAGAAAAGGATTAGCTCCCGCCTTTATCGATGCAGTGTTAACCATGCAGCCTGAACGTATGGTTTATGTCAGCTGCAACCCAAGTACCCTGGCTCGAGACTTAAAGTTACTCCACGAAGGTGGTTATCAAGTAGAAAAAGTCCAACCTGTCGATATGTTCCCACAGACTCATCATATTGAGTCGGTGACACTTCTTGTGAAGGAGCAATAGCGACTGAAGAAGGTGTTCCGCCTATGCGACAGCCGTCCGCGACTCAAGCTGAAAGCGCAGAGGAGTGGGAAACAGCGAACCATTTCAGGTAGTCCGTAGCTAGGTTAGAAAGAATTAAATAACTAGAAAATCAGCAAAGATTAAAGAAATCTTG
>CAZUZA010000043.1:0-11905 GCA_964624875.1 uncultured Carnobacteriaceae bacterium | reverse complement strand
CGTAGTATCCGACCAGCGATACGACTGATAACAGCGTAATCCATCAATCACCACGCTTTTTCATGGAATTCCCAATTCATTTCAACATTACTTTTGGCTAGCCGACATATTACGCGTATAATATAAGGAATAGAAATCGAACAAAATTACATAGATTGGAGTGGCTTATGGAAACATTTAAAGCAGTTGTCGTTCGCGAAGAAAATGATGAAGTGACATATGAACTCGAACAGACGCAATTAGCTGATTTATCAGAAGGTGAAGTCGTGATTGAGGTAGACTATTCAACGGTGAACTACAAAGACATGTTAGCTGTACAAAAGAAGGGTGGCGTCATTCGGGATTACCCAATGATTCCTGGAATAGATTTAGCCGGAACCGTTCTGTCTTCAGAAGATGATACGTTCAAAGAAGGCGATGCAGTTTTTGTAAATAGTACCGATCCCGGTGTTTCAAAGACTGGTGGCTTTTCTGAAGTTGCACGTGTAGAAGCAAGAAACGTTCTACATCTACCCGAAAAATTATCTGCTAAGGATGCAATGAAATATGGGACAGCAGGCTTTACGGCAGCATTATCAATTGCAGCTTTAGAAGCACAAGGGATGTCAACCGACGATCAGCCAGAAGTGCTAGTAACTGGAGCAACTGGTGGAGTTGGGAGCGTAGCAGTTCAAATTCTAGCGAAAGCTGGGTATAAAAATATTCATGCACTTGTTCGTAAAGATTACCAAGTAGAAGTCGCTAAAAAATTAGGGGCTTCACATATTGTACAAGCGGATGAAATTACAGAAGGTAGAAATACGCTTGGTCCTAGAAGATTTCACTTTATTATCGATACAGTAGGTGGCGATGTCGCTGCAAAGGCGCTAGCTTTAATTTATGAAAATGGCAGCATGGCGATGAGTGGAAATGCTGGAGGCTATAAGTTTAATGCAACGGTATTACCGATTATTTTACGCGGGGTCAATATTCTGGGAATTAACTCGGTGGACTACCCATTAAAAGAAAAGAAAGCAATCTGGGATAAGCTAGCAAACGAGTGGTTTGTAGCAGATGACTTAGTAACCACTGAAATTGCTTTAGAAGATTTAACTGAAACAATCGATGCTTTAAAGGACGGGAAACATTTAGGAAGAACCATCGTTAAAATTTAAGACAAAAATAGCTCACCCTGGAAACAGAGTGAGCTTTATTTATACTTATTATTTAATTTTATTTATGATATCGTTCCAAGTATTTGGTAATTCATAATCGGCTAAGTAGATACGACGAATATCTTCGTAATCCATACTTTCAACCGTGTTTTGTTTATTGACAATCATAACAATTCCATCAATCGCAATGGAACTTGTATTCACTAATTGGGCGGCTTCTTCTTCAGTCACTTCACGAGAACTCATTCCAATATCTGAACTTCCATCAATCGTTGTTGTAATCCCTGCACCAGAACCAGGGGATGTAATATCAATTGTGACATCTGGATTGTATTTTGTGTATTCTTCTGCAAATCGTTGCATAACAGGTTCAACTGAAGTAGAACCAACGACTGTTATTGATCCAGATAGACCAGGTGCAACATAGTCTGGAGCATTTGAATCTACTGGAACAAATCCACTTTCTTCAACGAGTGCTTGAGCTTGCGCTGAAAACATGAAATCCCAGAAGTCTTGAGCCACTTCACTTAATTCTTGTCCATGCATCACGTTAAAGTTACGGTATAGCTGATAATCACCGGATTGAATATTTTCATTGGTTGGTTCAACATGATCAACGGCTAAAGCTTTAACAGAATCGTTTAATGACCCGAGTGAGATATAACTAATACCATGAGGATCGCTTGCGACCGTTTGAGTAATTGCATTCGTACTGTTTTGAACCGTAGCTGTTGCTGAAATAATGTCATCGCCTTCTTCATCCACTAGACCAGTTACTTCCGTAAAAGCAGTACGAGTTCCTGAGCCGATTTCTCGAGTATATGGATGAATCTCTCTGTCTCCATCAAAGGTTTCAGAAGTTAATTGCTCTGTATTCGTAACAACATAAACAATAGCTGCAAAAATAGCGAGCGCTCCCCAGAACCACCATTGTTTGTATAATTTTAATTTTTTTTGTGTAGTCAAATTTACTTCCCCTTTTGTTAAAATTATGTAAACGTCGTGTAAATTATAACATGATTGTCTAGAATATAAAATGACTAAATCTTTTAGAAGCAGAATATGTACAATGTAAACGGTTAATAATGATGAAATGTAGGTACTTTTTTTACAAACTGATTTAAATCACGTACAATTTAGATAGTAGAGTTATGAATTTAAATTTGATAACTAAAGGAGCAATTAAATATGCGTACAAATTTTGATCAGAAACTAAGTGATGTGCATCGACAATTACTAGAAATGGGTGTGTTAGTTATTCGTAACATTTCCAATACGGTTGAGGCGTTTAACAAACATGACGTGCAATTGGCACAAGAAGTCATTGATTCAGACGTTCGTGTCAATAAAATGGAAGCAAAAATCGATCGTGTCTGTGAACAGATTATTGCGATGGAGCAACCGAACACGTCGGACTTAAGACGAATTATTGCGATTTTAAGAGCTTCATCGAACTTAGAACGAATGGGGGACCATGCGCAAAATATCTCTGAAATCACTATTGAAATAGAAGACAAGAAAAGAGTTGACGAGTTAGAAGATATTTTAATTGAAATGGCGCAAATCGTTATGAAAATGGCAGAAGATATTATAGATGCTTTCGTTGAATTTGATGTGGATAGAGCACGTGAAATTGCCAAGAGAGATAAAGAAGTGAATAAGCTATATCATAATTTACGTGGATTAGTTATTGAGCAATTGAAAAGTATGCCAGATTCAGTGGATGTTCTAACAGATTATAACTTTGCTGGTAAATATCTAGAACGTATCGGAGATTATGTAAAAAACATTTCTGAAGGTATTATTTACTTAGATACCGGTGACGTTACCGATCTTTAAAACGAAAAAAACAAAAAAGTATAACGCAGTGATGCAAGCTATTATCCAATAGGCTGTCTTCACTGCGTTTTTTACTTATCATTCATCAGCTAGCAGCAATTTTTCAATGTTAACAAATTGATGATTGATGAAATTGGCACCGTAAAACTCCAGCTTTTCTCCATCAAACAGCAGGACAAAACCCGTATCCGCTTCATAAGACGTTTCAATCACATCTAAAGTCAGATATTCTCCGTCAATGACACGCTTTATTTTTAATGGATCCATTATATAATCTTTTTTCTTAAACATTTTCCTCACCCAACTCAATTATAAGAACACAAGTTTGGTTAATCAAGTAAAATATATTCTTTTCTCGGTAAAAATAATTACCTTTTGTCAAAAATGTCGAGTATAATAAATCAGATTGAAATGAAAGCGATATCGATTAAACATATGGGGTGAAGAAATGATTATTGATCATTTAGAAAACGTTACAAAATATGCATCTTTGTTACCAGTACTAGAAAAAGTTCCGGGAATTATCGAACAAGCTGATTTAAATAGTTCAGAAAGAGTCGAGTTTGAAGGTGGCTTTTACTTTGTTCAAAAAGGGATAACAAGACCTATTGAAGAGACAATATTTGAAACACATGAGAAGTATATTGATGTCCAAATTTTATTAAAAGGGAAAGAACTGATGGGTTGGGACACGATACCTAATTTAACCGTTACAGAAGAATACGATCCTGCAAACGACATCACAATTTATTCTGGTAAAGATAGTTCAAATAGTATGAACGTACTAGAGAACACATTTTATATCTTCTTTCCATGGGATGCACACCGGGCTGCATTTCATCAGGAAGAAGAACAGGATTATGTCAAATTAATCGTTAAATTAAAAATATAACGTTAAAACTTTCAGAGAGTTGACCTTATTAGAGTAGGGTCAACTTTTTTCTTTTATCATTTCAGTAGAAATTATGAGAATTTGGTGATAAACTATTAACGTACATTAATTTTAGGGGATGGGGGTTATTATATGGACACATTCGAGTTCGTTCGCTTTGGTTTAGGAATCTTATTGTTTATCAGCTTAGCCGTTAATTTCTTTTATCACGTAATTAGAGCGTTTACAAAGATGCGCAATAAAAATTATGCAAAAGAGACTGTCCATACATTTAGATGCCGTAATTGTGAAGAAGTGTATCAATTGAATGGGGAAGAGGCACGAGATAGAATTCGATCATGGTCAAATAAAGCTGAAAAGAGAACGCCAAAAGGTCAAACCACAGCTATTCGATTTGTCTGCCCGCAATGTAACGAAAAAGAATTTCAATATCGTGTATTTGAAGGAAATGGTATCTCGATTTTAGGAAATGTTCTAGCACGCTTTGATCAGGCTTCAAAAGAAATCGTCAAAGATTTGCTTGTGAAAGGTTTTCTGCCTATTTTTATTTTACTCCCCGTATTGGTCATGATTTTTAAATAAAAAGTATCATTATTTTTATTTAATGGTAGAATAGAAGGCATATTTTATGAAAGTTTACCTATTGAATGAAAGTAGGAAAGATATGGGAGCAATAGTAAATAGTGTCGTGATCATTATTGGTAGTTTGCTAGGATTATTAATCGGTCAGAGACTGTCAGAAAAACTGAATCTAGCGTTGATGCAAGGGATTGGGATCGTCATCTTAACTCTAGGTGTGAGTGGTGCCATTGAAGGGCAAAATGCACTCGTCATGATTTTGTCGATTGTTTTAGGGACGCTCCTTGGTGAAATGATTGATATTGATGCACGCGTGAGTGACCTGGTACATTCGTTAAGCGGCAAATTCCAAAAGGGTGGAGACGATACGCAGCTTGCACAAGGCTTTTTGAGCGCAACAATGATGTTTTGTATAGGCTCAATGGCGATAGTCGGCTCTTTAGAGAGTGGTTTAATTGGGGATAATGCAACGCTATATACGAAGAGTGTTATTGATGGGATTACAGCCATTTTATTAACGTCTTCATTAGGTATTGGCGTGATTTTATCCAGTATTCCAGTTCTACTTTATCAAGGCGCAATTATTTTATTTGCACAATTACTCGTACCATTTTTACAAGATGCCGTTATTTTGGAAATGACTAGCGTGGGCTCTATTTTACTCATTGGGATGGGCTTAAATATTTTGAACATTACTGAAATCAAGGTTATGAATATGGTACCGGCTTTAATTATACCTGTGATTATCATGCAGTTTATATAAATTCAAACAACACTCATTTTTCTGTCAGACACAGATGATGGGTGTTTTTATTATGAGGAATAAATGTGAATGTTTCACGAATTGTTGAAAAAATAAAGGAAAAACAATATACTCAGATGGAATGTGAGAACGTTTATTTTATAAGGAGGAAATTAAATATGAACCAACCAAAATTGGTAACGAAAAGTAAAAATATTATCGAAGTGGATGGCTTTAAATTTAAAGATTTAAACAATAACGGTGTGCTTGATCCATATGAAGACTGGCGCTTAAGTGCAGAAGAGCGTGCTGAAAACCTTGTTGAGTTAATGAACTTAGATGAAAAAGTAGGGATGATGTTAATCAACTCGCTACTTATGGCTAAAGCGCATCCTAAATATAATGCAGAAGGTGTGACAATTAACTTTGATACACCAAAAGTTGAAGGCGATCGCTTTAGTGGGATTCCTGCAACAGATGCATTAATTCAAAAACGTCAAATGCGTCACTTCATCGCACGTGATAACATGCCGATGCCTGATATGGTTGAGTGGATGAACGCGCTAAACGAATTAGCTGAAGACACTCGCTTAGGTATCCCCGTATTAGTTACATCAAACTCTCGAAACGAAAATAGCGATATGTTTGTCGATGGGAACCCAACAGAAGGTGGACATGCATTATATCCAGCAACATTAGGTTTAGCAGCAGCGACTAAAGGTGATTTAGCAAACGGTGGTGATTATTCATTAATCGAAGAGTTTGCTGAAAACGCACGCATTGAGTGGAACGCGAACGGCCTACGTAAAGGATATATGTATATGATCGACGTCGCAACAGATCCAAGATGGCAACGTATTGATGGAACATTTGGAGAAGATCCAGAGTTTATCGGTGAAATGGGTGCTCGTTTAATTAATGGTTTCCAAGGAACAGACCTAAATACAGACTCTGTGGCACTAACAATGAAACACTTCCCAGGTGGAGGCGCGCGTGAAAATGGTTTTGACCCACATTATTTAGAAGGAAAATGGAATATTTACCGTACAGAAGGTAGTTTAGAAAAATACCATCTACCACCATTTGTTGAAGCAGCAAAACACAATCCAGCTTCAATTATGCCTTACTATTCCGCACCAAGTATCGAGAAAAGTCATTACCAAGAATTTGAAGGTAAGATCATTCCATTTGAGGAAGTCGGTTTTGCATTTAACGACTATATTTTAAATGATTTATTACGTGATCAATTAGGATTCACAGGTTACATTAACTCCGATACTGGAATCGTAAATAACATGGACTGGGGTGTTGAAGACTTATCTGTCCCAGCTAAGTTTGCGAAAGCTGTAAATGTAGGAACAGATATCGTTGCAGGATCGTATGATGTACATGAATTGAAAAAAGCTGTGACAAATAAATGGTTACCAGAGTCGCGTATCAACGAAGCGAACAAAGCTTTATTAATGGAAATGTTTAAGCTTGGTTTATTCGATGACAAAACATATGTCGATACAAAAGTATCACAAGAGCAATTAAGTGATGAAACACGTCATGAAAAAGCTTATGAAGCACACTTAAAATCAGTAACATTATTAAAAAATGACGGTTCATTACCACTTGAAAACAAAAAAGTATACGTAGAATCTTTCCATAAAGATCCAGAAAAAGCGACGAAATATACGGAAAGAGCTGTAAAAGCTGCGCAAGAACTAAACTTAGAATTAGTTTATAACTACAAAGAAGCAGAAGTTGCTGTCTTATTTATTCGACCGGTAAGTGGGGATTACTTTAACCCAACACCAGGTTTACTAGAACTTGAAATTTGTGAAAACAAAGAGAACATTGCGCTAAATGGCGATTCGTACACAGAAACAACCGTAAGCAACTTAAGCCGTTACTATGAAATTGCAGAGTACATGCATGAAAACGATGAAAAAGTTGTAACAAGTGTAAACATCGACATGCCTTGGATTTTAGGAAAAGTTGAAGAAGTATCCGATGTTCTAATTGCTGGTTACCATACGCTAGAAAAAGCCCAATTAGAAGTCCTAATCGGGAACTTCAAGCCACAAGGTAAATTACCAATTACACTACCTAAGAACAGCCAAGTTATCGCAGTAGATGAATTTGGAAAATGTATTTCTCGTAATGACGTTCCAGGTTACGACAAACACAAATTTATGCGTGAAGGTATGACTTACGCGTATCTAGATGCAAACAACAACGAATACCGATTAGACTTTGGTTTAACTTATTAAACTGAAGATCCTCTTGGTGAAATGTTGAAATGTAATCATTGAAGCAAAAGCACTCAGCCGACGTTCGTCGGCTGAGTGTTTTTTACTTAATTCCATACCTAAGTGACTACAAACTTATCATTTCACCGAAATTGTGATACATTTAATAGGAATATAAGATGGACGGTTTTGAGGAAAGAGAAAGTAGGTACGACATGAGAAAGATATTTACTCGCAGTATTCAAAAAGGCTTGAAACGAGCGGCGAACTTTATCGAGTGGCCCGAACCGGAATTGTATGTTGGTGCGAATCAGTTTAATCTTCTGCCTGATAAATTGCTTGAAAAAGGGATGCAGACGATTTTAATTGTGACAGACCACGGCATTCGTAAAGCTGGTATACTGGCTCAATTTGAAAAGAATTTAAAAAATAGAGACATCACCTACCGCATTTATGATGCAGTTGAAGCAAATCCGACGGTTGAAATGGCTGAAAAAATAGCGATCCATTTTAACTGGATTCACGCCGATGCGATTGTAGCTGTAGGAGGTGGCTCTGTTTTGGATGCCGCTAAAGCAGCTGGAGTTGTGGTTAGTAACCCGCATAAACCACTGGCTTCGTTCAAAGGAATTTTGAAAGTAAGAGAAAAAACGCCTTATACAATTGCCGTTCCAACAACAGCAGGGACGGGTAGTGAAACAACGATTGCGACAGTATTATCCGATAAGGAAACGAAGGAAAAATTTGCGATTATGTCACCACTCGTTACGCCAGATATGGCTATTTTAGATCCGGTATTGACAAAAAGTCTACCGAAAGCACTCATTGCTGGTCCGGGAATGGATGCGCTCGTACATGCGATTGAAGCCTATTTAGGGCATAGCAATACATCAAAAACAAAAGAGTATGCTCGAAAAACCGTGCGTCTCGTTTCGGAGAACTTGAAGCGAGCTTATGACAACCGTGAAGATACAGAAGCGCGCCAAAACATGTTGCTTGCTGCTTTTTACGGAGGTAAAGCTTTTACTCGAGCTTATGTGGGAAATATCCACGCGATGTCCCATGCGCTCACAGCTTTTTATAATACGCCTCATGGAAGTACGAATGCGACAATTTTGCCGATTGTCCTCAGGCTTTATAAAGAGACGGTCTATAATCAACTATCGGAGTTAGCATATGAAGTGGGACTTGCCCAGGAGGAAAACACTGAAGCCGAGAATGCTCAGTTATTTATAGAATGGATAGAAGAATTAAATGCGACCTTAAATATCGCAACCTCTATCCCAGAAATAAAAGAAGAGGATCTAGTTGCTTTAGCAACGCATGCGGATTCTGAAGCCAACCCTCTTTATCCAGTACCCGTTATTTTTACGCCAGATGATTTTATAAAAGCTTACCGTATCGTGAAAGGGGAAGAAGAATGATGATATTTGATAAACAAAAACAACTTGATTATTTCCATACAGGCGTTACGTTAGAGTACAAATTCCGGATGGATATGTTATTTCGCTTCAAAAATATGTTAAAACAGAATCAAGATAAAATTGTTGCTGCATTAAAGAAAGACTTTGGTAAATCCTATTTTGAGTCTTACGCAACCGAAATGTTGATGATTCATGATGAGCTAAACTACATGTTAAAAAACTTAAGAAAATTAATGAAACCCCAGAAGGTCTCCACACCGATTACCCATTTTTACTCAAAAAGTCGGGTATACAGCGAACCGTTTGGGAATGTCTTAATCATTTCACCATGGAATTATCCGTTTACGTTGTCGTTTTCGCCGATGATTGGGGCGATGGCAGCTGGAAATACGGTGGTTTTAAAGCCTTCAGAAATGACACCACATTCATCTGCGTTAATGCGCGAGATGATTGCTGAGACGTTTCCGAGTGAATACATTACGGTCGTTGAAGGCGATGGGGAGACGACCCAGGCATTGATTCGTGAGAATTTTGATTATTTATTTTTCACGGGTAGTGATGCTGTGGGGCGCGAAGTGATGAAAACAGCGAGTGAGTATTTGACGCCCGTCACGCTAGAGCTTGGCGGTAAGAGTCCAGCCATTGTGGCAGCGGATGCCGATTTAGTTAAGGCGGCTGTACGAATTGCTTGGGGGAAAACGGTTAACGCCGGTCAAACGTGTATTGCGCCTGATTATGTTTTGGTACATCGTTCGGTGAAAAATCGATTTATCCTCTTAGTGCAAAAAGCTTGGGACCGTTTATATGGCATGGATATTTTTGAAAACGAAGACTTCCCAAGTATCATCAATGAAAAACATTTTAAGCGCATTATTGAATTGTTTGAGCAAGAAGAGATTTTGTATGGTGGGAGAAGCGATTTAGACACTCGTAAAATCGAACCGACGATTGTGGATGAGCCTGCCTTAGATTCTCGAATGATGCAGGAAGAAATATTTGGACCTATCTTGCCGATTCTATCTTATGACTCTTTCGATGAGGTCGTCGATATTATTCGCCATCGTGAAAAACCTTTAGCGCTCTATTTATTTACAGAAAAGCGCGCTTTAAAAGAAGAAGTATCCAAGACCCTTTCATTTGGTGGAGGAGTTATTAATGATACGTTGATCCATTTTGCGAATTCGAACTTACCATTTGGTGGGGTCGGCAGCAGTGGAATGGGGAATTATCACGGTAAATATAGTTTTGCGACCTTTAGTCACGCTAAAGGGATGTCAGAAAAAACGACTCTCTTTGATATTGCCTTCCGATATCCACCATATACCGACTTTAAAGAAAAAGTTATTCATTTTATTTCAAAATAGAAAATAATTTTAAGGTTAGAGCATACTGGGGTAAAGCCTGGTTCTCTAGCCTTTTTTTGTTGGTATTTTCTTCATTCGTTTTCATGAACTTTACATTCTTTTAATAAAGACCCCACTTATTTAAATTGTTTTCCGTAATCTAGATTAACAGCATTTTTAAAACAGCAAGAGATAAGGGGAAAAATATGGGGACAACAACAGTAGCCGCAAAAGCATTGACGGTTTCTCGTCGAGAAATGAAATTCATGATTAACTTAGAGGACCGTATGCGCTTGATTGCAGCATTAGATAAAGTATTAATACCAGATGCGTATGGAAGTTATGATGGCTATCGAGTACGAAGTGTGTATTTTGATGGCTTAGACAATCAAGACTACATAGAAAGAAAGCATAAATATGATTTTGTGAAGCGCGTACGCATTCGTGCATATTCAGCAGAAGATACCACCGCAAAATTTGAAATTAAAAAGAAATGGAGTCATAGCCAGGTTAAAGATTCCGTGATTATCAGCCGCGAAGATGCCATTGAAATGACAAATGGCAATTTTGAAGTGTTGAAAAAGTACGATGATCCAACAGCTGAGCTTGGTTATGAAATTTGTACCACAATGGGGTATCGACCGGTTTCAACGGTTGAATATAAGCGTAGAGCCTACACGCATCCAAGTTTTTCAACAAGAATTACATTGGACAATGAATTGCAGTATTCAAACTTCGACAATGATTTGTTTCATAAGGATCCGAATTATATCCAAGTGTTGCCGATAACACAAACAATTTTAGAAGTGAAGTTTGATACGTATTTGTTGCCGCAATTACAAGATGTTTTAAGTTCGATTCATCTGGAAAAATGTCCAGTGAGTAAATTCGCTTCATCGCGTTCATTACTAGAAGAGTATTACCAATAATTAGTTTATCTAAGAGGAGAAATAAAAATGGAAAATGTGAATATAAAAGTTGTTCAACCACAATTAACGGAATTAGTACCAATTGAATCGGTGCCGCCAATTAGCTTAACCAATGTTTTAATGACTTTGGTTTTTGCGAGTCTCTTGTCAGCTATTATGTACTATGCATTTCGTAGAAGCCGGCCAGCAATCTCTTATGACCAAAAGTTTAACGTGACCTTGGTTATGATTGCCTTAATGGTCACGCTCATGTTGCAGCTTGTACAAACAAATGTGGCGTTATCTGTCGGTATTATGGGGTCACTATCTATCGTTCGCTTCCGTACCAATACCAAAGATCCACGTGATTTAGGATTTGTCTTTTGGGCAATGGGCATTGGTTTAGCGAGTGCAACAGCGAATTGGAGTATCGGAATTTTAGGCTCTGTCTTAATGGCTGTCTTTGTTATTCTTTCTAGTCAAACGAGAACCGATACGGATGCCATGCTAGTTATTATTCGAGGAAGTGAGGCAAATGTACCGTTAATTACAGATACAGTCATTCGAAGCGTCAAGACGGCACGTATTAAAGCCGAGAACTTACTAACGGGTTCGTTTGAAGTTGTTTATGAAATTAAAGCCGCATCAGATGTACAACAACGTTTATTAAGAGAAATCATGACCATTGACGGAGTAGACTCTGTGAATATGCTGGCGCCAAGTGCTGAAGTTGTATAAACAATCTTAAATAAGAACATTCTATTAAACTTATGAAATAATTACCCAT
>CAZUZA010000042.1:0-11943 GCA_964624875.1 uncultured Carnobacteriaceae bacterium | reverse complement strand
AAGAAAGGTCTTTTTTGAATTGATCGATTTTATTAAAATTAAAGTGTTTCTGCACTTGATACTTTGGCTGTTTTTAATGGTAAGTCAATATTCATACCTACGATCGATGCGACCATGAAGATAATTCCGATAAATCCGGCAAAATTAATTTGTTCGTTTAATAATAATACTCCCGATAATGTTGCAACTATCACTTCTACTGACGTAATAATCGTTACTTTAGAAGCATCCACGTTCATCGATAAGCCTCTTAAGAAGAAAATGTTTGCGATTAAGCCTGTAGCCATCGAATTTACGATTGCCCAGAATAAGAACGTCCCGTTTGTGAATAACGCTAGGTGCTCCCAAGGTTGCGCAAAAATTCCCATTGTAATCATACTGAATAAAATCATATAGAATGTCATTGTCAGTGGGTCATCGCCACTTGCGGCTACTTTACCAAGTACTGTGTTTAACGCATATAAGAAACCGGCTAAAGCACCGAGTGCTAAACCTAGACCTGAAATCGATAACTCTGAGAAGTTACCACCTGTTACCATCAACGCACAACCAATTAGGTTTAACGCTAATGAAAATATCTGATAACCACGTAGCTTTTCTTTAAAGAAAATAACCGACATAACCGCCGCAAAAAATGGCGCTAAATACATCAGTATCGATGCTGTTGCGACACCAATCATGGTGATCGCTGTATCTGCAGCTAGTTTAAATACCCCTTTAGTTAGGGCCCCTAATATAATACTGTAAAATAACCCTTTTTTAGAAATCTTTAATCCTTCTATTCCTTTTGTTGATACAAGTATAATCAGCAAAGGTAGAACTGCGAAAAAGTGACCTGTAAATGCCGTGATTAATGAGGTTGCTCCTACTTCACTCATACGAGTAACAAAGTAGCCACCTAGACCCCACAACACACCTGACGTAAATACGAGAATATAACCTTGTAGGCTATTCTTCTTCTCCATCCCCAACCATCCTCCTATATATAATGTAACTGCTTCTCATTATAGTTTATTCTTAGACACAAGTCTAAACAAATTCTAGAATTTTTACGTTATAAATCCCTTTGTTAAGGGAAACAGATACTATATTGTATTTGAGGAGGTTTTAGATGAAGACATTTGTCCATTCTATATAACGTTCTTATAAAAGTGCGAGATTGTACTCAGATTTAATTGTGATAAGGCTGACTTATGCTTGAAATGAGGTCAAGCGACGTTTCTAAACTTAAGTCTCGGAAGAAGCTGGTGATATTTTGGTGGAGATTGTTTAGAATCGATTTAAAATAATATTATTTGGACTTATTCTGTTTTAAGTCCAAATTTTTCAAAATATTTTAACTTATTTTATTTTTATCCCATCACAAATTATGCGCTATGGGTCTATTTCATTTTAAAACCAAATATTTCTACATATTTGGTTCTATTTTATTTTAAGTCCAAATCCGTACTATTTTCAACCTTCTACTACTCTCCCACACTTTAATGGTTTGTCGATTTTCGCTTCGTCGAAAATCTTTCCTTTCCAAAAGGATGAAAAGCCACTCTTTTCAGAGTGGCTCCCGTATTCTATTATTTTGGACGCTCTTCAAAGTGTAAGTCGTCATCATGAACAGTGGGGTCTTCAAAGGTGATTTCTGGCTCTTCAGCTTTCGCATTCTCTGCATCGACGTCTCGCTCCGTCTCTTCTACAGTTTCCATTTCACCATCAATCTCATCTTCAATCTTATCAACAACTGTTAAATCAGTGGGTTTTTCTTCGACTTTTACAAGGTCTCGCTCCGTAACAGGCGTATCCGCTGTAACGTCATCCCCAACTAAGACAAAATCTGTCTCTCTTTCTTCTTCCTCATCTAACAATTCTTCATCCACTAAGATGGGCTCAGCTTCTGATTCTATTTCATTTTGGATGTCAGGATCAACCACGGGCTCGTTAGCCTCTGCAGTTGCGCGCTCATACATTTCCTCACGCACAGCGACAATCGTATACCCAGCCTTTATATCTTCTCGATAAGGCTCGAGGAACTCGTCATCCTCCTCTGTCAAATCATCATCTGCGTCATCATAAGAAACCATGTGTTTGACTTTATCCCAAAAAGAATCTTTCGAGTCATCATGAACTTCAACCGTTTTATCAGCCAACATATCTAAGTCATGCTTTTCCTCAAATTCATTTAAATTCGAATTATCCGTATAAAGCGTAATATCTTCTCTCTTATACCCAGCGCGCTCGAGCCGCTGCAAAGTCGCCTTCACATCCTCAGGTGTTCGATATTTTCCGACAACTTTCTTTGTTGCTCTTTCCATCTTAATTCCTCCTCGTTCCTTGTGAAATCTAGTAGCCCTATAAGCAAATTTTATAGAATGTATTTCGTGGACACAATTGATTTGCTTACAGATGCAATAAAGATAACTTATTGACTGGAAAAGACAGAAACTTAGTTGCACTTTCGATTCTTATTCATCTTTTAAATCAGCGATTTCCCCCATGTCTGGTAGCCAGACAGAAGAAGCATCAATTAAGTTCGTACCCTCTTCATTTTGACCACGAATCGTAGACGGTATCTCACCATCTAACTGTTTTCGAATACTCTGCGCACGAAGTTGAATGAAATTTATAATCGTTTCCACACCAAGTAAGTGGTCTTCAAAAGAAACAAACGCATTCGGATCGCGTTCCACATATGGAGCAATCATTAAGGCCGTTTCTGCGACGAGTTCATCAAAATAACCACTCTCAAAATACTCGGCAATAAAATAGTCAAAAAGATCATGATATTGCTGGTAATATTCATCGACGGACATAACATTGTGATACAACGGACGCTTCAGCATCACATCACCCGTCCATGGCGTATCAATTGGATAGTTGACGTATAATTCTGCATTATTCACTGGATTCGGCATCCCTAGAGAATACGTCGCAAAAGCGAGGTTATAATCCCAAGGAAGCATTGTTATTTTGCCATTGTTTTCATATAGAAAATAATTATGGCCGGTTGGTCCTAAGTAACTATCAATATTGACGACGAAAACTTGTGGAACGAAAAAACGTAATAAGGCGTCAATATCAATAACTTGATCCAGATTTTCACCCGTAGAAAGAACTTTTAGGGCTTCGACAACCCGTTGTTCATCCGCTGCCGAGGGGTTAAATTTGGCGTTGTCAAAAATACCGGGATAGCTTTCGGTGTCATCATTAATGTAGCGTAAAGCGACATCGGCGTTCTCATCTTCGAGGCTACGATAGCCCGGCTTGTAAAGTTCTCCATAGTCTTTGCCAAAATTTCTTTGCGCAAAGGCTTCTTCTGGTTCTTCAATCGTGGTAAACAAGCCCCAATCCTCCCCATTCACCGTGACCCAGGTATAGCTTGTCAGCGATGAAGGGACATCCATAAATTGCATCATGTCATAGGCTAAATAAGATTTCAGATAACTATTATCTTGAAAAGACGAATCAAGCGAAAATTTGTCTAAGCCATAATAGTGATTAAAACCATAATGGTCCATCTCGATTTTCAAGCTATAGCGTTGACTGCCATAACGTTCGGTCAAGCGCAGGGAATTTTTCCCTTTTGTACGAATACCGACGTCTTTAAATAACTCGCCATCGATTACGAGATTGGCTCGGTGATACTCTTTGTCAAGAGCATTCTCTAACAAATCATTCCAATCGTCTTCTTCAATTTGTATATCAATTTCGTGCACTATACTTTGATCAAATAAGCGTTCTTGATAACCTGGATTCTGCGAAAGAGGCTCCAAGCCAAACATTTCACCATTCATAAACAATAAGGTTACGACGACTGTCAGAATCCCGACCACCAGCACGATGCTATCGAACTTTTTGTTTTTTAGCATAGCATCAGCTCATGTAGTCGCCGTTGTAGGAGACGAGGATGGTGTTTGAGATGCCTGGGATTTCAGCTAATTCGTTGACAAAATTCGTATCTTCGCCTTTAAGTCGGACTTCGTAATTGAGTTCGATTTGTCCAGGCACGACACTTTTGCTTTTGAGGGCAAGTTTTTGCACGTGATTTTGAATAAAGGCTTTGACTTCTTTTTCGTCGTCTTGGCTTTCGCAGTGAACGACGAGGATATAAGGTTGCTCATAGGATTGACGGCTTGAGAAGACGTATAAGACAGTCCCTATCATCGCACTACCGAAAACCGCTAGTGGAATTAAGCCAGCTGCAAGGACGATCCCTATCGCAATACTCCAAAAGAGGAAGGCAATATCCGAGGCTTCTTTAATCGCTGTACGGAAACGAACGATGGATAAGGCTCCAACCATCCCTAGAGAGAGGACGATGTTACTGGTTACGGCTAAAATAAGTAAGGTTGAAATCATCGATAAGGCGATTAAGGTCACACCAAAACTCGATGAGTACATCACGCCCGAATAGGTCTTTTTATAAATAAAGGCGACAAATAAACCTAACGCAAAGGATAGGAATAAGGCTAAAACCATATCGATTAAAGGGATAGCATTGACGTTTTCTAAAAAGCTAGATTTGAATATATCTTGAAAATTAAATTCTGTCATAAGTAAAACTCCTCTTGTCCTTTTTTAATCAAATCGGCGACTTAATGCATACTTGGAGTTTTCACGAGCCAGTCGATTTGGAATGTGAATGGCTAACTTCACAATTTCAGGTAAAAACTCATCATATTTCACTTCAAAAATCGTGTAACTTCGCTCAACATCCATATGTGTTGTTTCAGGGTCGAGGAAGTGTTCTGGATTTAAGGTCGTACGTAAGTTGCGATCAATGGTGATGCGCACATTTCCAGGTATATAAAGGAATGCCTCGCGTTCATACGTGACAATTGTTTTAGGTTGCAGCAATTGCCCTTTTATTTTTGAATAAAACTCTATTTTTAACTCGTCGTCACTGTCGAGTAAAAATTCCATGTCGCCAGCTAGTATTTTAGCGACTTCTTCCTTCGTCAGCATCGTAGAAAACTTGGCGTTCACCCGATTGATCTTTATCTTCTTCTCTAAACGAATAAAACTTAAATCATCATTATAATAGCGTATTCGAAATTTCTCTCGGTTACTGACCCCATCTATTTTCTGTCGAAGCGCTTTGTCGTAAGGTGTGTCAAAATAAAGACTGCTGACACGATAATGACCTTCTTCATTTGCATGGGCATCGTGTTTGAATAATTTCCGTAAACGATTGGCCACAATTTGGTCGTCCGTATGACTAATACTATATTTAAATTCATGACGCATTTTTAAGGGCTGCTTTTTCTTCAATCCAAAACCTCCTCATCACAATATATATTCCACTCAATCATAGCAAATTATCGCTCATTCTCAAAGATAGTTCTACACAGAACAAAAGAACAGCCTCGTCTTCAAGGCTGTTCTCGGTCGTATAAATAGCTACGATTAAGAAATGAGTGGATTTTTGCTATTTACCTTTAAATTTGGACATATCTAGTCGTAGTCTGAATAATCAGAATAATCTGAGTAGTCTGAATAATCGGTGTCATCATAGTCTGAATCGTCGTAATCTGTATAGTCCGAGTAGTCTGAATAATCTGAGTAGTCAGTGCCTTTGTTTTGTGGCGCTGGTTTTGGTGCTACTGGCTTCGGCGCTGGAGCCGCTGGTTTTGGTGCTGGTGCTGCTGGCTTCGGTGCTGGCGCTGCTGGCTTCGCTTGCTCACCATAAGCGGACTCATCATAGTTTGTATTTTTCGAGTTGTTTGCTGGCTTTACAGGTTGTGCTTTTTTCGCATTATCGTCGTTATCTACTTCGTATTTCAGTACTTCACCTGTAACAGCATGGATATCATATTCATATTCCACTTGATTCACTTTAAATTCTAATTCATAACTTGGCACACCATCATCTGTTTCTAGTTCTTGGTCGTCAAATTTCGCTTGCGAACCGTCAACACCTGCGTGTTTAAACGCAATTTGCTTCGCATCTTCTAAAGAAATAAATGTTTCACCATCAACCGTTACATCTGAGTTTAATTTATATTCTTCAACAGCGCTTTGTGCGTTAATGGCCATGTGCTCTAAAAATTCATTATTCGGTAAAGCGGATCCAGCTTCAAGTTCTAAAATAATTTGTTTAGCTTTTCCTTCAACTTCTTCAACAAAGTATCCTGCGTCACCAATCATAGCGATTAACTCTTTTAGAACTCGGCCACTATCTTTCCCAATAAAATCTGGATATGTACGAACGATTTCTTCGCCATCATCGTTTAACCCGCGAATGCTCGTTACTTTTCCATCTGCATCATAGTCAATCGCAATCTCAGGGTTTACTTTTAGTAATAATGTCCCCGATTCAGCAATCGCTGTTCCTTCAATACCTTCTAAACTTCCTGACGTGTCATTCGCTCCCTGCGTACTACATCCAACAAGCACAAAAGTAAGTGCTACAACAACCATCCCTAAAACTTTCCATAATTTATTCTTCATTGTTCATTTTCTCCTTCCAAGATTTCCCTTATTTATATTTATTTGACTAGCATGCTATGCATTATTTATTTCGGAGTCATTAATAGATTACGTATCTCAATTTCAATATTCGGGGTCTAAACAAATTTCTTTTTTGTTCCCCCTTATATATAGCTTACGGTTTCCATTTCATAAAAGAGGGGTCTTTTCGAAAATCTTTAAAATTCCTTTGTGAAATGGCCAAAGTTTGTCGGAAGAAGAAGCTAAAAGAAGCAGCTCCCTTATTCAGAGAACTGCTTCTTATTTGTTAACTAATCATAATCAGAGTCGTCGTAGTCGGAATCGTCATAGTCTGAGTCATCGTAATCCGAGTCATCATCATTCGAATTCGCTGGCTGGACTGGCTGAATCGGTGGTGTACTACTTCCATAATCTGAATCATCATAATCCGTATCGTCATAATCTGTGTCGTCGTAGTCCGTGTCATCCGATGGTGCTGGTGGAGCTGGCGTCGGTGCCGGAGCAGGAGCTGGTGTTTCTTCATACGAGGAGTCATCATAATTGGTGTCATCGTAATCCGTATCATCCGCTGGTACGGGTTCTTTTTCAACCGGTGGCTTTGGCGTTTTATTTTTATTCTCCATATCCGTAATTTCTATCGTAATGGATATTCGCCCATCTAATTCCCGACGGAACTCGATGCCATACTTTTCGAATAAGGCTTTATCGGGTGTATCAATCGCAATTGAGACACGACCACCTTCCGCTAAGAAGCCCATATCGATAGCACGATCCACTAACTCATTTGCGACTTCGATTCGATTTTTGGAGACTGGTGTATACTCTTCAATCAGGGTCGCCCCATCTGCGTTTGTGCCCTGAATGTCAATCACATCGCCATTTTTACTTAAGACCATCTCAACTTCTGGGTTAATCGCCATAAAGATGGATGAATAAGGCACTAAGTTTTCTTGGTAATAATCGATACCAAAGAATATCGCGATCACAGCTGCAATCGCTACAATCGCAGCAACCACTTTATTTGAAACGCGCCTTTGTGGTTTATCCATTGGTTGGTCTAACATTAAGACTGGATTTTCAATTGTTTCGCCAATTTCATAACCTAAATTGGCACTTTTCACGAAACGGCCTTCTTCATCTAAGAGGACCGCGTAACTATTAAAGCATTCCATGACTAAGTATTTCATTATGCGGTCACCCCTCTCATAACTTCTGCCAGATGCCCTCGTATAATCTCGTATCCATTTGAATAAATTAGTAATAAGGCCACTAAATATTTTCGATGCCTCTCAACCGTTTTCTTTGATACCTGTGTTTCTTTTGCTAATCTCGTTATTGGTAATTGTTTGGTTCTTAAAAAGCTTTCCATGATTTCATTATTATCCTTTGCATAAGCCACCACTTGTTGGCAAGCTTTCAAAGTACGCGTCTGCTTTGGACTGTTTTCAGCAATATCCGTTAGCGACACTCCAAAACCTTCCATCTGTTGGCTTAATTCCATGATTTCTTCTTTTGTTGCTTCACGCACAACTAAATTTTCATCATGGCTATCATCTGTCGAAAGTGTATCTTCTAATGTCGAATCTTCTTCATACACTGGAGTATCCAATGAGATCACTTTATTATGGCGATTGTTTTTACGCCAATAATCGATAATTCGATTACGAATAATTAAAGAAGCATAACTCAGAAAACTTCCACGTGTTTTTGAATAACCATTGATAGCTTCGTGGAAAGCGATCATACCAATGCTTAATTCATCTTGTTTCTTAACGTCTACAGAACGTTTCATTACTTTTAATACTTGTGACTCAATAAATGGCATATAATCTGAAATCAGCTGGTCTGCTTCTTCCATATTGCCTTTTGCAGCATAAACACGCTGAACAATCGAATTTTCCTCACTCATCCCACTGTCCTCCTCATCTATAGATTACGAAAAATCTTTTAAAAAAACGGGGTCTTTTTTAGAAAAAATAATCTTTCTTCTATTATAACGTAAATTAGATGCAATTTATGACACAATGTCATTAATTCTTATTCTCTAATTTGCCCCTCACCCTGAATCACATACTTATAACTCGTTAAAGCTTCTAATCCTAATGGTCCACGAGCGTGTAACTTTTGCGTACTGATGCCCATTTCACCACCAAAACCAAAAACCTCCCCATCCGTGAAGCGAGTCGAGGCATTCACGTAAACTGCAGCTGCATCAATATCATTTAGGAAATTTTGTGCCGCTTGGTAATTAGACGTTACAATCGCTTCTGAATGCTTGGTCGAATACGTTCGAATATGCGTAATCGCCTCGTCATAGCCCGAAACAACCTTCACAGCTAAGACTAAGGACAAGAATTCGGTGTCCCAATCTTCTTCCGTCACACTTTTAATAGCCGGGATTTGGTCCACTGTGTACGCATCGCCTCGTAGTTCAACTTCTTTTTCAAGAAGGGCCTGCATTAGTTCCTGTAAGTGCGCCTCCGCAAAAGTTCGGTCTATTAATACCGTCTCCACGGCATTACATACAGATGGACGTTGCACTTTCGCATTTAACAGAATTTTTTTCGCCATTTCAACATCCGCTGATTGCTCAATATATAAATGATCATTCCCCTCACCGGTTTCAATCACTGGCACCGTCGCATTCTTCACAACCGTCTGGATTAAATTACGTCCCCCACGTGGAATCAAGCAATCCACATAGTCATTCATGGTCATCAGCTCGTTGGAATACAAGCGGTCACTACTTGGAATAACTTGCACGGCATGTAAAGGAACCTTTGTATTTTCTAAACCTAACTTAAGAGCTTTCTCAATCGCTAAGTTACTATTTAAAGCTTCTTTCCCACCACGAAGAATAATCGCATTCCCTGATTTTAAGGTTAAAGCCGAAGCATCTGCCGTTACATTCGGACGTGATTCATAAATAATCGCCACAACTCCTAAAGGCACACGTCGACGACCAATTCTTAAGCCATTTTCAATGACCCATTCATTAGCCGTCACTGCCAGAGGATCATCCAAGCTCGCAATTTTACGAATGTTGTCAGCCATTCCTTTTACACGCTCGGCATTAATCGTTAAGCGTTCAACTAACGGTTCAGCTAAACCACTCTCACGTGCTAAAACGATATCTTGTTCATTCGCTGCCAGAATATCCTGCTGGTGGGCCTCCAAACTATCTGCCATCGCAATTAAACCCACGTTCTTTTCCGTCACGGATAAGCGCGCTAAAACAGCCGCCGCTTCTTTCGCTTGCTGGCCTAACTTTTTCATTTCTGCACTAATCTTTGTCATTTTTCATCTACTCCTTCAAGTTCTGTCGCAAATAACGTCCCTACTGTTTGCCCCTCTAAGATGGAAAAGAGAATGCTCGGGTCGGCCGCACTCGCAATAATCATTGAAGCACCATAGTCTAAGACAATTTCAGCTGCCTTCAGTTTCGTGCCCATGCCCCCCTTAGAAAACTCATACCCTTTTCCTTGCGCCATCTCTTTCACTTCATCCGTAATGCTTGGGACATAAGATAGAAGATTCGCGTCCACATGCGCGCGTGGATTCTTATCATAAAGGCCGTCAATGTCGCTTAAAATCACTAACAATTCAGCATCAATAATCTGTGCCACAATCGCCGACAAGGTGTCGTTATCCCCAAAACGCGTGATGTGGTCCAACTCTTCTACCGAAACCGCATCGTTTTCATTAATAATCGGAATAACTTTCTTACTGAGTAAGGTGTCTAAAGCCGTTATCATGTTTTTTCGTGAAATAGGGAAATCAATAATATCTTTTGTGAATAATATCTGACCTACTGCCTGATTATAATTTCTGAAAAACTGACTGTATAAGGTCATTAAATGGGTTTGTCCAATAGAAGAAAGAGCTTGTTGATCGGGGATTGTTTCGGGATACTTATCTAATTTCATTAAACTTGCACCAACACCAATTGCACCTGAGGTCACTAATATTACTTCAAAGCCGTCTTGTACTAACGAAGTCAGCACGAATGCTAAGCGATCTAGTTTACGCAAATCGATTTGATTGCCATTTTGCATAATAGAATTCGTTCCAATTTTTACAACTAAGCGCGTTGTATTCTTTATAAAGTCTCTATTCATAGCCATTCTCCCCTATCCTGATTTCTGTGATTATATCAGATAACAGCCCATAAATGAAGCTATTTTTCATTTTACACTAATGATACGCTAATGTTATGAAAAGATTAAGATTTCCTTAAAATAACAAATAATTGTTGTTATTCGATAAACTTTTGTCTATAATTAATATTCAAACACATAGAGGTGATCAAATGAAGAAAAATCGCATTACTTTCCTGAAGTCAGTTGTTGTCGTCATTGGGCTTATTATTCTCGCATTATGTATATTTGTACTACCTGCAGCTGCTAATTACTTTGCAGAAATCGGTCCAGAATTTGCTTATTTGAAGTATCCAGTTCTTATCGGTATCTATATTACAACTATCCCATTCTATTTTGCACTCGGACAAGCACTGAAATTACTCAATATGATTATAAGAAACCCATTTACTGAGAGTGCTAAAATTTCACTAAAAAGAATTAAGGTTTCGGCGGTTATTATTGGCTTGCTATATGTATTTGGGATTTTATTCTTAAACACGCAAGGTGGCGCGTTGAATCCAGGGGTTGGTTTACTCGGCATTTTAATCGCAGCCGCATCTTTTGTTATCGCCGTCTTTACTTCGGTTATCCAAGAATTAGTGGGACGCATGATTGATATCAAAGCAGAAAACGACTTAGTTATATGAGGTGAATGTAATGGCAATCAGAATTAATATTGATGTGATGTTAGCGAAGCGCAAGATGAGCGTGACTGAATTGGCGGAGCAAGTGGGCATTACGATTTCAAATATTTCAATTTTAAAGAATGGACATGCGAAGGCGATCCGTTTTACGACACTTGAGGGTATTTGTAAAGCGCTAGATTGTCAGCCGGGTGATATTCTTGAGTATGTAGAGGAGGAGTAACGATTTTTGAGAAACTTGAAATGTATTATTATAATTTACCTATACGTCTTTTTGCTTTAATTAGTTTAAGTATCGTTTTAAGTTATTTTTATTGGAAGCATCTTAATCGTTCAGAAGAGAACTCCATTCTTAAACATAAAAAGACGATTTATATCGTGCAATTAACATTTTGGTTGGTATTTTTAAGTGGTATTTTCCCCATAGTTCTACCCGTTGGAATTCTCAGTGATTTTATTTTTGAATTACTACTATTAGGAATCATCCTTATGACGTTCAGTTTTTTATTATGGCAGTATTTCAAGAGAAAAAAGTTCGACTGGCTAATGTTCTTGTCTACTTTACCACTAGGTGGATTGTTTATTCTAGCTTTAGGTATGAATTAAGATTGTACAACACGATACAAAAAGAACGCTTAACCATTGCATCTGTGAAAATGGTTTAAGCGTTCTTTATTTATTCTTTATACGACGGCTTTTTTATTCTTAATTTTTGCTAA
>CAZUZA010000041.1:0-12139 GCA_964624875.1 uncultured Carnobacteriaceae bacterium | reverse complement strand
ATTGAAAAAAGCATCAGCTTTCGCTGATGCTTTTCCTCTTCTATTTTATTAAATAATAGCTTCGTCTTCTAACCATTCGTTTAACGTTAGGATCATGTCATTCATTTTGTTATAGCGCGTTTTTGCGTGTGCGTATTTGATATCTAGCAACATATTAATAAAGGTATACCACTTGATGCGCTTCTTCTCGTTTTCTGTAAAATGAAACTCATTTTTCACTGCCCATCGTGACCAGTCTGACTTTTGAATATAGCGTGCGAAGAGTTGACCGATATCATACAAGTAATCCATCAAGACAGCCGTGTCCCAATCCACAATAAATAATTCGCCGTCATCCGATAGGAGCATATTCTCACTTGAGATGTCCCCATGACAAACACGAATATCGGCTTCCGTGTAACCTAAGGGAAGCTCTCGTAATAAATAATGATAAGCGGCTTCGAGCACAGGATGTTTTTCCAAGTCTATGGCTAAATCCGTCTCGTACTCTGCCAGCAAATCGACTGCACTAATTGTCTGTCCACCGACTCTTTCTAAAAGTCGTTTCAAGCGATCTGATCGATGCACGAGCTCTAATATCTCGGCAATTTTACTCGATGACATTTCACTCGAAGATAATGTCCGTCCGTTGCACCATTCTTGTGCTGTTAAAACATCGCCGTTGCCTGTCCGTTTCGTCCAGATTAACCTCGGTGTGATGCCTTTAAGTGATAGGGCTGCTAAAAATGGGGAGGAGTTTTTCTTCAAAAATACTTTCTCCTGATCGCGAATGCCCATATAGGCTTTCCCGGTTTCCCCGCCAATCGGGTGTAAGTTCCACCCCGATTCTTTTTCAATTTCCATAAATAATTCATTCCCTTGTAAAGTTTTGACAAGCCGTCCATCTTACTCTGTAATCTTTATTTTAAGAGCCAAAAGAGTTGCCGTCAAGCGACTATATGTTCTTTTTGCTTATTTTTTGCTTCTCAATCTTCGAGGCGCATAGACAAAACTAAAAATATATGCGAATAAAAGGCCAATTAATAGGATTCCAAAACTCCCCCAGCCTAAACTGACGACTGAAGCGAGCGCTAAAAAAACATTTGCAATAAATAAAATTTGGAAGACTAATTGGAAAACGGCCTTGGATTTGACCTCAGGCATGATAGGATACATCTGAAATTGTGCCACTCTTTCCATCTCCGGCACCAAAGGCAACAACTGAAACCCAATAATATATAAGAATAAAATGATTAAGAGTGTGGAAATGACCATTGATTTCGTCACCATAAGTAAGACTGCGCCAACTAAAATAGCGCGAATAATTAACAGACTGTATTCTGTATTTCTTGCGACTAAACGCAGTACGTAGAAGTAGGCTGCGTTGGGTTGTTTATAGCTGAGCCAAGTGAGTGCTTTATCCAGCCAAACGAGACGTTTAATGTCGGTCTGTATGTTCGGCACGTTCACAAACATACTGAGGAAACGATACAGACGCTGCATTCTTTTGTCTTCCGTTTCGATCATCTTGTCCCATTTGAAGGGCACATGATTCGTCAGTGTTTGCGTAGTAAATTGGTATATAAATAAAAGCGAGAGGATGCCGACAACAACAGAAGTGATTCGAATATTTATGAATAGTAAACTAATAAGTGCGATTCCTCTAAGGACGTGTAATAGCCAGCCTTGTGTTTGTTGTTTGTCTTCATCTAATTCAAAAAACGGTTGAATATGTTGAATGAGTGACCAACTTTTCAAACTCACTAAGGTCACAAAAACAAAGCCCATATCGATTATCTCTACACCAAGTGTCGTCACAAATATAGGAAACGTGATAACAGCCAGCATAGCTAATGATACTAATGAGGTGAGAAAACTTTGGACAACCGACTGTTTGAATATTTTTCGATAGCCTTGTTCTTTCGGTAATAAAAAAATCTGGTCAGCGGGTTCTAATAATAAACGCACACTACTCGTAGCCGTTAAGATAAAGTATAAAAAGCCCACTAACAAACGTGGTTCGATCATACCCGGTGTGACCGTGTTTAAGTATTCTGAATACGCAAAACCACCAGCACCACTCAAAATAAAGAACAACAGAATGAAGTGATCATTCACAATAATTTTGGCGTATTTGGTTAAGGCTTTTAAGTATTGGTTGCGTCGTTTTTTAAATAATTGCTCAAGCGTCATGGTAGAAGCCCTCTTCCAAAGCCACATGACGATAGATTTCTTCTAAATCTGCATTGGGCATATTAAATTGTTCGGCCAGTTCGGAAACTGTTCCTTTCGCATGAACGACACCATCGTGTAAAATCACGAAAGAATCGCAAATGTTTTCAGCATTACGTAAAACGTGGGTACTCATTAAAATCGAATTCCCCATCGCTTTTCGTTCAAGCAAGAGTTGTTCGAAGTCCCAAATCGCGATGGGGTCTAAACCAATAAACGGCTCATCGACGACCATTAAGTCTGGATTCGTAACCAGTGCGACAATAATCATGACCTTTTGCATCATCCCTTTTGAAAAGTCACTTGGGAACCAATTCATTCGCTGGTCTAAGCGAAACAATTCCAATAAAGGGTTCGCACGTTTAATGACCGTCTCATATGGGATATCATAGGCCATGGCTGTAATTTCTAAATGTTCTTTTAGTGTTAAGTTACGATAAACCATTGGTGTTTCTGGAATAAAGGCAATTTTCTTGCGATAGGCAATGGGATCAGCTTTTAAGGTTAAATTATCCACTTCAATCGCGCCTGAAAAAGGGGTCATTAAACCCATTATGTGTTTAATGGTGGTACTTTTTCCTGCTCCATTCAAGCCGATTAATCCGACGATTTCGCCGTCGCCGACTTCAAAGGAAATATCTTGTATGACTGGTGTGCGTGTATACCCACCGGTTAATTGACTTACTTTTAAACTCATTTTTGGTTGACCCTACTTTCTTTTTTATTCCTAACTGTCTTTTTATTTTATCATACCTATTCTCGAAATGAGTAATGAACTAACTATGAAAATGAATTGACTGTTCATTCATTGCACAAGACATTTATCATACAATATTCGTGATGATTTCTCAAACAGTATTTAATCAAGGTCTCTCTGCATTTTTCGTGGCAATTCTTAAGGAATTCAAATGGGGTGATTTTTTCAAGAGGTTGCATTTCACCAGGGTGATTTAAAATGGTATAATTTTAAAAACGAGGTGAGCAAATGGACTTGGAAATGATTTTTGAATTTGCGAAAGGTGTGCTTGAAAGTGACGCGACCGGCCACGACTGGCGCCATACTTTGCGCGTGGAGCAAAATGCTTTGAGAATTAGCCCAGACGATTTGGCTGATGAGGAGCTGGCAGTTGTTCGCACGGCAGTCTGGTTGCATGACACGATCGACGACAAGGTGGATGCTTCGCAGCGAAAATCGGCTGATGATGTAGCGGCTATTTTATCTGAAAGTGGCGCAACAACAGCAGAAGTAAATGAGATTTTAGATATTATTCAAAATTTATCGTATTCCAAAAACTTAGAAAGAAAATATGAGTTAAGTGCTTTGGGTCAAATTGTCCAAGATGCGGATCGTTTGGATGCGCTTGGAGCAATCGGGATTGCGCGTGCTTTTTATTACGGTGGCCACAAAGGTGAGCCGTTATATGATGACTCCCGACCACGAGCTTTTGAGGATTTAACCGAAGCGTCTTATCGTGAAGGTTCCAGTGTCATAAACCATTTTTACGAGAAGTTGTTGCTATTGGAAGATTCAATGAACACGGTTGCCGGCACGACGGAAGCGTTGAAACGTACGCGTTTTATGCGTGAGTATTTGGAACAGTTATACAATGAAATAGATGAATAACATGAAAAGAGCCGTCCTTTTTAGGGACGACTCTTTTTCTTTTAGGCCATACCTAATGCGATGCGCGCGTAACGCGTCATGCTGCTTGGGTTCCAGGCTGGATACCAAATGAGGTTGACTTCGATTGTTTTGATTTCTTCGACTTGACTAACGGCATTGTTGATGTCGCTATGAATCGTGTCGTAAAGTGGGCAACCCATTGTTGTGAGGGTCATCGTCACGACGGCATGCATGTCTTCGTTGACTTCGATATCATAAACGAGACCTAAATTGACGATATCAATTCCTAATTCAGGATCTATGACGGTTTCAACTTGCTCAAATACATGTTGTTCAACGGGAGATAAACTATCTATTTTATGAATGACGTTCATTGTACTCTCCTCCTTAGAAGTTTGTTACGTGTTTCTCATACCGTTATGGTACTCCAAAATAAGCCATTCGTAAATAGTGAAAATGACTTGGCGATTGCACCTTTTGATTGGAACAGGGCTTCTGTTTTTAAATAAGGCTGCTTCGTGCTAAAATATAGTTAACTAATTACTAGAAAGAGGCCGATAGTATGTCAGATTGTATTTTTTGTATGATTCGTGATGCCGATATCCCTTCTCGAAAAGTTTATGAAGATGAGCATGTGTTTGCGATTTTAGATCAATCGCAAGTAACGCCTGGTCATACCCTATTAATTCCTAAGAAGCACGTTCGAAACATTTATGATTATGATGAAGAGTTAGCCCAACAAGTTTTTGTGTCGGTGCCAAAAGTGGCGCGCGCATTGCGTGATTTCCATCCGGAAGTTAAAGGCTTGAATGTGTTAATCAATAACGAAGAAGTGGCATCCCAAACGGTTTTCCATAGTCATATTCATTTATTGCCACGTTATGCTGATGACGATAACTTTGGCTTGAAGTGGACGCCGAATGAGTTTTCGGACGAGATGCTAGATGACTTACAAAATAAGATTTCCAAAGAAGTGGAGGAAGCTTAATATGTTTAGCTTTTTAATCGGTGCCCTTGGGGGAGCTGCTATTAGTGGTGGCTACGTTCTATTAAGAACACCTCGTACAGGTCAAGAAAATCAACAGTTTGTGAAAGACTTTGTGAACACGACGAAGAATAATGTCGAAGATGTTCAGACGAAAGCTGGGAATGTGCAATTTGCCGTGAATCAGTTGAAGACTGAAGTCGCTAAAATTCAAGTCAATCTGGTTCCAGAAGTGATGGAAATTGTTGAAGGCTTCCAAACTGAAGCCCAAGTGTACACACGTCGTATCAATGATGGGGTTGCAGATATTAATAATGAAGTTAAAGCGATGAACATGCGTATCAATATGAAAAACGAATCGGTTACGATGGATCAAACCGATAACAACTAAAGATATTTAAAAAGCAGTATCCTTTTAATGGGATGCTGCTTTTTTGTTAGGTTGGAGCTTTGCGCAGCAAAGCTCTTCGTCTTTATTTGGACTTATTCTGTTTTAAACCCAAATCGTGGCCAATTTTTTGGACTTAAAAAAATTCTGGCACATCGTATTTTCTACTTCATGGGTCTATTTGGATTTAAACCCATATTTTGAAAAATATATGGGTTTAAATTCTTTTTAGTCCAAATATCGCGTACAAAATGGGTGCTAGGCCATCTTAAGCTATTTCACCAAAGAAAAAGACCAAGGCGATGATCCACCTTGGTCGTAAGTTTGTATGAAATTATTCTGCGTCGTCTTCTGCTGCGGGTTCTTCTGTTTCTTCTTCAACAGGTTCTTCCGTTGCATCTTCGTCTGCAGGTTCTTCTGTTTCTTCGTCTTCTTCTGCTGCTGGTATTTCTGGTTGTGGTGTGTATGCAGCCCATGCGCCTAGTAAGTCTTCGTCAGCGATTTGAACGTTTGCGTCGGCTGCTAATTCGATGATTAAGCCGTTCATGAATTCTTGATTTTGAGTGTATGTGTCTAATAACATTGACTCAATATCTTCGCGTTGCTCTTCTAATGAAGGAGCTTCTAAACGACGGATAACGTGGAATCCATGGTCACTTTCAACTGGTTCTGCTGTTGTTGCGCCAGCTTCTAATTCTCTAACTGCGTCTTCAAATTCTGGAACCATTTCGCCTTCGTTGAAAGAATATGTTCCTTCTGTTTGTAGGCTTCCTGGATCTGTTGAATATTCTGTTACTAATTCACCAAAATCAGCTCCGTCATTTAATTTTTCAATGACTTCGTTTGCTGTTTCAGCATCTGCTACTAAAATATGTTGAGCTGTGAAGTCGGATTGACCGGCTTCGTAAGCTTCAGCAATTTGTTCGTCTTCGATTTCTACGTTGTCTGCAACAGCTTCACGAATTAATAATGATAAACGAACGTTCTCACGTACGTAATCTGGTGAAACGCCTTGCATTTCTAATAGTGCTTCATAGTCTTCAACTGAACCGAATGATGCTGCACTTTCAGCAAATGCTGCTTCTACATCTTCATCTGTTACAGCGTCGCCGTATGCTTTTTCAAAGACAGCTTCCATTAACATTTTTTGTAAAACAGTTTCTCCAACTGTCATACCGTTTTGTAATGGCTCTCTTTTCATTTGTTCGTATAAATCTTCTTCTCGGATACGGCCAGCTTCTGTTGAAGCTACTTCCGCACCATTATCTTGGCAACCTGCTAGTAATAAAGCAGTTGTTGCAAAAGTTGTTAATAGCAATTTTTTCATTTTTTAAATGCACTTCCTATTTTTATATTCGATTAATATAACACTCGATTAATATAACACATTAAAAGTGTAAATAAAATGATTTCCATAATATTCACACTTTTTTCAAGCGATAGACAAAGGTTTGTTTATTCTGTCGCTGGTGCTTGATCGGGGAATTCTGGTTTGTAGAAACGACGATTTTCCATCGCCCAAATTTTTGGTGTGAATTCACCGGGTTCTGTTTTCGCTAAACCATCTTCAATCATATTAATTTTCGCGTCAATTTGATCGATATAATGGATAATTTCAGCTTCTTTGACTTGTGGACGAACGGGCGAACCGAACGCTAACTCCCCATGATGCGCTAAGACGACATGACGTAACAACAAGACATCTTCGTCGGCTGTATCAATGTCTAGGTCTTTACATACTTCGGCAATTTTTTGATCCACTAACACAATATGCCCAATTAATTGACCTTCTAATGTGTACTGAGTCGCTTCATAGCCGCTTAACTCAACCACTTTTCCTAAGTCATGCAAAATTAATCCCGAATATAAGAGTGATTTATTAATGTTTGGGTAATATTCCGCAATGGCTTTCGCAATATTGATCATTGAAATCGTGTGATACGCTAAGCCACCCTTAAAAGCATGGTGATTTGTCTTCGCTGCGGGTGAGACGAAAAATTCTTTATTATACTGATTCAGTAAATAACGCACGATTGTTTTCATCGTGTCATTGGTAATTTCAGCTAGCACGTCATTAAACATGCGAATCATTTCTTCACGACGCCAAGGTGCCTGACGAATATACGACTCCGGGTCACTATCTTCGTTCTCATTCGCTAAGCGAATTTTATCAATACGCAATTGTGGTTGCCCATTGTATTCTTCACGCTTCCCTTTCACGTAAACAACACGCCCCGGTTGAAAAGCTTCTACTTCTTCCGGCGCCACACCCCAACGATTTCCAACCATTTCACCGGTCGTATCTTGGAATGTAATCGTCAGAAAAGGATTGCCCGTCTTGGTTTCCCGCTCTGCCGTTGCTTTAATCAGCAATAGAATCTCTAACTCTTCATCCACTTTGTAATCATATAATTTTTTATCCATTTGAATTCCTCACTTCTAAATCAGAAATTTGTTCTGTCGTAAAATAGTCGCGAGCGACTGGATCAAACGTAAAGTAAATAATCTGCAAGTCTTCTTGTAAAAACTCCAGCAGCTTATACGTATTTACGCGCCTTTGTGCATCAAAGTTCACAAAAGGATCATCCATAATAACTGGCAACTCCAAAATATCCGTCGTATTTTTTATATACGCCAAACGAATTGCCACATATAAAGGCTCGGCTGTACCTCTCGATAATACACGAACATCAACGACCTGTCCATTTTTCAGCTGCACAAATAACTCCTCATCCTGGAACACAATGCGCTCATAATCGCTATCCGTCAACAATGAAAAGTACGTTTCCGCATCCCCAATAATTGCCTCAAACCGGTCACGGGTCACCTGATTCAATGTATCCTGAATCAACCAACCAGCCACCTTATTCGAGGCCCATTCATCCACCAAACGCTGGGCCGTCGCCTTCTGGTTTTCAAACACCTGCAACTCCTCCGAGTACGTCCCATCCTGCTCCAGATTCTCAATCATCAACTGCGTATTCGTCATTTCACGCAGGGCTTTATTTTTTTCTTGCTTTAAGCCCTCAAGTTCTTGGTGAAATGAGGCCGCTTTGCGTTCGAGCTCGTCTCTGCTAGGTAGCACCTGGTAAGCTTGATGATTCGGGGCATTCTCTTTGAGGAAGCGGAGGCGATTAACTTTGGTGTCGAATATTTCTTTCTCCTGATAGAGAGCGATAAAATCGGCTTCTTCCTTGACGCCGGTTGTTTCAATGAGCGTGATGATTTTTGTTGCTGTGTGCTCGAGATTGTTTTTGATTTCTTTTTCTTCCTGTTTTAAAGCCGTGAGCTGGTCTAATTTTTCTTGTTCGCGCGCCATTTCCGACTTGACGTGACTGAGGTATTGACGGAATCGCATGATTTTTTCTTTAAAAGGCGTTTCCGCCACAAAGGTCAGCACGTTATGAATAATAGCTGTTTCTTGATCGAGTTGCTGTTTCAAGCGATTTTGACGCATGCCTTGTTCATCATCTTCTTGAAGTAACTGATGCAGCGTTGCCACCTGTTGTAAAATCATTGGTGTTTGATCAAAGGCAAAATCATTCGGTAAATGATGGCTTTCCAATAGCTGGCGCCAACTATTTTGAATGCCGATGATTTCTTTTTTAGCTTGCTCATAATTGTTCTGCATACCTTGGTACTGTGCCTGAATGGCATCCGCTTCGGTCAGCGTCACTTGGTATTCTTGCTTCAGATGCACTTGCTTATCGTATTCTTTCAGCAGTAAAGCGTTGGCTTCTTTTTTGGGCTTCGCTTTAAGAAATAGAAAAGCTAATACAAATGCGAGCACACCTAATATGGCGACAATCCAATTGGTAGGACTCGGAATAAAGAAGGCGAATAATAAGAAGAGCACTCCGGCGATACCCGCGTATAAGGCAGGACGTTTATCCGTTGTCGCGGTCGCATCCGTTTTGATGTCTTCTTCCACTTGTTTAAATTCTTCGCTTGCCCACATGGATGACTCAATTTGATCCAGTTTTTGATTTTTAAGGGCCAATGCATTGTCAATTTGCTGCATATTTTGGCTAATCTCAGCTTGTTTGTTTTCATATTCAGCTACGATATTCAGCCATTTTGAAACATTTTCTTCTTCAATAGCCGTAAAAGGTATTGGGTACATCGGTTGGTCGACAATATTTAATGCCTGCTCGATTTCCAATAATTCCTTTTGAATGTCGCTTCGTTTTTCAACGACGGCTTCATAGTCCCGCAGTTTTTCAATCATCTCAGGGAGGTTGTTTTCAACTTCGACTAAGCCTTCTTTATTTTCTTCGTAAGCCTCAATCATTTCGGCTTCTTTTAACGCTTGGCGTGCTTCATTCGTTTTAATTTGCACTTCTTGGAGCTTACCATTGAGATTCGCCTTCTCCCGTTTGTACTCTTCTAAGAGCGAGCGTCCATCCTTCTTCAAAGGAGGTAAGTCGAATTTGACCACTTCGGCTTCCAAGGTATTGATTTCTTCAAAGACGTGCCATTGCTTTTTTAGCTCGACGATATCCTCGAGGCGCTTCTCTCGTTGCTTTTGTTTGTTTTCGATTTTCTCAATCGCATCATTCTCAGCATTTAGTTGCTCGATTAACGATAAGTAGTTGGCATTCTTCTGTTCCAAGTCGGCTAACTTTTTTTCCTGCTTTTCTAAAGCCGTTAGCTGCTTGTTTAACTCCAATACTCTTCCCGATGGGCGATAAATCTTATCGGCAGTAGTTTGAAATTGATCGGCTAATTCTAAGTAATATTCGGTGCCATGGGCGCCAATGTTTAATAAGTAGCGACTTAATTGATTTTTATTAAGTTTGTGCACATTTTCAATATCCGTTAACGAAAAGGAAAAGATGTTTTGATACGATTCACGCGTCATGCCATTTAGTAAGGTTTCTAATATTTCATCGGAACCCGTGGTGCCGTCTTCTAAAGTGACAGTCACATCTCCCGTAACCTTCCCATGGATGCGTTCAATTATGACATCTCCAAAACGGCGATCGTGGGCAAATATTTTTCCACCATAGCGTGAACTCTCACGAGGTTCATAACGGAGTAAGGTACTGCTTCTTGTCGGGAAGCCAAATAAAATACTATGCATAAAAGACATTAAGGTCGATTTACCGGCTTCATTCAAGCCGTGAAAAACATGAATATCTTTAGCAATATCAAATGAAGTATCAACCCATTTTCCATAACCATATATTTCGAGTCGTTCGATTCGCATATGCTCACCTACTTTCTATTTCATATATATTTTAGCGATGGCTTTCGCCAGTAATTCTTCGCGGTATACTTTCGTATTGGTTTCATTTAAATACTTACTAGGTATTTGATTGAAAATACTTGCTGTAATTTCTTCAAAGGTTTCTTTTTCAAATGCTTTATCTATGGCATTCGCCCACATTTCGGGGTACAACCCTTGGAGAGATTGGCGATCATCTTCTTTTTCCAATAAAAAGGTGACGGATGCAATCCAAATGTTGGGGAGATTCAATTGCTTAGTTAGTTGTTCATTAAAATCAGGCTCTTGTATGAGCTGAAGCAACTGCTCGTTCTCATGAACAGTTGCTCGTAATGTGAGATGAACGAGCACTTCATCGGTATCCCCAAGCGTCTCCATTTCACCACGGAGGGTTTCAAAGAGTTCGCCGACGTTTTCTACGTCTGTAATGTCGACAGCAAGCGATTCCCAAATGATGGGTGCTGTTGGTAGAAACGTGATTTCCTGTGCTTGTGGGGTCCACTCGACGAGGAGTGCGCCTTTTGGTCCGGTTTCATTTTTGTGCAGGCCTTGAATGTTGCCGGGATAGTGAATGTTCGGGGCGAGTTCTTGGCGTTGGTGAATGTGCCCAAGTGCCCAATAATCGTATTTTTTTTGACGCAATTCTTGTAGTGAAAATGGGGCATAACTAGCTTCGGTGCCGTCAAGCGAACCGTGCAGCATGCCGATATGTAAGTTCACGTCTGAGCGTCGCGTTGGGTAGTCTGTCACTTTGCGGTCAAAGACCCATTGCGTTTCATAGCTAAAGCCCGAAATAGCCACGCGCTCGTTATTTTTCGTTTTAAAGATATGCGTTTGCACATCCACTGAATAGGTGTAGACATTTTCCGGGAGTGGGAGCGTTAAGGCCTTGTCCTCGGCTGTTAAAAAGTCGTGATTTCCACGAATCATAAATACGGCGATATTGGCTTGCTCTAGCCGTTTCATTTGGTCGACAAATAAGCTCTGTGCTTTGATGTTGACGCGTTTGGTATTGTAAATATCCCCTGCAATCAAGACGAAATCCACTTGATGTTCGAGCGCTTGATCCACGAGTGCAGCGAGCGATTCGTACGGGGCATCGCGCAATTTGTTAGCGAGTTTTTTTGAGATTTGCTCTAGCCCTGAAAATGGCGTGTCTAAATGCAAATCAGCTGCATGAATAAATGTTATCATCTTTTCACCTCCTGATGGGTACATATGTTCTTTTCGGCGTTTTAAAAGAGGCTTGCCGGTTAAAGCAAGCCATTCACTTTATTGTGCGTAAATTTCTTGAACAGGTGTCATGATAATTTTGTTGATATCTTGAATAACCTGGTTTAATGCACGTTCTTTTTCCATTAGCACAACGGCTAATTCGTTTTGCATCATTTTGTCTGATGCTGCTTGCGCTTCTGCAATTTCTTCTTCTGAGACCTCTTGTCCCATTTGTTGTTTCATGAAGATAGATTGTTGCAAGCCTTGGAATTCAGTTAAAATCGCGTTTGCTGCTTCGTCTGCACGAATTGCTGCATGTGCGTCTTTTAATTCTGTGTACTCTTTTATTTGACGCAAGTCGCGTTCTAATTCATTTACTGTATCATAAATATTGACTGTCATGATTTAAATCCTCCTCTTTATCCGTTAGAAGTATAACAAAATAGAGGCACTTTTTCCACTAATAACCGGACCTTTTCAAAATATGCA
>CAZUZA010000040.1:10634-13145 GCA_964624875.1 uncultured Carnobacteriaceae bacterium | reverse complement strand
GGCTGTATTATAGGATTATGAAAAGGGATTGTATAGTTTCCACTAATTCACTCCATTTTTAATTGAATGTACATTCAAAAACAACGACTAATTGTAAATGCGCTTACAATTCAAGGTGGTCTGTGATAAATTAAGTAAGAATATATTTTTAGGGAGCAAGCGGATGACAAAATTATTAGCATTGGATATTGGAGGAACGTTTGTCAAATACGGTGTCTGGTCAAAGGGACAATTAGGAGTCATTCAAAAGATCGTTACACCAGATAATTATGAAGCTTTGGTTTTCGAAATTGAGAAAATCATCGCAGAATTTAAACTGCCTTTTGAGGGAATTGCGATTAGTTCGCCTGGCGTCATCGATCAAGAAGCTGGGATGGTTAAAGGCATTAGTGCCTTAATGTACCTCCATCATTTTGAAATTGTCAAAGATTTGGAAGCGCGACTCGGTCTGCCAGTTTATATGGAAAATGATGCGAATTGTGCCGGCTACTGTGAAATGGCTTATGGGTCCGGTCGCGACAGTCAAAATGCAGTCTTTGTGATTATTGGGACCGGAGTTGGAGGTTCCATCTTTTTAAATCGCGAGTCTTTCAAAGGCTCACACAACTTCGCAGGCGAATTCGGGCTCAGTCACACACGCGATGGGAAAGTCAGTTATGCCGTCTCGATTGTTAAACAAGCGATGAAATACAGCCAACAAACGGGTGAAATGGTAGATGGTGAGGAACTTTTTAAGCGCAAAGAAGCCGGTGACTTATTAGCGACTGAATTAATTGAACAGTTTTATGATAATCTGGCACAATTTTTATATAACTTATTAGTGATTTTAGATCCGGATTTAATTTCAATTGGTGGTGGGGTTTCGGCTCAGTTAGAAATCAGTTCGGTGGTTGAAGAGAAACTGCTTAAAATGCTGGCAGAAGATCATTTAGAAGAATATTTACCAACAATTAAAGTGAATCAATTTGGGAACAATGCCAATTTAATTGGTGCGGCATTATTTTTTGAAAAATATAAAAAAGGAGCATGATGAGTGATTAAATTTCCAGAAGGTTTCTTATGGGGTTCGTCCACCTCAGGACCACAAAGTGAAGGACGAGTTGATGGGGATGGCAAGGGAGATAGTATTTGGGATCACTGGCACAACATCGAACCCTACAAATTTCGTGAAGAAGTCGGTCCCGAAAAAACCTCAACCTTTTATGAAAACTATGTGTCCGATATCGAACTCTTAAAAGCAACTGGACACAGTGTTTTCCGTACAAGTATTCAATGGTCTCGATTATTGCCACAGGGCACAGGCGACATCAATCCTGAAGCTGTGTTATTTTACCGGGATGTTTTTAAACGAATTAAGGCACAGGGTATTCAGCTGATGGTGAATTTATACCACTTTGATATGCCGATGACGCTCCAGGAATTGGGTGGTTGGGAGTCGCTCGAGGTGGTGGAGGCCTATGAGGCGTATGCGCGCACGTGTTTTGAGTTGTTTGATGAGTTTGTGGATGTGTGGATGACGTTTAATGAGCCAATTGTGCATGTGGAGTGTGGGTATTTGAACCAGCATCATTATCCGATGAAGGTGGATGCGAAGGCGGCAGTGCAAGTGGCGTATTACACACAGTTGGCGAGTTCGTTGGCAGTGAAGGCGATGCGCGAGGTGAACCCGGATAAGAAAATTGGGATTATTCTCAACTTAACACCAGCGTACCCTCGAAGCGATCATCCTGGTGACTTAAAGGCTGCTGAAAATGCTGATTTATTACAGATAAGAAGTTTTTTAGATCCCTCGGTAAAAGGGGAATATCCAGAACGACTCGTTGAGATTTTGGATGAAGTGGACTTGTTACCGGTTGTTCGTGAGGAAGAATTAGCGATTATTCGTGAGAATACAGTAGATATTTTGGGTGTGAACTATTATCAGCCATTGCGTGTGAAAGCCCCTCAGTATGCGTGGAATCCGGCGAGTCCGATTTTACAAGATTACTTTTTTGAAGCCTTTGATATGCCTGGGAAGAAAATGAATCCGCACCGTGGTTGGGAAATTTATGAAGAGGGTGTTTATGATATTGGCGTACGTATTAAGGAAGAGTATGGCAATATTGAGTGGATTTTGACGGAAAATGGCATGGGTGTCGAAGGCGAAGAGAAGTTTCGTGAGAACGGTATGATCCAGGATGATTACCGTATTGAGTACATCAAAGGGCATTTAGCGGCATTGCATCGTGCGATTGAAGAAGGCGCAAATTGTAAAGGGTATATGCTGTGGACTTTTATTGATTGCTGGTCATGGTTAAATGCGTATAAGAATCGTTATGGTTTAGTGGAGTTAAATCTGGAATCCGGCGAGCGTACGATTAAGAAGTCGGGACATTGGTATAAGGAATTAAGTGAACAAAACGGATTCTAATTGAAGGATGTATTTTAAGCACAATTGAAAGATAGCTGTTAGAATAAAGACAATTTTAAAATACATTTTTAGAAAGAGGCTGGCTTGTGTTTGATATATTA
>CAZUZA010000040.1:0-10534 GCA_964624875.1 uncultured Carnobacteriaceae bacterium | reverse complement strand
ATTGTTAATGGCACCGATCGCAGGATCAGCTCCGGTTTTCACTGACTTAATTGGAAATGACGTCGAATTGTCAGCACAAGTTAACTCTTTATCAATCATTATTTCAATCGTATTAATGAGTAGTTATTTGGTTTATTTAGGGGGGTAGAATTTAGGATATTGATCAGGTTATGATATAAGGTATGGATTAAATTGTACTGACGGTGTTTTAGTCACTGTCTGTTTGTAATAGAGAAATGGATAAATTTGTGCGAGATAACTCGTCTGGAAGGGACTGTAAAAACTTCTGGCATATTTTTAAATCTAGTGTATGATAACTTATGCTACAATTAATGAAAGCGTTATTTAAAATGAAAGAGGTGAACTAAATGCAGCCAATTACAATTAAAGATGTCGCAAAAAGAGCGGGAGTCTCTGTTACAAGTGTTTCTAGAGTACTAAATAATAGAGGATACATAAGTGTTCAGCTTCGAGAAAAAGTGATGGACGCTATTGAGGAATTAGATTATACTCCAAATGAAATCGCGCGCTCCTTTTATAAAAATGAGACAAAAGATATCGCATTAATTATTCCAACGAATCTGAATCCGTTTTTTTCAGAACTTACTTTTTATGTGGAAAAAGAGCTAGCCAATCTTGGCTATCATTTATACGTTTGTAATAGCTTGAATGATCCAAGTAAAGAAAAAGAATATTTAAAAATGCTAAGTGAAAAAAAAGTAGATGGAATCATTGTAGGCTCTCACAATATGGACATCAAAGAATATGACAAGATTAAAGGGAATATTGTATCTTTTGAGAGAAAAATTAATGACAGCATACCGATGATTGTGAGTGATAACTATCTTGGTGGCAAATTAGCAACTGAAGAATTAGTAAGAAAAGAATGCCAAACAATCGTCTGTATCACAGGAGATCAAGATGAAGGGACACCAGCAAACAATCGAGTAGTTGCTTACTCAGATGTCGTAAAGAAAAACAATCTAAAGGAACATATATATCGCATTCCGTTTACAGATACGAGAGAAGAAAAAATAGAGAAAATTAAAAATATATTCAAAGAAGATATGAAAGTTGAAGGAGTATTTGCTGGAGATGATCTTACAGCACACTATGTCATGCAAGTAACCAAAGCATTAGGCTATAAAATTCAGGATGATTTACATATTGTTGGATTTGATGGAACAAATTTAATGAGAGATTTATCTCCCGAAATTATTACAGTCATTCAACCATTAGAACAAATGGCCACAAAAGCAGTACAAACCTTACTTAGCTTGATTAAAGGAGAAGAAGTAAGAAAAGAATACACTTTTTCTGTTGAATTGTCGGAATAAATTTTTGGTGCATTTTTATGAAACCGGTTGACACACAAGCTTAAATGATATAACATGTTGTTGTAAGCGTTTCACTATTTAAAAAACGAGAACCGGTTCCACAAATTAGCTACTATAGGAAATAACTTTTGTAAGTGCTTTGTAGGAGCATTATGTTAACCGGTTGACACATCGTAGGAGGATTCTTATTGACGATTGAATTTACAGTTGAAAATGCAAATAAGCATATTAAAAACAATGAAGTAAACAAAAAGTATTATCCAAAATTAAATTTTGCCGCACCGGTAGGGTGGATAAACGATCCGAACGGTTTAGTTGTTTACAAAGATGAATTACATTTATTTTATCAACATTATCCTTATGATTCTGTGCATGGAAAGATGCATTGGGGTCATGCAAAAAGTAAGGATGGCTTAAAGTGGGAACACCTAGATGTAGCTCTTGCTCCCGATAAAGACTATGACAGAGATGGCGTCTTCTCAGGCAGTGCCATTGAAAAAGATGGAAAATTATATCTTATGTATTCAGGAAATATTGAATATGAGCCAGGTAAAATTAAACAAACTCAAAATATTGCGATATCAGAAGATGGTATTCATTTTGAAAAGTACATAAATAATCCGGTCATTGACCATTTTGATGTTCCAGAAGGCACCCATAAATATGACTTTAGAGATCCTAAGGTATTCAAAAAAGATGATAAATACTTTGCGGTAATTGGTTCAAAGACTGAAGATGATGAAGGACAAGTTCTTTTATATGAATCAGATAACATGCTCGATTGGGAATTTACATCTATTGTGCTATCACCAAATAAATATTTAGGCACTATGGCTGAATGCCCAGATTTAATATTATTTGAAGACAAAGACTTTTTCCTGCTTAGTGCGATGAATTATACCGATGAAGAAACAGGTGAGTTTTTCCCACATATTTCTTGGGTAGTTGAAGGGAAAATGGATTGGTCAGATTATACTTTTGAGACGACTTCCATTCGTAAAATGGATCATGGATTCGATTTTTACGCGCCACAAACAGCACTGGTATCTGAAAACCCCAATGAATATGTAACGGTTGCTTGGCAGCAAGCTTGGAATCGTACATTGCCTTCTCATGATGAGCAACATAATTGGGCCGGTCAAATGACCTTACCTCGAAGATTATCTCTCAGGGATGGCGAACTAGTACACGAACCTTATCCAAGTGTCTTAGAGAATTTAGTCGTAACAAACACAATTACACCATCCGATTTAGATGAAAAAAACACGCTCGACTTTAATGGAGAAGTAATTAAGTTAAGTGTCGGTGAAAATCAAGAGGTAGAGTTTTCATTATTAAACGGTGAGGGAGAAAGTATTGATTTCAAATTAAATTCTATCGAACAGACTCTTCATTTCAGTAGAAAAAATACAAAACCGATTATCGGCCACAATGACAAGAAGTTCGATGAAATTTATTGTCCAGTAGAAGTGGGTAATAATCCTTGGGAAGTTCTCATTTTTATCGATACATCATCTGTACAATTGTTTATTAATCAAACCTTTTCATTCACTTCCACTTATTATGCTGGCAATCCGTTAACTACTTTGCATTTTGGAGAAAAAACAGGATTTAATGTCTTTAGCGTAGGAAATATTATAGAGTAGGTTACGTTTAAATAAATTAAACAAATGAAAAATATAAGAAAAAGGAAGGTACATAGATATGAATAATAAAATGACGAAAAGAATCTTAGGTGCATCAGTCGTAGCATCTTCATTATTCCTAGCAGCATGTGGGAGTGGTTCAGGTACGGCTGACGGAGAGGTCACGCTAACCTATAGTATTTGGGATGCCGTGCAAGAACCTGGAATGAAGGCAGCAGCGGATGCATTTAACGAACAAAATGAAGGTGTCCATGTAAACGTTGAAGTTACACCGTGGGATCAGTACTGGACAAAATTAGAATCTTCTGCACAAGGTCAAAACTTACCCGATATTTTCTGGATGCATTCAAATGAGATTGCTAAGTATTCAGAAGGTAATGTTTTACTGGACTTAACAGAAACAGTAGAAAATGGTGATATTGACTTATCAAAATATCCAGCAGAATTAAACACACTTTATGAAGTCGAAGGGGAACTATTAGGGATTCCTAAAGATTATGGAACAATCGGTTTATGGTATAACACGGAATTATTTGATGAAGCAGGTCTAGACTATCCAGATGAAACATGGACTTGGGATGATCTTTTAGAGAATGCTATTGAATTAACAGACGTAGAGAATAATGTTTATGGTTTCTTAGCCCCATTAAATAGAGAAGAAGGATATCACAACTTTATTCACCAAAATGGCGGCCAAGTACTATCTGATGATAAAAAAGAATCTGGTTTCAGAGATCCGGCAACACGTGAAGCGGTTCAATGGTATGCCGATTTAAGTACAGTTCATGGTGTTTCACCGGATGCGGGAGCGTTCGCTGAAAACTCACCTATGTCTTATTTCCACTCTGGACGTGCAGCGATGTTATTTCAAGGATCATGGATGACTGGTGAAATTGCAAATAATGAATATACGAATGAAGTAGCTGATGTTGCTGTATTACCTGCTGGAGAAGAACGCGCATCAATATTTAACGGTTTAGCAAATTCGGTTTCAGCGAATACAGACCATCCTGAAGAAGCACTTCGTTTCCTAGAATTCCTATCTTCTGAAGAAGGTATGATTTTACAAGGTCAAGAAGGTGGAGCGATTCCAGCGTATGACGGAGCAGACTCTTCATTCGTCGGAGCCTATCCACAATTTAACACTCAAGCATTCCTTGATATGATGGATTATGGTGTGATTAAGCCATACTCTAAATATACAGCGCGTTGGGAAGATGCTGAGAACACTGCATTGATACCAGTATTTAATGGTACTGAAACTGTTGAAGAAATAGCAGAACAGTTAATTACAGGTGTCGAAGCTGTACTAGAATCTGAATAAAGAGCATCGTTAAGAAAACTCCATCCATGATTACTCTTGAATGGGGTTTTCTGTTTAAGTAAATCTATTTCCTTTAAATAGATATAAGGAGGCAATATATTGGCTACACGAACTGGAAAAACACAACTTTCAGCGCATAAAAACAGAGAAAAAAGAGAAAATAGAAATTGGGGTTGGTTCCTCATTGCTCCAACTTTAGCTGGTCTACTCATTCTTAATATTATTCCCGTTATCCAAACATTTATTATGAGTTTCCAAAACGTTAGTTCGTTTGGTGCTTCAACATGGGTAGGTATGGATAATTATATCCGAATGATGGGTGACGCAGAGTTTTGGATGTCATTAAGAAATACTTTAACATATGGAATTGTTCAAGTTCCTATTACTGTTATTTTATCAACAATTGCTGCAGTTTTGGTGAATCAAAAAGTAAAAGGCGTTCAAGTCTATCGAATCATTTATTTCTTACCAATGATAGCAGCCCCGGCAGCGGTTGCAATGGTCTGGCGATGGATGTATAACTCAGATTACGGTTTAATCAACAACGCATTAAGAGCAGTAGGTTTTTCAGGAGACATCAGTTGGTTATCGGATCCTAACGTTGTTATCTGGTCATTAATCATTGTAGGTATTTGGTCAGCAGTAGGTTATAACATGATTTTGTTATTGGCAGGTTTACAAGAAATTCCGAAATCATACTATGAAGCCGCAGAATTAGATGGTGCTGGTCCTATTAGACAGTTTTTCTCAATAACTTTACCACTACTTACGCCACAACTATTTTTCGTTATGGTAACAAGTATTATTAGTGCATTCCAAGTATTTGATACCATATTTGTAATGTTTGATGTAACGAATCCTGCATTAAGTCACGTACAATCTCTGGTCTATAAGTTCTATAATGAATCCTTTGCTTTAAATGATAAAGGATATGGTGCAGCGATTGTTATCGCACTCGTTATATTAATTGGTATTGTTACGATCTTTCAGATGATCGGTCAAAGAAAATGGGTACACTATGATTAGGAGTGAAATAAATGGACAGAGAACCTAAAACAGCATCGAAAATATTTATTCATACAACACTGATAATCGGAGCAATCATTATGATTCTTCCATTTATATGGATGTTTCTGACATCTGGTAAAACAGTCACGGAGTCTACAGTGATTCCCCCGATTATTTTTCCGGAAGATTTTCAATGGAGTAACTATTCAGCCGTCTGGAACGCTTTACCTTTCGTTTCCTTTTATTGGAACACTGGAGTCATGATAGTTGGACGCGTATTGTTTTCAACTTTATTTAGTGCGATGGCTGCCTTTGCGGTTGCTAAATTAGATTTCCCGGGTAAAAACTTATTCTTTGGAATCGTGTTAACACAGATGATGATTCCTGCACAAATATTTATTACTCCTCAGTATTTACTTGTTCAAAATATGGGCTTACTAAATACTGTTTCAGCATTAATTATTCCTGGTATTGTGTCAGCCTTTGGTACATTCTTATTGCGACAGTTTTTCATGCAACTACCGAATGATATGATGGAAGCAGCGAAATTAGATGGAGCAAGTATTGGACAAATTTTCTTTAAAATTTATCTGCCACTCGCTCGTTCTGGATTGATTTCATTAGGCATTTTTACGGCACTATTCGCTTATAAAGATTTAATGTGGCCACTAATTGTTAATATGTCACAAGATAAGATGACCTTATCAGCTGGTCTAGCTAGTTTACAAGGCCAATACGCGACGAACTATCCACAATTAATGGCTGGTTCAGTTATCTCATTGTTACCAATGATTATCCTTTACATTATTTTCCAAAAACAATTCATTGAAGGAATTGCGAACACAGGTGGAAAATAAAAATCACAACGAAAAAAGTATTAAATAGTACATTAATGAAAGAGGAGACTTGATTTGACAATTACTTTTAATGAAAAGACTCAAACTTTTCACTTAACAAATAATAAAATTAGTTATGTTATTGCGATTGAAGAGGATCGTTATTTAACGCACCATTATTGGGGAAAGAAGCTAAATGATGTTCGCTCGAAAGCGGATCAGCCAAAAAGAGAAATGTCTCATTTTGCAAACCCAGATCACTTAGATCATCGTCAGCTTTCTTTAGGCGTTATTCAACAAGAATACCCTGGCGCAGATATTGGAGATTATCGTGAGTATGCTTACCGTTATAAAGATAGTGATGGCTATACAGCGAATCGTTTAGAATACAAAAATTATGAAATTATCGAAGGTAAGAAGCAACTAGAGGGCTTACCAAATACTTATGTAACAGAAGATAGCCAAGCTGAAACACTCGAAATTACTTTAGAAGATAAGATTACGGGTGTCGAAGCGGTTCTTTCATATACTATATTTGAAGACCAGCCTGTTATTACTCGTTCAGTTAAATTCAACAATGCTGGTGAAGATACGATTTCACTAAACCGTGCGTTAAGTGCATCTGTTGACTTCTGGGATTCTGATTTCGATATGATTCAATTACCAGGTGCTTGGGGACGTGAACGTGATGTTGTTCGTTCGCCTTTAGTTCGAGGGATTCATCGTTTAGATAGTAAACGTGGAACAACAAGTCATACGTATCAACCCTTTGTTGCTTTAGCTCGTCCGGAAACAACAGAATTCAGTGGCGATGCTTATGCTTTCCATTTCGTCTATAGTGGTGAGTTTATGGCGAATGTGGAAGTCGATGCATTCAGTCAAACGCGTGTACAGATGGGGATTAACTCTGAGCATTTTGAGTGGGAATTAAAGCCAAATGACACTTTCCAAACACCAGAAGCTGTTCTCGTTTATAGTGATGAAGGATTAAATGGTATGTCACAAGCTTTCCATCATTTATACCAAAATCATTTAGTTCGTGGAACACATCAATACAAAGAACGGCCAGTACTGGTGAACAACTGGGAAGGGACGTATTTCGACTTTACCGAAGAGAAAATTCTCGATATGGCAGAAACAGCTGCAGAAGTGGGGATCGAATTATTCGTTCTTGATGATGGTTGGTTCGGTAAACGTGATGATGATACAACTTCTTTAGGAGACTGGTTCGTCGATGAAAGTAAGTTACCAAATGGCCTGAATCATTTAAGTGAATCGATACGCGCGAAAGGGATGAAGTTTGGTTTATGGTTTGAACCAGAAATGATCTCTGAAGAAAGTGAATTGTATAAAAAACATCCAGATTGGGTGATACAAACACCTGGCCGTCCACGTTCACGCGGAAGAAATCAGTTGGTTCTTGACCTAGGACGTAAAGAAGTGCGCGATAATATCTTAAATCAAATGAAGTTGATTATGGATGACGTCCATATTGATTACATTAAATGGGATTACAACCGAAATATGTCAGAGTTGATTCCTGGTGAAATGACGCATCGTTTCATGCTTGGTCTTTATGAAATGATGGAAGATCTAGTCACGTCCTATCCAGATATATTATGGGAAAGTTGTTCAGGTGGAGGCGGTCGTTTTGACCCGGGGATGTTATACTACATGCCTCAAACATGGACAAGTGACAACACGGATGCCGCAGCTCGTTTAGAGATTCAATATGGTACATCCATGGTGATGCCAACAAGTTCTATGGGAGCACACGTTTCAGCTATTCCAAACCACCAGGTCAACCGTATGACAAGCTTGAAGATGCGTGGCGATGTCGCAATGGCAGGTAACTTAGGATATGAGCTTGATATGACGACGCTAACGGATGAAGAAAAAGAAACGGTTAAAGAACAAATTGTTTTCTACAAAAAACACCGTAAGCTCGTTCAATACGGCACATTTTATCGTATTTTAAGTCCGTTTGAAGGCAAGAAACATACGTCATGGATTTTCGTAGACGAAGACAAAACGGAAGCCTTGTTTACGTATTACCAAATCATGGACAAAGCATTCAAACCTGCTCAACGAGTCACACTTGCTGGTTTAGATGAAGAAAAAGTATATGAGTTAGATGATGGTCGCGTATATGGTGGGGACGAACTAATGTATAGAGGTATCTATATTGATCCTGCACTATTTGGTGACTACCAAAGTAAGCAAATTTATCTAAAAGAAGTAAAATAATTTTATAAAAAAGAAGCTTTAAGAGCTCCACCTCTTTTAGCTTCTTTTTTATATATGGATATGAATGGGAAAAAATCTCATTTAGTCTGCATATATTTGAGAGGGCTTTCTTATTCGTGTAGAGTATACATGTACTTATATTTACATTATAGAAGAAACACCATCTTTATGAGTTTGAATAATATTACAATTCAAGTATGGAAAAAAATAATATAGAGTTAGGAGAATATTAATGGTCAAAATTACTTTCATAGGTGCCGGTAGTTCTATTTTTGCTAAAAACGTATTAGGGGACGCGATGTTGACACCGAGTTTGCAACATGCTGAAATGGCTTTATATGATATTGATAAAAAGAGATTGAAAGAATCTGAATTGATGTTGAAAACAATGAATAAAAACATCAATGAGGGTCGTGCAAATATTGTTTCTTATGAGGATAGCCGAGAAGCTTTACGCGATGCAGACTTTGTAATTAATGCGATCCAAGTCGGAGGCTACAAACCAAGTACGGTTATTGATTTTGAAATCCCTAAAAAATATGGTTTAGAACAAACGATTGGAGATACAATCGGTATTGGTGGGATTATGCGAGCGTTAAGAACGCTACCTGTAATGTTTGACTATGTAAAACAAATGGAAGAAGTCTGTCCGGATGCATGGTTACTTAATTATACAAATCCAATGTCCATTTTAACATCAGCTATGCAGAAATATACCAACATTAAAACAGTTGGTTTATGTCATAGTGTCCAAGTTTGTGTGCCTGAATTATTTGAACATTTAAAGATTGCGGATGAATATGATTTAGATGATTTCCAGTGGAAGATTGCTGGGATCAATCATATGGCATGGTTATTAGAAATTACAAAAGATGGCGAAGATTTTTATCCTGAAATTCGTAAACGTGCATTAGAAATCGAAAATCCTCATGCTGATTCTGTTCGATTTGAATTGATGAAATACTTTGAATATTATGTTACTGAATCAAGTGAACATAATGCCGAGTATCATCCATATTTCATTAAGAGTAAATATCCAGAACTGATAGATGAGTTAGGTATTCCACTAGATGAGTACTTAAGGAGATGTGAGCAGCAAATTGCAGATTGGGAATCACAAAGTGTGGAGTTGTTGAATGATAGTGAATTAGGGCATACGAAAACTCGAGAGTATGCTTCGTCTATTATGAATGCAATTATAACGGGTGAACCAGCTGTGATTGCCGGAAACGTATTGAATAAAGGTTTCATTACAAACTTACCAGAAGATGTATGTGTTGAAGTGCCGTGTTTAGTAGATAAAAATGGTATCCAACCGACATATGTAGGCGCTTTACCAACTCAACTCGCTGCACTCAATCAAACACATATCGGTGTGAATGAATTAACGATTGAAGCAGCGGTTACAAAAGACCGAAACAAGATCTACCAAGCAGCGATGCTTGATCCTCATACAAGTGCAGAATTATCATTGCCAGAAATCAAAGCAATGGTCGATGAATTAATCGAAGCACACGGTGATTACTTGCCAGATTTTAATGGCTAAATTCTCTAAAGATTAAAATTATTTTTAAATATGTTTTATCTATAACTGTATAATGAGAAAGAGCCGTTGGTAAGATTCCTTACTAATGGCTCTTTGGATTAATGTTCTCATAGCAAGATGAGTGTAGTCTGTGTACGGGTATATCCTTATTTTCGTGATTAGAAATTTGCTTTAAAGGTTTTATAAAACGCTATTTATAATTAGAAGGATTTTAAAATTGTACGAGGAGAGTACCAGTATGAACCAGCTGAGGAACCTTTAGATAAAAAAAGATATAAAGGGGAAATAATCACTAATATATATTATCTAGGGAGTATAATATCCATTGAAATGGGTTTAAGAAGTGAATACTAAGTAAGTAGATATACTATTGTTAGTGCTACCAGCTACTTACGAGGAGTTAGGTACTCTTTATGTTGCTACGTATAATGAGGTTGATGATAAAATAGCAACTAATCACCTTACAGATTACAAGTAAAAATTTATTGAAAGATAGGCTCTCGTTATTGGGGTCTATTTATATATTATACTGAGCTTAGAAGAAATTAAGAGAAATCAGAAATAACAAATAAACTTTATCTCATTAAAAA
>CAZUZA010000039.1:0-13244 GCA_964624875.1 uncultured Carnobacteriaceae bacterium | reverse complement strand
AAACCGTCGCTCGCGACGGTTTTTTTGCGTGCTTGATTAGGAGTGTGTAATCGAGCGCGTAATCCGATTTATCTTCTCGATTAACCAGTAATCGAGAAGATAATCTTTATACGCAAAAAAGTTCCCTACTTCGCATCTGAAGTAAGGAACTTTTTATTCTTATTCATTTATTGACTAGCGTGAGCCGCCACCGCCGCCTCCGCCTGCTCCTCCTCCACCACCGGATGAGGATACACCACCACCACTACTTCCTCCATAGCCACCAGATGCAAGACCAGTTGAGCTACTTGTGTAGAAGTATTGGTAACCGTAGTAATTTCCATATACATATGGATACGTATTGACGAGATGGCCCCAAGTTGCAGGTTCAAACTCTTCGAGATACTCAATTGTTTTTTCGGCTTTATTAAAGAGTGCGGCCCAGACAATGAGTTCAGCCCAATTGTCATACTCTGTTAATTCAGCTTCTTTGATATCTTTCAAGAAGTTATCAAACTGAATCGTATTCGTAACGATCACTTCGCCTTTTTCAGTCAAGCGTTCAACCGTTACATTAAAAGGCTTCGCTGGTACTTTGGTTAATTCCATATAGCCATTTTCTTCTAGCCACTCTCTTGATACTAGATCCATCTTAGTGACGAGCTCCATAACTGTACTCGCTTCTTCTTTTGACCACTCTTCAATGGCTTCGCCAGTAACCAGACCGGTTGCGGAAGCTGATTCTAATAAGAGGGACCAGATGACTTCTTCTAGCGTACTCTCGCCCATTTCAAACAAAGCAACGTACTCATCAAAGGAGAGTTCGTTCATTTCGACTTCCTCTTCAAAATTTTGAATGTACATATCGGCTTCCGTTTTCGGACCAAAGAAACGACGATCGACTTCGCGCGTTTCCACTTGAATTTTATCTTCGAGTGACCATATTAAAATATAGGCAAAGAAATATTGTGAAAAGTCCGCTCCACCGAAAACAGATCGCTTTAGTAAATAAGAATATTTACCAATATCGCCTGCAAGCATAGGGGGTTGTGATGTCTTTTTGTCTTTCTGTTCTTTAAGTATTTGATAAGGTCGGTAGTGGTTGTGTTCTTTTTTAACACGACTGTGCTGGATACCTAAAGCGATCCCACCAATTAGTGGAATACCAACTAGAAAACCAACGACCGAGAGTAAAATTTTTGCCCATAATGGCATCGGTCCATCTTCGTTATAAGAAGAACCGGATGTCGCTCGCTCCTTTTGTTCTTCCAGCGTTTCATCGACATTTACTGTTGCTTGGAACGTATTTTCTGGGAACTGCAGCATGACAATTACGGAATCAGAATCATCCAAACCATAACCCGTCCACTCTAAAACACCATTGTTGATATCAATTGGTCCTTCAAAACCAAAGCCATAAAAATCGAGGACTTTTTCTTCTAACGGAAACGGTGCTGAAATTTCTAGTGTCATGCGATCGGTTGGAAAGTCTAGGAAGGTGTTGAAATCCCACAGCATCGCTTGTCCATCCTCTAAATTACGGACCAGATTAGAGAGGCGATAGGATAAATGATACTCAGGCTGACCATATTCTGAAATCCCCCAAGCTAACTCGTAGCCGTCGTCTGTTTCTATGACGCCGTATTGATACGCTTTCTCTTCAAAAGAACTATCAATATCCCATTGTTCATTTCGATCAAAGTTTTCTACTTGGAAAGCGAGTAAATCGGAATCTTGTAGATTTTCTAATACGATGTACACTTCTGTATGTTCGTACGTGCGCATATTACGCGTTTCTCGGATAGTCGCAGAACCATTCTCATGTAGTTCGACATCGATATGAATGGACTCTATTTTATTCTCTTCTGCTGAAACAGTTGGTACAATTGTCAAAAACAAAATGAAACCTAGTATAAATTTTAGCCATTTTCTCAATTGCTTCACCTCGCTTAGGATTATGTGCATATTATTAAAGGGTTAAACCGGGTTGTGCATTTAAGGCTAAGTTCATTTTCTCTGTTTCTTCGATATCTAAAAAGGCAGCTGCTCCAATCATCGCGGCATTGTCACCACATAAAGATAGAGGCGGAATAACCAATTCGACATCCGCTAATTGTTCGTTTACAGCACGCTCTAAACCACTTCTCAAGCCTGAATTCGCCGCAACGCCTCCAGCTAATACAACTTGTTTTACGTCATATTCTTTGGCTGCACGAATGGTTTTATCCACTAATACATCCACAACCGCTGCTTGGAAACTAGTTGCCAAATCATTTTTATCAAGGCTTTCCCCTTTTTGCTCAGCGTTGTGTACTTTATTAATGAAAGCTGATTTCAAACCACTAAAACTAAAATCATAATTATCTTCATCGATCATTGCTCTTGGGAAATTGAACGTATCTTCGCCAAGCTGAGCCATTTCATCAATGTGTTTCCCACCTGGATAAGGGACACCGATAACGCGTCCGATTTTATCATAGGCTTCTCCGGCTGCGTCATCACGCGTTTCACCAACGACTTCGAAGCTACCGTGTTCTTTCATATAAATTAATTCCGTATGGCCGCCACTCACAACTAAAGCTAATAGTGGAAACTCTAACGGCTTCACGAGTTGGTTCGCATAAATATGACCGGCAATATGGTTCACGGGAATTAACGGTAAATTATGTGCATAAGCGATTGCTTTTGCTGCGTTGACGCCAATTAATAAAGCACCCACTAAACCAGGTCCTTCTGTTACAGCAATGGCATCTAAATCGTCAAAAGTGACTTCTGCTTTTTGCATCGCCTCTTCGATAATGACGGTAATGTATTCGACATGGTGACGACTGGCAATCTCTGGTACGACCCCACCAAATCGTTTATGACTATTTATTTGTGATGCGACAACATTTGAATGCATAATGCTTCCATCTTCGATAACGGCTGCACTCGTTTCATCACAACTTGTTTCTATTGATAATATTTTCAATCGTTTAACTCCTCTCGTACATTTCTTTGCATGACAATCGCATGCTCAATAGGACTACTGTAATAACCTCTACGCAGTCCAACTTCTTGAAAACCAACGCTTTGATATAAGTTTCGAGCGGGTGTATTCGATTCTCTCGTTTCCAGGATGATAAAATCAATCCCTTTGCCTGCACCATATTCAGCGAGGTAGTCTAGAAGTTTTGTCCCGGTATGTTTACGCTTATAGGGACTGGCTACGACAATCAGATAAATATCTAACTCATTTTTGGTCTCGGAAGCCATTAAAAAACCGGCAATTTTATTGTCAATCTTGGCGATAACTAAAATGGTATTCGCCGAGGTAATAGATTGTTCGAGACTATTAACTGTCCAGGGAGATTGGCCTCCGAAGCCTGAAACGGCGACTTCATATAAATCTTCAGCCAGTTCTATACTATTCATCGGTTCCGTTTGTTCCTTTAAAACCATTTGATTTAAGTGTGTGACGTTTATTTCGTTACTCGGATTTTGTTCCATCTGATCCTTCCATTTCATCTATAAAATAATACATATCTAACGCATCTTCCCCATTATTTTGATAATAATTTCGTTTAATATAGCCATCTTTGAAACCCAAATAACGGTATATTTTTTTCGCGCGCTCATTCGACATTCGTACTTCCAGCGTAAGTTGGTTCCGATTTAACTGCTTCGCTAAATCAGCCCCTGTGTGAATTAAAAAGGAGGCAATCCCATGCCCTTGATAGGCTGGAATAGTCGCAATATTCGTGACATGAATACTTTGTTGGCGTAAAGATAAGCCAATAAAAGCGATTGGTCGATATTGATGATGCACCATTAGAAAAAAAGCATTGCGTTTATTTCGCAGCTCGTTGTTAACGGCGATTCTTCCCCAAGGGGCACCGCCTTCATAACAAGCTTCTTGGATATCAATAATGGCATCTAAATCATCCAAACTGGCGATACTTATATCAACGATCGAGCCATTTTTTAATGCATACGTGTCATGTGGGAGCATGCCTTTGCTAATTAGTGGTGGAAATAACATATAATCCACCTCCCCTGCTTTAGTAAAAAGCCAATCTTTAAACTTTTTCAACCCAATCATCTCCTTTGTGATCAGGATTCTCCTTCAGCCAATTTTCTTCTGCTTCTGCTAATTTTAAATAATTCGGAACAAGTTGATGAGCAGGTGTTACTTTTTCATCTTGTGCTAGTAAAGCGAGTACACTTGCTCGTGGGACATTTAAACTCGGATGCGCCACGTGAACACGGTCCCCTAACTTTTCCGTAAAGATATCGATAAATTGCTCGGCGTCTGCACCAATTAATTCAAAGTTTCCTTCTAACGTTGCTAAATACTCGGCATATTGTTCAGCTGCCATATGAGTATCCACTTCAACCATTTGTAATTGCCCTGCTTTATCATTGCGATAAAGGCCGGCATAAATATTTTGGCGACGCGCATCAAAAAGTGGCACGATATAGGTGTCTGCACTCGCTTGGCTATTGGCAGCTAACACTTTTAAGCTAGAAACCCCAATCAGCTGGATATCTTGTGCCCATGCTAACGACTTGGCAATCGTCACGGCGATTCGCAGACCAGTATAAGAACCTGGTCCATTTGCTACTGCTATATAATCCATTTCACCCAGAGTTAATTTTGTTTGTTTTAGCGCTTCTTCAATCGCTGGCATTAACTGGATGCTATGGTTTCTTTTCATGTTGATTAATTGTTCGGTTAGTATACGATTATCCTCGACAATTGCTACACTGAGAGGTTGATTCGATGTATCAAATGCTAATATTTTCAAATTCGGTCACTCCATTAATATGTTTTGCTCTTTTTGAAGCAAAACTTTTTTACTTCATTCATATTTTATCACAACCAAAGATTGCATGACAGAATTCATTCTTCGTGAGCAAAGTCCTGTAGTCTTTTCTTTAAAAATCAGCCGTTTTCAATTATGATAGGGGGGTATTTGAGAATTAGATGAGCATTTAATGAATAAGATATCGAATAGAAGGGAATAAACTTATGACATTCAAAGAAATAAAGACACAAGAGCTACCAGATATTCAGTCAACTGGTATTTTATATGAGCACGATGAGACGGGCGCGAAAGTTTTACACTTAAAGAATTCAGACACTAACAAAGCTTTTACAATTGGTTTTAAAACGCCACCTTATAGCGACAACGGGATTACCCATATTTTAGAACACTCTGTTTTAAATGGTTCGAAAAAATATCCATCAAAAGAACCTTTCGTTGAGCTAATCAAAGGCTCGTTAAATACATTTGTGAACGCGATGACTTTCGGCGATAAAACGATTTATCCGGTCGCTTCGACAAACCAACAAGATTTCAGACATTTAATGGGCGTTTATTTAGACGCTGTTTTTGAGCCGTTATTTAAAGAAAATCCACAAATTTTAGCACAAGAAGGTTGGCATTACCACTTAGAAAACATCGAAGACGACTTAATCTATAAAGGTGTTGTCTACAATGAAATGAAAGGTGCTTTTGGTTCGCCAGAACGCCAGGTATACCAACAAATTTCGACAAACTTATACCCAGGTAGTGTGTATGAATATGAATCCGGTGGCGATCCGATTGCGATTCCAGACTTAACACAAGACGAGTTTATTTCGTACCATGAAACGTATTACCACCCATCAAACTCTTTCACAATTTTATATGGTGACTTAGATATTGATCAGGCTTTTACCGACTTAGAAGAATACTTTGTGAATAAAGGTCGTCTAGATGAGGACATCGAATTGGCGTTCGAAATCCAAGATCCTGAAACGACTTCATTTGAAGACACGTATTCTATCACAGCTGGTGACAATCCAGAAGATAAGGACTACTTAGCTTTAGGTTGGCACGTGGGTGAACCGGACGATACATTAGATGGCTATGGCTTGAAAGTATTGGAAGAAATTCTTTTAGGAAATAACCAGTCTCCCCTTAGAAAAGCTTTATTAGATGCCGATATCGGTGGCGATATTAATGGTGGGACAGCAGAATTTGGCTACCCAATGGCCTTTTATATTATGGCTAAATATTCAAGCGCGAATAAAATGGAGACGTTCAAAAGTGTTGTAAAGGATACCTTAACGGATTTAGTTGAGAATGGTATCTCTTCTGAATTAATTGATGCATCTTTAAACAAAATTACTTTTGAAACAAAAGAAGCAGCGATTTCAGAAGATAACCCTCGTGGTGTCCTGTACTCGATTACGTCTTTAGCGACTTGGTTATATGGTGAAAATCCATTTGTAAACTTAGAATTTTCGAAATACTTAGATAAGCTAGCAGAAGTGGCTCATGAAGGCTATTTTGAAAAACTAATCCAAGAGAAACTGTTAGACAATGCGCGTAAAGTCGATATTACGTTAGTGGCTGAACCGGGTAAAAATGATGACATCGAAAAGAATATCTTCGATAAATTACAAGCCTATAAAGCAGAACTTTCAGACGCAGAATTAAACGAGTTAGTTGAGCAGACACAAAGCTTGATTGAGCGTCAAGATGCGGCAGATCGTCCAGAAGACTTAGCCAAGATCCCGACGTTAAAACGTGAAGACTTAAGTACAGAAGTCGAAGAGTATCCACTAGAAGTGACATCCTTTAACGAAAATACCGACTTTTACCATGCCGAGCAATTTACAGCAGGTATCGATTATGTTCGTTTATATATTGATGTAAAAGACTTTACGGCAGAAGAATTTAGAGGTTTAAGTTACTTAAGTAGCCTCCTTTCCAACCTCGGTACTGAAAATTATGATGCGGCGAAGCTTCAAACAGAAATCGACACCCATACAGGTGGTATTTACGGTCGTATAACGGTTTATGAAAACCTAGAAGGTGAAATCCAACCTTACTTTGTCTTAGCTGGTAAAGCGCTAGAATCTTCATTAAATGACTTGATTGCGTTAATGAAAGAGATTATGGTGCATACAGAATTTACGGACACGGGTGAAATCAGTAAGTTAACCCAACGATTTATTTCGCACTTTGAATCTATGATTAACAATAGCTCACACCGCTTAGTAGCCAGTCGTGCTTTGAGTCAAGTTAAAGCTGTTTCAAAATTAAGCGAATATTCAGACGGAATTGATCAATTTAACTTTTTGAAAGATACAAAAGAAGTCTTAGCAAGTGACCAGCCAGCAGATATTTCAGAAAAATTAGCAGCTGTTCAAAAACGCCTATTAAATAAAGAGCGTTTAAATGTTCTTTACATTGGAGAAAACGATCGTGTTGAGACAATCAAAGAAAAAGTAGCGAACGCTTTTGCGGAATTACCAAGTGAACCATTAGGTGAAGCTGTTATTTATGAACCGGGTGTAAAACAAAACGAAGCATACATCACCGCACAAGATGTTAACTATGTTGGTGCTGGTGCAGATGCGAAAGCATTGATGCCTTATAATGGTGCTGCCAATGTGTTAGCGAGCGCGATTCGTTTCGATTATTTATGGAATGAAATTCGTGTGAAAGGTGGCGCGTACGGTTCACTGTATAACCACCGTCGCAATGGCGCGTTGGCTTTAGCGACTTACCGTGATCCAAACATTAGTAAGTCATTAAATGTCTACAAGAATCTCCCTTCTTACGTGAGCCAATTAACCGTATCAGAAGAGGAATTGAACAAATATATTATCGGAACAATGAGTCCACTAGAACAACCTAAATCAGCGGCAAGTAAAGGTTTATCCGCATTAAGTCGCTTGAAGACAGGTATTTCTGCAGCGGATATTGTGAAGTTAAAAGAAGAAATTTTAGCAACAGAATCCAGCGATTTATCGGCTTTCGCAAATGATATAGAACAAGCATTAGCAGAGCAGACAGTCGTTGTGATTGGAAATAAAGCACAGATTGAAGAAGAGAAAGAACTCTTTGATGAAATTTATACGCTTTATTAAACATTGAAATTTGATAGGCAAAAAGCACCCACAATTGGGTGCTTTTTCGTTTGCTTTGATTAACCTTTCACTAAGCGCTCTACTTTAAAACTACCGGCTGTAAATAATACTAAGCCGTATAAGATAATGACCAAGGCATTTGGGAAAATTTGGCCGGTATCCATGGCTTCAAACACCCAATAATAAGGTGAAATATATTGAATGAGCTCAATTTCGGGCAAGATACTGATAAGAATTGGAATAAAGACGAGACCAATGATGATGATGACCCCCAGAATTTGGATGACGGCTTCGTTTTTAAAGACCCGGAATAACACCATTGTTAAGCCTGCTACAAAGACACTCATTGCGATAAACAAACTGAAGATTAGTGTAATATTTGTCACCGTGAAATTGAAGATTGCACTCATTAAGGCGATGATCACTAAACCAGATAAGACACCGAAAATACTATATGCGGCTAAAATACTCCCTAAGATTTGCCAACTATGCGAATTGGAAACGACACTTCGCGTGAGCAAGCCTTCTTTACGTAGTTTTGCTAAATCACCAGCAATTATACCGGATGAATAACCCATAAAGAATAAAATCATGAAAACCACAAAAGCTGTATCCTCCCTAAAATCAATATCGGCTAGTATCCATTCGGGCTCAGCTACTTCGACAGGGTTAAATTGAATAGCGGCTTCTTCAAAAGCGACTTGCATCATTTCATCTAAGAAAACGCTCATAAATTCAGACTCAAATACCGCTTCTCTATTTTCGCCACTTAAACTGTGAACATGCATAGTCAAACTTTCTTCAGGAAAGTCTGTGGGGATTTCATACACAATCGGTACTTCAATTTGTTCTAGCTTCACAAAAGCTTCGTCTAAATCTTCTTCAAAATAGTTTTGGTGGGCCTCACTTAATGCTGGATAAACGTGTTCAGCCACAAATTCGGAATGGTTCACGACGACAATATCTTGTCCTGTCATCGGATTGTTTTCCCCTTGCATGACAAATAGAAAACCTGAGATGAGCACTAACGGAAAACCAAACGTAAACACGATATAGCCCCAGTTATTCAGTAAAATACGCTTTAAATGAAACCATATTAGAAAGAGTGTTTTCATCTTATGCCATCTCCTTTCTGTTACGTATAATGATCGTTAAGCCGACAAGTAGCGTCGTTACTCCTATTAAGCCAAGGGCAATATTTGCGTTCCCCAGAAAATTATGACTCAACATATAGTCATAAAACGGTTGGTTAAATATTTTTCGGGTGGTGTTTTGGCTAAACAATTCAGCTATGCGGCCACCGGCAATTTTATCGATCGGCAAGAAACCAAAAATCATATAAAACATGAGGAATGATTGATAAAAGATGGCCGTTAACTTCTCTGGTACTAAATACATAAGCACACTATTGACAGCTTGGAAAAATAGTGTGTAGATTAAAATCCAGCCACCATAAACGAGTGGGTTCCCACTAAACGTATTTGGATCATACACACGCCACATTATGATAAATAGACTCGCAATAACGCCGTAAACAATCGTATTCGTTGCAAGCTCATAGAGGACGCTTTGGGCTGGTGTCAGTGGTAAAATTCCAAGACGCTTTTTTAGGCCTTTGAAATCTTTATTCGTACTGAGCGTGACACTCGTTGAGAGCGTTAAAAAGAATAAATAGATCAAACCTGCAACCGAAGTAAACTGTTTACTTGTTAAGGCTTTATCTGACTCAAACGTTTCGTTCACAAAGACTTGCTCCATTTGGATGCCGCTAATTTCTGTTAACTCGGCTTGGAGTGTGGCCACAGTCTCTGGGTTGCTTACATTAGCCATTTCACCTAGAAGCTCTTCTTGATTGACAAGGGTTTGCTGCCAGTCGACGAGGAAGCTGTTTAAAATACTCTGGTCGGTCGATGAGGTGTTCGGCTTGGATTCGATTGTGAGTTGCGTATCGGCTATCTGCGCGCTATAGTTTGGCTGAATCGTGACAAGAAAGTCTGCTTCGTCTTCTGTCGTGAGCGCGAAATATTCCCCTAGCTCGTCTGTTTCAAGAATATCTGTTAGCATTTGCCCGACTTCACCTTCATCGTTGTTTGTGACGTGTATGTCAATTGGTTCGATCGTTACTTCTGGTGTGAAGGCTGTCATAAATGAGAAGCCCAGCAACACGGAAAAGAAAAATGGAAACAACAAGTAAACGCCGACGGTTTGAGGGATTTGTTTAAAGGTTGTCTTTACTTCTGTTTTAAAATAGATCCAAAATTTAGACATGTTTGCCCTCCTAGTCTCTTAAGGTTTTTCCGGTTAATTGTAAGAAGGCTTCTTCTAAGCTTAAGTCTTCTTTTTGTAAGGTTACAAGTTCGAGTTCTTCGCGTGAAATAAAGGTCATTAGCTCTTGCGTTTTGAATGCTAATGGGTCGACGATTAGATGAATTTGGTTGTTCTCGATAAGGACTTGTTCGATACCTGGTAATGTCTCTTTAATTTTTTCATCGATGCCGATTGGTAACTGCTCGACTTCGATAAGCCATTTGACGGAATCTTGGACGAGCTGTTTAATTTCTTCTTGAGAGCCGTAACCGATTTGTTCGCCGTCGTCTAAAATAAAGAGGCGGTCACATAATGCTTCGACTTCTTCCATGTAGTGCGACGTGTATAAAACTGTTGTGCCATATTCTTCGTTCATATTCTTGATGAATTCGAAGATTTTGTTTCGAGATTGTGGATCCACACCAACAGTTGGTTCGTCTAAAATTAGAAACTTTGGTCGATGTAAAATGCCAGCTGCGATATTTAAGCGTCGCTGCATCCCTCCTGAAAAATCCTTAACGGCTTTTTTGCGTTGGTCGCTTAAGCCGACTGCATCTAGGGCTTCATCGATGCGATCTTTTAATGTTTGACCGGATAAGCCGTATAAGCCACCAAAATATTCTAAGTTCGATGGCGCATTTAACTCTTGCATTAAAGCAATTTCTTGTGGGACGAGTCCGATTAGTTCTCGAATTTTCACCATATCATTTGGTACTTTCTTTTGGTCGATATAAATTTCCCCTGCGTTTAATGGGGTTAAGCCGGTCATCATATCGATTAGTGTTGATTTTCCAGCACCGTTTGGCCCGATCAACCCAAAACGTTCGCCACTTTCAATTTCAAACGAGACATTTTTTAACACTTCTGTCTTTCCATAATTTTTATATACGTTACGAATTTCAATAAAACTCATCGCGCTCTCCTCCTTTTGTTCTGTAAATCCATTATAAAGAAAGATGGGCTTCATAACTATTCACTCGAGTAACAACTTCGTATGACTAAAGTCACGATGTTGGAAAACGTTTGGAAAGAGTGGGGCTGAGGCTTCCATTCGTAGTATTCTTCAGTTAAACGATTTATGGCGTAGTTAACAATGAATTCAGCACAAAAAAAGACTTTCCCTCATTATTTCCAAGGAAAAGTCGCTCACTTATTTTAATATATTCTGTTCGAATGCAAATATCGCTAATTGGGTGCGATCTCTCAATTCAAGTTTACTTAAAATCGTACTAACATTATTTTTGATCGTGCCTAAAGACAAGTACATTTGCTCAGCGATTTCTTGATTGCTAAACCCACTAGCAACGAACCGAATCATGTCCACTTCTTTCACCGACAAACCAAATGCTTCGGCATCAAAGTCTGACGGCATATTCGTTGAAGCCAACTGGTAAAATGATTGGGCCAACTCTCCATCTAACACTACGTTGTTATTTTGAGCAATTTTAATCGCTTCAAAAATTTCATCCTCACTACTATCTTTCAATAAGTAACCGGAAGCCCCTAGCTTCATGGCTTGTGCGATATATTCCACATCTTGGAACGTCGTTAATATCAACACTTTCGTTTCCGGATGCGCCTCTTTAATGCGCTTTGTTGCTTCGATCCCGTTCATTTCGGGCATGCGAATATCCATCAAAATCACATCCACATCCTGCGTCACACAAAATTCGACGGCCTCTTCACCGTTTGCAGCCTCGCCTACAATCGCCAGTTCCTCAAACGTCCCCAGCAAAATTGCGAGCCCACTTCGAATCAAAAGCTCATCATCAACAAGCAACACTTTAATTGGTGCTCTTTCCATCCACAAATCCTCCTTTCGGTAAAACAATCCGAACCTTAAACCCTCGACCCGTCGCCGACTGCATCGACACTTTTCCACCGAGCAACTGCGCTCGCTCTTTCATCCCCGTCAGCCCCATCTGGGGTCGAATCGTATCCGTCCCTTGCCCATTATCCTCCATCGACAAAATCAACGAACTCTGGGTGAAATGGTATTGGATTCTAATTTCACTCGCTTGGCTGTGCTTGACGGAATTGCCTAAGAATTCTTGAATCGCTCTAAAAATTAAGGCTTCTTGTTCGTCGTTGAGTGTCCACAGCATCTCATTCGTGTTGAAAAAGACTTGCAGCTGACTGTTTAACTCAAATTCTTGAATAAGGGCCTTAATTTGTTCCACAAAGGCTAGGCGACGATAATTCACCGGTTTCATTTCATGAATGACTTGACGAATGTTTGTTAAACCGTCTTTTGCAAATTGATGTAGTTGCTGCAACATTTGAGACGCTTTAGGGTTATTCTCTTCCGTTATTTTTACAAGTGCCGCCAATTGGATCACCATGGTCGATAAGGTATGACCAACGGAATCATGTAAATCACGCGAAATACGATTGCGTTCATTCATGATTGAGAGTTCTTCCATCGCTTGCATCTGCGCTTGAAGCAATTCAGATTTCGTTTCTAAATCGGATTGAGCTAACATTTGATCATAATATTCTTGCTGACGCTGTTCTAACGCGACTTGTTGGTCCGCTACCCAAAGCGAAAAGAGTAGCGTCCCTGCTAAGGCAATGCCTTCAGTAGAGGTCGGCCATCCCCCTTTATACAAGATGATGCCACCGAGAGCTAGTCCCAGACTGGTTAAGACAAGCAATGTATGCTTGCGCTCCAAATGCGTTCGGACTTCTAAAACATAAAGCCCAATCATTAAGAAAGGCAATTGGGGCAGCAAATAACTATTAAGCACGGTAAGCAATCCTAGTATGCCAAGGAGCACTTTTCGGGCAAGTGGTCGCTCAATATAAAACCAAAGAAGTTGAAACGAGATGATCCAAACAAAGAAGCTGAAAAAGGGACTAGCCCAAAATGAAGCCGTAAAAAGATACTGTAAGACACTCAGTAACACTAAAGCGATTCGAAGCCATTTCATCCTATCTCACCTTTCAATTTTCATCTGGATAAAGTAAAAAAGAACGATTCACACGCTTGCTTTAGTTGCCGTATAAATCGCTCTTCTTATTTCAATCTTTATAAGCCGACATATTCAATCCA
>CAZUZA010000038.1:0-13491 GCA_964624875.1 uncultured Carnobacteriaceae bacterium | reverse complement strand
AAAGATACGGTAATTTCATGAAAAAGTCATAATTAACGGAAAAGCCAATAGCATAAAGGCTTTTACTCAACGGAATAGTCTAAAAAAATGAACATATTTTGAATTTTGTTGACTTTTAAAAAATCATGGTCTAGAATCAAGGGCATTGAATGAACGTTTTTTAGGATTTGTTTATTTTGGCGAACGTGAACTAAAACCGAAACCAAAGTGAAATCCAAAAGAAGCATCCATTCAATAAGCAAACATGGTTACGATGAATATGAAAAAAAGGAAGAATCGGATGAGTAGAATAATTGCTACAGGTTCGTATTTGCCTGAGAAGGTTGTTACGAACACAGAGCTAATTGAAAAAACTGGGATTGATTCGAGTGATGATTGGATTACACAGCGCACGGGCATTCACCAGCGGTATTACGCGTCAGAAGAAGAGTCAGTAAGCGATCTGGCTGTGAAGTCAGCACAAAATTTACTGGCGAGTTTGGATGAAGAAGTCGTAAATGACATTCAATTGATTATTGTGGCAACGATGTCTTCGAGATTGCCGACACCTTCTGTTGCAAGTCAAGTTCAACGTGCACTAGGCATTGAAGAAGCTTGGTCTTTTGATATTAGTGGTGCATGTTCAGGTTTTGTGATGGCATTAGAAATCGCAGAAAAACTGAGTGCCCAAAAAGAATCAGGTTATACGTTAGTGATTGGTGCAGAAAAGATGAGTGCGATTTTAGATTTTGAAGATCGTGGCACATCGATTTTGTTTGGGGATGGCGCCGGTGCTTTATTGATTGAGCATGACGGTCAAGGATTGCCAGACTATGAAAGTGAACTGGTTAGCATTCCGGATGAAGTCGACTCCATTTGTGTAGCGACAAAAGAGACAGCAGGATTAATGACCATGGAAGGTCGCGCTGTTTTCAACTTTGTCTTACGTAAGGTGATTCCATCTTTATCGAATTTCATCAAAAAGCATGTCGGCACATTTGACTATCTCATTAGTCATCAAGCGAATTACCGCTTTATTGAAATTATCGGAAAGAAGTTAAAGGTTGATTTAAGTAAAATCCCATCAAACATGGACAAGGTGGCCAATACCTCGGCTGGGAGCATACCCATCTTGCTGGACCAATTGGTTAAGGATGGAAGTATTCCACTCGAACAACAGCAAAAAGTCGTGTTTGTCGGCTATGGTGCAGGTTTGTCATGGGGTCAAATTAGTTTAAAACTATAAAAAAAAATAGACATTAAAAGGAGAAATATAAAATGAAAGAAACAGTTATCGAAATTATCGCAGAACAATTAGACGTGGACGCAGCAAAAATTACAGGGGACACAAACTTCATGCAAGATTTAGACGCAGACAGTTTAGATATTTTCCAAGTATTAAGTGAAATCGAAGATGAGTTAGACATCGTTATTGAAACAGACGAAAACGTTCAGACGGTTGATCAATTAGTTGCTCATATCGAAAAGGCACAAAATAACTAATTTACATTACGGGAAAAACGGATGAAAAGGAATGTTGGTATGAAAACGTCGATTACAGAATTATTAAATATTAAATACCCAATTATTCAAGGGGCAATGGCATGGGTCGCTGATTCAGATTTAGCAAGTGCCGTTTCAAATGCCGGAGGTTTAGGGGTCATTGGTACAGGACACGATCCAGTGGATGTTGTCCGTGAAAAAGTTGAATTAATGAAGACAAAAACAGACAAACCCTTTGCGGTAAATGCCATGTTTTTAAGTCAGCACGTTGATGCTGTTGTCGATTATTTAATTGAAGAATCAGGCGTTAAAATAATTACCACAGGTGCAGGTAATCCAAGTAAGTACATGGAACGCTTCAAAGCAGCAGACATCAAAGTTATTCCAGTCGTGGCATCAGTCGCTGTAGCTAAACGAATGGAACGAATCGGTGCAGATGCAATTATCGCAGAAGGCATGGAAGCTGGAGGGCATATCGGACGCTTAACAACATTAGCGCTTTTACCTCAAGTTATCGATGCCGTGACGATTCCCGTTATTGGTGCCGGCGGTTTTGGTGATGGACGCTCATTAGCAGCAGCAATTATGCTAGGAGCAGCAGGGATTCAAGTCGGAACACGATTCGTAGTGGCGACCGAATCTAACGCACATGACAATTTCAAAAAATCCATCCTGAAGGCAAACGATCTTTCAACCGTCGTAACCGGAGAAATCACAGGACATCCCGTACGCGTCTTACGCAACCAATTAACAAAAGAGTACTTAGCCGTACAAAAGTCTATCACCAGTGATGAAAAACCCGACTTCGCAGAACTCGAACGCTTAGGTGCAGGTGCACTGTTCCGAGCAGTCGTTGAAGGGGACACGAAAAGTGGATCAATGATGGCTGGACAAGTAGCTGGCTTAGTCAACAAAGAACAAAGCGTAGAAGAAATTATTTTAGATTATGTAAACGAAGCCAAGCAAGTTTACGAACAACATCAATCATACTTTAAGTAAAGAGGGAGAAATATGTCAGTAGCAGTAATTTTCAACGGCCAAGGCGCGCATTACGCCCAGATGGGACTCGATTTTAAAGCCGCCTATCCAGAAGCACAACAAACATTCGAAAAAGCAGAAGCCATTACCGGCTATCCCATTTCAGAGTGGCTATCCGACGATATGACTCCATTCCAACAAACTCAATACGCTCAAGTCGCAATCACGGCTACAAGCCTAGCGATTTACAACAGTATCAAAACAAAGCTGCCAGTCATGTCATATATGGCTGGCTTAAGTTTAGGTGAATACACCTCTTTAATTGCTGGTGAAATGCTAAGTTTTGAAGAAGGGATGCAGCTCATTAAACAACGTGGTCAGTTAATGACTCAGCATTGTGCTGCATTACGTGAAGAGCAAGATATCGCGATGGAAGCTGTTATGAATGTTCCGTTACATGAAGTAAGAGAGTTGATCGCAGAAGTAAACGATGGCGCAGAAAAACTTTTTGTCGCGAATTTAAATTCGTCTACACAAATTATTATTGCAGGTTCGACGGATTCGATTGCCGAATTCAAAGCCCTTGCAAAAGATAGAGGGTACAAACGAATGATGCCTCTGAAAGTAGAAGGCCCATTCCATACGCCATATATGGCCCCTGTCGCTGAACCCTTTGCGCAAGTATTGGATGACATAACTTTCCATGAAGGAAATGTTCCAGTTATCAGTAATACGACCGTAGAGCCTCATACACCAGAAACAGTCAAAGAAGACTTAACCAAACACTTAGTTGAGTCCGTTCGTTGGCGGGAAACAATCGATTATTTAGTCGATCATGGGGTAGAGAAGCTGATTCAAATTGGTCCAGGGAAAACACTAGCGAATTTATTAAAACGTGAACCCAATGCACCAGCAACACTGGTCATTGACAAAGTAGAAGATCTAGATAAATTGGAAGACTTTATAGGAGGTTAACCATTGACAGAAGTAGCATTAATTACAGGTAGTTCCCGCGGAATCGGTTTAGAAATTGCCAAAGACCTAGCACAAAAAGGGTATCAAGTTGTTTTAAACGGACGTAGCCAAATTGGGGACGATGTTTTAGCAACCTTCGCGGATGCACCCGTACCCGTCGCTCAAGTTCCGGGAAGCGTATCAGACTTTGATGGCGCAAAAGCGATTATTGATGAAGTCATTGAAAAATTTGGACGCATTGATGTCTTAGTAAACAATGCCGGCATCACACGTGATGGCTTGGTTATGCGTATGAAAGAAGAAGACTATGATGACGTCGTTGATACGAACCTTAAAGGGACATTTAATATGTGCCGTCATGTCACAAAGTATATGTTAAAACAACGTAGTGGTACGATCATTAATATGTCGAGTGTCGTTGGCGTAATGGGGAATGCAGGTCAAGTAAACTATGCCGCAAGTAAAGCAGGTGTGATCGGTCTAACAAAAGCCTTAGCGCGTGAGTTAGGAAGCCGGCACATTACAGTCAATGCGATTGCTCCAGGTTATATCGAAACCGATATGACCGATGCTTTAAGCGATAAAGTGAAAAAAGCCATGTATGATCAAATTCCATTAAAACGTTTTGGTCAAACAAAAGAAGTTGCACAAACAGTTGAATTCTTAATCAACAATAAATACATTACAGGACAAGTTATCGAAGTCAATGGTGGCTTAAATATGTAATTCAGATGTGATACACATCGAGGAGGATAAAATGCAAAGAGTAGTTATAACAGGTCTCGGAACCATTTCTCCGATTGGAAATGATGTGGCCACTTTCTGGGAGAGTATGAAAGCTGGTCGATCAGGAATCGGTAAAATTGAAAGTTTCGATGCATCAGAAATGAACGCTTCTGTTGCAGCAGAAGTAAAAGATTTTAACCCGAAAGATACAATGGGACGTAAAGAGTATTCGCGTATGGATCGTTATTCTCAATTTGGAGTTGCTGCAAGTGTAGAAGCCCTAAAAGATAGTGGTTATGACATTGAAGCAAACGCTGACCGTGTAGGGGTTTTAGTGAGCTCGGGTATTGGTGGCTTAATTGAGATTCAAAAAGGTATTGAGAAAATGATTGATAAAGGACCGAAACGTGTTTCGCCTTTATTTGTTCCGTATACAATCGGAAACATGGGTGCGGCAAACATTTCAATGAAAGTCGGCTCAAGAGGAACGAGTTTAGATATCGTTACAGCTTGTGCAAGTGCGACAAATGCGATTGGTGAAGCGTTCTTAAAAATCCAACATGGCGAATTAGATGCTTGTTTCGCAGGTGGAGCAGAAGCGACAATTAATGAAATCGGAATTGCTGGCTTTGACGTTTTAACGGCATTGTCGACAAATGATGACCCGAAAACAGCTTCACGTCCATTTGATAAAGACCGTGATGGTTTTGTTATGGGTGAAGGAGCAGGAGTTGTCTTCTTAGAATCTTTAGAATCAGCACAAGCTCGAGGTGCAAATATTTTAGCAGAAGTGGTTGGTTATGGTTCAAATAGTGATGCTTACCATATGACAGCACCTCGTCCAGATGGAAGTGGAGCAGGTAAAGCGATTCTGACAGCTGTTGAGATGGCTGGTATCGGTGTGGAAGATGTAGACTACATCAATGCACACGGAACGAGTACACCAACAAACGATTCTGCAGAAACAGCATCTATTAAATATGCCTTAGGTGAGTATGCGTATAAGGTACCCATCTCAAGTTCGAAAGGCCACTTTGGTCATTTATTAGGAGCAGCTGGTGGAGTAGAAGCAATCGCGATTGTGAAAGCTCTTCAAGAAGGTTTCTTACCAGGCACGCTTGGTTTAGAAAACCCAGATGAAGCATGTGACTTGAACTATATTCAAGGTGCAGGACTAGAACAAGAAGCGACCTATGCACTATCAAATTCGTTAGGCTTCGGTGGCCACAACGCCGTCTTAGCATTCAAACGATGGACAGGTGAGTAAGTATGAATAATGAAAATTTAATGGCATTGCTTGATTATGTAGATAAATCAAGCTTGGCTTATGTGGACTACAAAACAGAGTCGCATCACGTCGTCATTTCAAAAGAGGTTCCTGATTTTTCAGCGCCTGTTGAGAAAGCGAACGTGGTTGCACCTGTTAGTGAACCTGTTGTTGCGGCGGCACCAGTTACTGATGTCGAAGAGACGGTAGCTGAGGCAATCGGTACGGCTGTTGAATCGCCGATGGTTGGTGTGGTTTACTTGCAACCTCAACCGGATCAAGACCCGTTTGTTCAAGTGGGCGATCGTGTCGAGAAGGGCCAAGTAGTTTGTATTGTTGAAGCGATGAAGCTTATGAATGAAATTCAAGCGCCTTGTTCAGGTGTAGTGACTGAGATTTTAGTTGAAAACGAACAAGTTGTAGAATTTAATCAGCCGATTATGCGAATTGAAGAATAAGGAATTTTAGGAGGACATTATGTCAGAAGTAAAAAGACCCGTTATGACGGCAAAAGAAGTTATGGAAGTTATCCCGAATCGTTTCCCAATGTTTTTTGTGGACCGTGTGGATGAGTTGGATTTAGAAGAGCGTATTGTTGCGACGAAAAACGTAGCAGCGAATGAGTCGTATTTCCAAGGTCATTTCCCAGGAAACCCGATTATGCCAGGTGTTTTACAGATTGAAACAATGGCTCAGGTTGGTTCGATTCCGTTATTAATGAGCCCGAACTTTAAAGGGAAGATTGCTTTCCTAGCGGCGGTAGACAATGTGAAATTCCGTAAGAATGTGGAGCCAGGCGATATTTTAACCATTACAGTTGATATCGTGAAGTTACGTTCGCGCATGGGGATTGGTCAAGGAAAGATTACAAACCAATATGGTGAAGCTGTTTCAGAAGCAAAGATGACGTTTATTATTAGTGATTTAAAGCAATTATAGTTAGGACGGATAGTATGTTTAATAAGGTTCTAGTAGCGAATCGTGGGGAGATAGCGGTTCGAATCATTCGCGCATTAAGAGAGTTGGGAATCACGTCTGTTGCTGTATTTAGTGAACCAGATCGTCATGCACTTCATACAGAATTGGCCGATGAAGCTATATGTATCGGACCGGCGAAGGGATTAGATTCGTATGCTAATCCAGTAGCGATTTTAAGTGCAGCGCTTGTTACTGGAGCCGACGCCATTCATCCTGGTTACGGCTTTTTATCTGAGCGTAGTGATTTTGCTTCATTGTGTCAGGATATGAACATTAAGTTTATCGGGCCAAGTAGCCAAATTATTCGTGACATGGGGAACAAGCAAAACGCACGTACAACGATGCGTGATGCTGGTGTACCGATTGTTCCTGGTGGTAAAGATTTAGTAGCAGACCTTGAGCAAGCACGCGCAATCGCTGATGAAATAGGCTTTCCTTTAATGATTAAAGCGGCCGATGGTGGTGGCGGTAAAGGAATGCGTTTGGCACAGACGGCTGCAGATTTAGAGCCGATGTTTATCCAAGCACAGAACGAAACGCAAAGTATTTACGGCAATAAGCATCTTTATATGGAACGAACGATTTACCCTGCTCGTCATATCGAAGTGCAATTATTAGGGGATGAACATGGGAACGTCGTCCATTTAGGCGAACGTGATTGTTCACTCCAGCGAAATAATCAAAAGATTATTGAGTTTGCACCAGCTTTAAACTTATCGGCTGCAACGCGTGAAAAAATTTGTGACGCGGCTGTCCAAGCCGCGAAAGCTATTGGGTATACGAATGCGGGTACGATTGAGTTTCTAGTGGATGAAGAAGAAAATTTCTACTTTATGGAAATGAATACACGTCTACAAGTAGAGCACCCTGTCTCTGAAATGGTCACAGGTGTGGATATCGTAAAAGCACAAATTCAAATTGCGATGGGGGAACCTTTAGCTTTTACACAGGATGATATTGAAGTCACTGGCTTTGCGATTGAAAGTCGTTTAAACGCAGAGGATCCTTATCATAACTTCCAACCATCAAGTGGGCACATTAAACGCTTGTTTTTACCAAATGGTGGAAATGGCTTGCGTGTGGAAACAGCTTTGTATTCGGATTATACACTGCCACCATTTTACGATTCGATGGTCGCAAAAGTGGTTACGCATCAACCGACAGCGAAAGCTGCCTTTACGTTGATGAACCGTGCCCTGTATGAGGTTGTTGTCGACGGGATCAATACAAACGTTGATTTGTTAGAAGCCTTAATCAATGATCCGGCTGTTCAAGCGGGGGAAGTTCACGTGAAATGGTTAGAAGAAGTCTTTATGCCTCAATTTTTAGCAGATGCGAATGCAGAGGCTGTCGCAAATGAGTAAAGTTAGGAGGATGAGAGTGTGGCATTTTTTAGAAGAAAGAAAAAATACGTTGAAATTACACCATTAAGAACGGAAGAAATTCAACAAAGGCGCGCTCAAATTCCAGATGATTTAGCGAGTTCTTGCCCGAATTGTCGAGCCGTTATTTTTACAAATACGATAGGTGCAGATTATCTGTGTCCAAAATGTCAGTATCATTTGCAATTTCCGGCAGCGAATCGTGTCGAATGGCTGGTTGATGCAGGTAGTTTTCAAGAGTGGGATGCGGATTTAGAAGCAAATGACCCACTTGATTTCCCTGGTTATGCCGACAAAATTCAGCAAAGTAAAAAGATTACAAAACTTGAAGAAGCTGTTTTAACAGGAGAAGGAAAACTAGAAGGTCTTCCTTTTGCTTTAGGCGTAATGGATAGTCGATTTATTATGGCAAGTATGGGGACGGTCGTTGGAGAGAAACTGACCCGTCTATTTGAACGCGCAACTGAGAAGAAGTTGCCCGTCATTTTATATATTGCTTCTGGAGGAGCGCGCATGCAAGAAGGGATTTTATCGCTTATGCAAATGGCGAAAATTTCTCAAGCAGTCGCTAAACATAGTGAAGCAGGCTTACTATATATACCAGTTCTAACACATCCCACAACAGGTGGGGTTACGGCGAGTTTTGCGATGCAAGGAGATATTACATTAGCTGAACCGAAAGCCACAGTTGGTTTTGCCGGTCGACGTGTGATTGCCCAAACCATCAAGTCGGAATTACCGGCTGACTTTCAAACGGCAGAATCTGTTTTAGAAAATGGGTTTATTGATAAAATCGTTTCGCGCGAAACGCAACATAAATTCCTTCATTTTCTATTATTAGTGCACCAACAAGAAAGTCAGGTGAAGTAAGTGAAAGCATATGATATTGTTTTAAAAGCGCGTGATATTCAGCGTATTTCGACGATTGAAATTATGAATGCTCTTTGTACAAGCTTTGTTGAATTCCACGGAGACCGTGTGATGAAAGATGATAAGGCGATTGTTGGAGGGGTAGGCTTAATAGATGGCGTCGACCCAATTACGATTATTGGGATTCAAAAAGGACGTAATACGGAAGAAAACATTCGTCGAAACTTTGGGTCGAGTGGACCAGCTGGTTACCGTAAGGCCGTGCGCCTGATGGAACAAGCGGAGAAATTCAATCGTCCTATTTTAACGTTAATCAATACAGCTGGCGCGAATGCGACACCGGAATCAGAAGAGTTCGGGATTGGTGAAGCTATCGCGGATGCGTTATTAACGATGAGCGAATTAAGCGTACCAACGCTGGCGATTATTTTAGGCGAAGGTGGAAGTGGTGGTGCGATTGCTTTAGCACTAAGCGATCAAGTTTGGATGCTGGAGCACAGCATTTATTCAATCCTATCACCCGAAGGTTTTGCATCAATCTTATGGAAAGATTCAAAATTAGCGCCAGAAGCAGCTGACATGATGCGGCTAACAGCTCACGAATTAAAAGACTTAGGCGTCATTGATCGCATCATTCAAGAAGAGGAAATGAGCAATCAAGAACTCGCTGCGGCTTTAATTCCTGAAATTAAAACGACAATAGCTGAATTAAGTAAACAGCCGACACAAGATCGACTCGCTAAACGGTACGAACGCTTTAGAAAATTCTAAAACAAGAAAATACTATAGATAAAAAGGAAATTCGTAATCTGAATTTCCTTTTTTGTGCTGCTTTTGTGGAAAGGTAGTCCTTCTTCTTATACAAGACGCCCACTCCATGCAAAACACGCACCAGTAAGGGAAATCCGGCTCGTTGGGTTTCCCGTTTTCACCTGGAGAGAAAAATGAATGGGTGTTTTTATTTTGTGATTTGGTTTTTGTTTTGTATATTAGGATGATATAAGGAGTTGATGGAGATGCAAATTTATACGCGAGTTGGCGATAAGGGCCAAACGAAGATTAATGGAAACTATACGGTGTCGAAGGATTCGGCGCGGGTGGAGGCTTATGGAACGGTTGATGAGTTGAATAGTTTTGTGGGGTTGGCGGCGAGTTCGCCTGAGGCTTGGCCGGAGTTAGTGAATGAGTTGCAGCAGATTCAGCAGTTTTTGTTTGATTGTGGGAATGATTTGGCGACGTCGAACACGGGGAAATACCCGTATCGCATGACGGATGAACCGACGAAGTGGCTTGAGGGGATCATTGATGTGTATGCGGTGGAACCTAAGCCGTTGGAGTCGTTTATCTTACCTGGGGGCACGCGTTTGTCTTCTGAGCTCCATGTCTGTCGAACGATTACGCGTCGAGCAGAGCGTACGATTGTGGCTTTTAACGAGTACTTGGCTGCGAGTAAGGAGTCGGGTCATTATGAGACACAGCGAAAAGAGTCGGAAGCAAATCCAGCTGTGCAAAAATTTGTGAATCGTTTGTCGGATTACTTTTTTGCGTTGGCACGTGTGGCGAATCATCGTGCGCAGGAAGCGGATATTTTGTATGAGCGAAGTGGCAAGGTGTTTCATTTAGATGCGAAGAAGGAAGATTTTCAATAAAAATGTTTGTATTTTCTTGTCCAATCCTATACTATACATATTGATAGATTCATACATTACCATTCAAAGACAACTAAGGTATGGAAGTTTGGTTTAATCCCAACACGGTCCCGCCACTGTAATCATACATTTGTATGCAGTCAGATCTTTACCTTAGTTTGCTAATAACGCACATGGACTGTTTCGTGGTAAAACAGTTACATGAACAAGTCTATGTCTGGAGCATAGGCTATTTTTTTATCCAAAATGCTCCTTTTAGCAAGAGATGAGTGGCAAACTATCAATAAAAAACAAGTTTCTGTTTAAAAACAAAAGGAGAGTTACAAATGGAAAAAACAGCATTACGTAAGTTATTTTTATTGTTATCGACAGGATTGATTATTACAGGATGTACAACGGATACCGCGAATGCGCCGGAAGAAACAGATACACCTGAAACAGCCGAAGTTGAAGAGACGGATACTACAGCTGAGGATTCAACAGAAGTGACTGCTACGATTGATATTTTAATTGATGGAGAAGCGGTAGCTGATCTAAGTGAAGAAGTTACGGTTGAAGAAGGTACTTACTTATTAGATGTTATGTATGAACTATACGATATCGACGCATCTGAAGCTGGGTTTATTTCAAGAATCGAAGATTATGAACAAGATTTAGACGCTGAACGTTATTGGTTATCGTATATGGATGGTGAAATGTTGCCTGTAGGAGCCGCTGAATACGAACTTGAGGATGGCGATAGTATTGAATGGAGACTTGAGGACAGTGACTACTAATTCGAGTTACTTTACCGTTAACCGAATTGCTTTATTAGCTGTATTGACTGCATTTGTGACTGTTGGGCGCTTAGTTTTTGCCCTGCCTATTTTACCGAATGTTCAACCGATGACGGCGATGCTGATCCTAATTACCCTAAATATAGGCGTTATTGATGGCCTGGTTGTTTCGGTTTTATCGTTACTACTAACAAACTTATTTTTAGGAACCGGTCCGTGGACTGTGATGCAAATGGTATCTTTTGCTTTGCTTATCTTGGTGACGGCTGTCTTGAAATATTTCTATTCATACGGCAAGTTGCTGAATCGTCTGGCTTTTACCGTGTGGGCAGGAATGGCCGGTCTACTTTATGGCCTTGCGATTACTTTTATGAGTTATCATTTGTATGGCATGAATAATTTTTGGATATATTATCTAAATGGGATTCCATTCGATACACTACATGCTGTGGGTAATATGATCTTTTTCTTTATTTTGGAACCAATTATTGTGCCTGTCATTCAGAGAAAATTTAGTAATGAAACGATTTAGAATATTACAAAACTTTTAATATAAAACAAAACTCCTCTACAGCTTGATGTAGAGGAGTTATTTATTTTCGTATCTAATATTTAGTCTAGTTCGCTTGTTAGTCTTTTGACTTTCATGTATACTATCATTTAGTAATTCACTACATGTTGTGTCGAAATAGTTACACATACACAATATATAGTGAAAATAAGAAGTAGCAGTAAGGGGCTTGAAGTCATGGTTGCAAACTCAATTTTACCATTAAATGTTGACATCGACAAATTAAATAAGGACATTGAACAATTTCCGCACGTATATCCCGTAACAGAAGATATGCACATTACCCATAGTGGTGTATCCCGAATGGTTATGATCGACCGTTATTCATACAAAGACACGAAAAAAGAAACGCTAACTGTAGGAGATCTTGTTGTACTAACTGTTAAACCAGATCCAAAATATCCAGCAAGAGGAATTGGTTATGTTAAAGAATTAGATTGGGATCGAAATGAAGCAGTAATTTTGCTTGAAGAAGAATACCGCGGAACCTTAGAGGATCCTGATGAAATTGAATCGGGATTGGTTACTCGAAGTATTGATGTGATTGAAAAACCGTTAGAAGTTTTCTATGAACAAATTGCAAAGCGTAATGCACGCGGTTTAGCTGAAGCAGAAGAGACACAAGAAAAAGCAGAAGAATCTTTTGAGCGTTTTTACGAACAATTACGCACGAAAAACTTTGTTCCTGCTGGACGAGTCCTTTATGGAGCAGGTTCAGGAACAGATGTTACGTACTTTAACTGTTACGTTATGCCTTTTGTACCAGACTCACGTGAAGGCATCTCGGATCACCGTAAAGAGGTTATGGAAATCATGTCTCGTGGTGGTGGAGTTGGAACAAACGGTTCAACATTACGTCCACGTAACACATTAGCTCGTGGTGTAAATGGTAAATCAAGTGGTTCGGTTTCGTGGTTAGATGATATCGCGAAATTAACACACTTAGTTGAACAAGGTGGATCACGTCGTGGTGCGCAAATGATTATGCTTGCAGACTGGCACCCAGATATTGTGGAATTCATCATTTCAAAAGTTCAAAACCCACGTATTTTACGTTACTTAATCGAACAATCAACAGATGAGCAAATCAAAGCACTAGCAAAAGAAAACCTAAAGTTCACACCGTTTTCTCAAGCTGAAATGACAATGTACGAAACAATCGCTCAACACGAAAAATCACCAGGACACGGTGGTTTCACAGCAGATATGATTAATAATGCAAAAGAAAAAGTTCGTGATGGTGGAACTTATACGGTTCAAAACTCAGAATTCTTAACTGGAGCAAATATTTCAGTAACATTAACAGATGACTTTATGGAAGCTGTTGAGAACGACGAACTTTGGTCGCTACGTTTCCCAGATACTGAAAACTATTCAGAAGAAGAAATGGCTGAATACAACGAAAAATGGCCAGAAGTAGGAGACGTACGTGAGTGGGAAGCACTTGGACATGGAGTAGCAACTTACCGTACAATTCCAGCGCGCGAATTATGGAACCTCATCAACATCTGTGCGACATATTCAGCAGAGCCGGGAATTTTCTTCATCGACAACGCAAACAAAGACACGAATGCACAAGCTTACGGTCAAAAAGTTGTTGCGACGAACCCGTGTGGTGAACAGCCGTTAGCAGCATATTCTGTATGTAACTTAGCTGCAATTAACTTGGCTGAAATGGTTGATATTGAAACAAATACGGTGAATCATGACAAATTAACTGAAACAGTTAAAGTGGGCGTTCGTATGCAAGACAACGTTATCGATGCAACACCTTACTTCTTGGAAGAAAACGAGAAACAAGCATTAGGTGAGCGTCGTGTAGGTCTAGGTGTTATGG
>CAZUZA010000037.1:0-13727 GCA_964624875.1 uncultured Carnobacteriaceae bacterium | reverse complement strand
CCTTTATAAATACTAGAGTTTTGTTATGTTTTATAAAAGTGTGAAATAGCCTAATAATTTCATGTCGAAACGGTTCTGTTGCTTACAAGAAACGACAAAACGAAAAATAAAATCATGTAAAGTGGACGCATCCCATCTGGACTTCAAATTGTACAATTATTATATAAAGGAATACCCCACTCAATTCCTTTTTGAACAGAGTGGGGTATTCCTCTATAGTTATTTGCGTTGCTTGCTTATAATAAATTTAAGGACTTCAATCGTTTTCTTTAATTCTTCAACTGCCATTTGATGCTCTCTTGAACCTGATCGAACTTCTTGATTGATGAGGGGGATATGTAACTCAGGATTTTTCCAAGCATGGTTACCAATGATTAAGTACATGTTTGTGATTAATTTGACTTCATTGTTTTTCATTTCTAACGCACCAATGGCTGAGTTAATCGGATTAGTCAAGAATGTTGAACCCTTCTTTTTAGTTTTCGAGTATGTATTTGTTTTTGTGTCTTGTCTCGAATTCCAACCCGCTAAGTATTCAAAAGGATAGACGTTGCTATCACAGGTAACACGCCAAAGTCTATTTGGCATATCCATTTCTACGTACTTCGTTCTATTTGTAGGCTTAAAGATTGATCTTAAATACATTATTTCTTCACGTTGTTTATCTGTTTGATCAAATTTATGAGGAATTTCTGTTCTAGACCTAATTGCGTTATGGTTATTTTCACCATTCATATTCTTTAAAACATTTCCCATCTTCATTCCTTGCATACCTGAATTTCCATTGTTTAAACTTTTATCAATTGCATTTTTAGTCATATCTTTTGCTTTGTTTTTTGCTTTATCGTACCAACTCATTATGTATACCTCCTTAAATATTTACCAGTCGTTTCAAAATACTATGTATTCTTTAATAAGTAACTTGTAACCTTAATGGAGCAATTATACAGATTAATTATTCCAATTATTTCATACTTACATGTATAGTATCTCATGTATTGTACGTGATTTCTAGAAGTTGTATCAAATAGTAGAAGATTTATGGCGCTAATAGAAAATGAAACGCTAATAAAAATAGCCTTCCTAATGATTGAACGATTAGGAAGGCTGTATATATTTTATGTGTAAAAATTATTTAGCGCGTTTTACTTCGATTCGATATCCATCTGGATCGGTTACAAAGAAGTAAGTTGGCGTTCCACCTGAAAGACCTCGTAAGTCACCCGTTTCATATGCAGAATCTTTACAGATTTTATGCATAGCTTCTAAATCATTTACTGTAACTCCAAGGTGACTGAAACCATTTCCGACTTCGTATGGATCAGCATCATAGTTGTAGGTTAACTCAATTTGTACGTTTGAACCTGGTGAGTTTAGATAAATCAAATCAAATTTATCTTCTGGGAACTCTCTGCGACTAGCGATTTCAAAATCAAATAGATTTGTATAGAAATCTAATGTAGCATCAATATCTCTAACACGTAAACAAATTTCAACAAGTACTTGGTTCATTAAATCATCCTCCAAAAGTTTATTGATATCATTTTAACATGAATGCAGTTGGAACTCATATTTTTGAATTTTTAATGGCTATTTTAAAAGAGTGGTATACTGATAAATGAAATGAATAATCAAAAAATATGTAGTATCAGGTGGTTTAATATGAAAAAAATAATCATAATCGGTAGTCCTGGTGCAGGGAAAAGTATGTTTGCACGGAAATTAAGTGAGCTTACAGGGCATCCGCTATTTTACTTAGATTTACTCTGGCATAAAGAAGATAAAACAGCTATTAGTCGATCTGAGTTTGACAAAGAACTTAGTCAGATTCTAAACCAGGATAGATGGATTATAGATGGCAATTATATACGGACTTTAGAAATAAGGTTAAAATATTGTGATACCGTCTATTTACTGGATATTCCTCTCGAAGTTTGTTTGCAAGGTGTAGAAAACCGTATTGGGAAGAAACGAGCAGATATGCCTTGGGTTGAATTAGAGTTTGATGCAGATTTTAAACAATGGATTAAGGATTTTCCAAAGAATCAACTACCTATTATTTATAATTTACTAAATAAATATAAAGAGAAAAAAGTATTTATTTTTAAGGATAGAGCAGAAGCGAATAACTATCTAAAATCTATTCATTAAAAAACTAAAAATTATAAGCCGTAAAGAAAAAATCGTTTATGACGAACTATAGATAAATTATTTTTATCTATTTAATTGTATGATTATCATCATAACCAGTTTATGTGCTAAATTAGATTTAAGAATTTTATCAAATGTGTATTTCGTGTTGGGAGGAGAGTGTTATTAAAGGTATTTTAAAGGGCTGTTTGACGGCTATTTTAGTTGGTATTGGACTTATAATTTTATTGGTAGTCTTCTTTTTCTCGTGGGCTAGTTATACAAGTCCTGTAAATAAAGCAGGTAGAGATTATAGGGAGACACTGAAGTCTTACGAAGGAACTGAGATTCAATCTATAGAAGATGTTTATGAGCGGATTCATGCTTTAGACACGCATTACAATTCTCCAACGTTTAGTAAAATGCAAGGTGGGGACAAAGTAGAAGTTACTCCGGAAGATATAGAGACGCTATTTGGTACGCCTGATCAAGTAATCACCGATGTTGATGTATCTTTTATGGACACCGTCTACCAATACTATTACGATGATTTTGTTTTGAATTTACATGAAGACTACGAAGGTATAGAAACATTTGTAACTGAAAAATACTCTGGTGCCTTGTATGAAGAACAAGATTTAACAGAATTGTTTTTTGAAATTATTGGCAAACATCAAGCTGAACGTATATCGAATCTTGAAACAGCGGTGAAACTCCCTATAGAAGAGATGTGGCCACTGATAGGAGAGAACCTCCCTACTCGTGAGGTATATAAAAATGGTTGGTCTACCCGATACCAAAACCACTTTTTCTATTTTGATGATGGTAAAGGAAAATATGCTCCAGAAGAGTATTTAAATTTGCAACTGCAATCTGAAAAAGAGACGACAGAGTTACAATTCATGGAAAGAAGATTTAACGAATCATTTTTAACATTGGATACAAAAGAAGAGGCAGAAGCAAAACATGGAGCCTATTCAAAATACAAAGAGTTTGTAGGGGCGAAAAATTCTGGGAAAGAAGTCGAACCGATCTACTTCAGAGAATTAGCAGAAGATTTTGGTGATATCGCAAAACTGCACTATCGCTTTCGAAATGGTGAAGTGTGGGTTTCGTGGCTGATTTTGCAAGAAGATGGTAAGTCGATGGAAATCAGAGGAGAAGTTAGGCTAACAAAAGAAACAATTCCTGAAGATATTTCAGATATAATGCATTTGGAAATTCGGACGGTTACAACTATCATGATACATGACTTAGCTAAATTCAGACAGACTGCTGATTTTCTTGGGCAATAAACGTTAAAGCTAAACCTTTAGAAAGAGTGAAGCGGATGATTTATGTAGCTTTGTTACGTGGAATTAACATAGGCGGCCGAAACCAGATTAATATGAAAGAACTAAAGGAATCATTTGAAAGTATCGGCATGGTGAACGTCATAACGTATATTCATTCAGGTAATATTATTTTTGAAGATTCCGTTCATACGGAAACTGAGATTGTTCTGTTACTTGAAGAAGTGATTTTAGAAAGCTTTTCTTTTGAAATTAAAGTACTCATTCGAAGCCTAAATCAATTTCAACATGTTATGAATACTTTGCCTGAAAATTGGGTAAACGATAAAACTATGAAAAGCGATGTTTTATTCTTATGGCATGACATTGAAGATGAAACAGTATTGAAACAATTCATCATTCGTCCAGAAGTTGACACGGTTTTATATGTATCCGGTGCGATACTTTGGTCGGTTTCAAGAGAGAATGCTTCTAAAAGTGGGCTTAATCGATTCGTGTCTAAAAAGATATATAAGAAGATGACGCTACGTAATGTAAATACTGTACGAAAAATATTCAGTATTATGAAGGAGCTCGAGCAAAATGACGAAAAAACAATCGAATAATGTTTCAGATGTTGAAGCGATGAAAAGATGGAGTGAAATTCCTAAAGACATACAAGGAATGTTTTTAGAAAACGTGTTTTGTGGTACATGCGGTGTGACAACAATCGTTGATTACACGATAAATAATTCCGATTATGGAATCGTACTTAGGGGAACGTGTGCCAGTTGTGGTGGGAAAGTAGCACGAGTTATAGACTAATGGTAATACAGGATAAATTATGACCGAATAAGATACTAATATTTAAATCAGTCTTTTCGAAGGTGAAATCCGATGGAAGAGCTGCTTTTTCGTCCGCTAACAAACCGGGCTTTCGATTATTCTTTTAACATTGTATTGCCTCCAAAATCTGATAGAATGAATGTACAATATGAAAGGTGATGAAGAAAATGAGTTATCTAAATGAGGCAAAAGAAATTTTAAGTGAATTAGTAGAGTGGCGTAGATATTTACACCAAAATCCGGAGATTGGATATGATCTACCAAACACAAGCAAGTTCGTAAAAGATAAATTAATCGAATTTGGGTATGAAGTTGAACATTTGCTTGAACATGGTTTAATCGCAGAAGTTGGTCAAGGAGAGAAGACGATTTTACTTCGTGCAGACATGGATGCCCTTCCGATTAAAGAGGAATCAGGCTTAGACTTTGCATCAAATAATGATTATTCTCACACTTGTGGACATGATATTCACACAACAATTATGCTTGGTGTAGCTAAGTTAATGAAAGAGCACGAAAACGAATTAGAAGGTGTAGTACGTTTTGAATTCCAACCAGCTGAAGAATTACTAACTGGTTCAGAAGCAATGGTAGAAGCGGGCTTATTAGAGGGCGTAGATGCGGCAATGGCTGCTCACGTCCAGCCAATGGCTCCAGCATCAATTATGTTCAAGGAAGGTGCTTCACTAGCTGCAGCAAATAACTACCAAATTAAAGTTAAAGGTGTAGGTGCTCACGGAGCAATGCCTCATAACGGTGTCGATCCAGTATTTATCGCATCTGAGATTATAAGTGCATCACAAACTTTAATCGCTCGTGAGATTTCATTTGCTGAATCAGCAGCAATTACGACAGGTGGTTTCAACAGTCCGGGATCACGTAACGTTATCCCTAACGAAGTAACAATTGAAGGAACACTTCGTACATTTAGTGAAAAAACAAGAGCTTATCTAAAAGAGCGTCTACCAGAATTAGCAGAGGGAATCGCAAAAGCTTACCGTGGTGAAACAGAATTTGAATTCTTATCAGATGTTCCAGTATTAGATAATAACCCTGAATTAACACGAACAGTTCGTCAATATGCAGAAGATATATTAGAAGGCGAATATGAAGTAACAGACTTCGAACCAATGCAAGCATCAGAAGACTTTGCGGTTGTATCGCAACGCGTTCCAACAACATACTTCTTTATTGGAATGAACCCAGAAGGTGAAACACCTTACCCAGTTCACCATCCAAAAGTTGTTTTCAACGAAGAGATGATGGCACCTGCAGTTGCAGTATTCCTAACATCAGCAATCAACTGGTTAAAAGAGAATAAGTAATTAGAACTTTAGAAGAGGGAGTTAGCATTAGCTTGCTAGCTCCTTTTTTCATTACATAGAAAAATAAAGAGTGGAGTGATGAAATGAATTATCCGCCAAGAAAAGAGATACATCAAAAAAAGACTCGAAAAATAAAACCGGTCTTACTTACAATACTGGCTATAATCGTTATCCTTTTTGGAGTTTTCATTGGCTACGTAGCTGACTATTATGATGCGGATGAAACAGCATATGCACTTTTAGAGAATACAGAGGAAGTACAATATTTAACAGATGATCCGATTCATTTTTCGCCAACGGAAGCTTCTGATATTGGTATTATATTTTACCCTGGTGGCAAGGTAGATGAAGTGGCTTATACAAGCTTGATGCAGCCACTAGCTGAAGAAGGATACAATACATTTATTCCTGAAATGCCTTTCCATTTAGCAGTATTTGATGTGGATGCAGCTGATGCCATTATCAACAACAACCTAGACATTAAACATTGGTATGTGGGCGGACATTCTTTAGGAGCAGCAATGGCAGCAAGCTATGCTGCTGACAATCTAGATAAAATTGATGGGTTAATTTTACTTGCAGGATATTCGACAACTGATTTATCGCAGTCAAATCTACCAGTGCTTGCTCTTTATGGTAGTGAAGATAAAGTAATAGATACTGAAAAAGTGGCAGAGTACCGTCCGAATTTACCAGCTGAGACGAGAGAAGAAGTGATTGCCGGTGGAAATCATGCACAGTTTGGACGATATGGTGAACAAGTCGGAGATGCCCAAGCTGAAATTAGTATTGAAGAGCAATTAAGTTATACGATTACAGTTATTCACGAATTCATTTCACAACAAAGGCAACAAGGAAAAAACTAATAGTTAAATAAAAAGAAGCCATTCTACTAGAAGAAAAATCTAGAGGAATGGCTTTTCTATTTAACTTAAAGTTGGGTTGTCACTTTCATTCACTTCTCGAATGACTCTGGCCGGAACACCACCGATAATCGAATTGTCCGGCATGTCCTTTGTCACAACGGCACCTGCTGCAATGACACAGTTATCACCAATCGTAACACCAGGCATCACAGATACATTCGCACCAAACCAGCAATTATCACCGACTGTTATCGGTCGTGCTTGTTCGAGACCTTCATTACGTGGAGCAGGCGCGTTGGGATGTGCGGCTGTATAGAAACCTGTATAAGGTCCGATAAAACAATTGTTACCGATTGTAATTGTTGCACCATCCATAAAGTAGCAAGATAGATTGACGTGTACATTTGAACCGAACTCAATATTTGTACCATAGTCACAGTAGAAAGGTTGACTAATCTCAACACTATCTGGGGTATACCCTAATATTTTAGCTATAAGTTCTTGCTTTTTATTATCATCACTCGGTTTAAGCAGATTATACTCATGATACAAGTCTTGTGCATTTTTACGAGCTGTGATTAATTCTTGATCAAAATTTGCATCATACCACATTCCCGCATTCATTTTATCGATTTCTCGCATATTCTCATCTCCTTAGTTAAAAAATAGTATAACATGTTTGTTAAATGACGAAAGAATTGTGTCTATTTCTTGTCTTATTTCGAAAGATATGAAAAAACATGATAGTATATTTAAAATCAATAATGTATACTGGGACTAACGCTAATAAAAAGGTGACCATCATATTTATTTGTGATGTCTTTTTACGTGCTTAGCGCTAAATATGGCTATGGGGGCCATCATACATAATATTACTTTGGGGGATATAAATGGATATACAACAAATGCTTTTTGAGTTTATCGGAGGCCTAGGTATTTTCTTATTTGGGCTAAACTTCATGGGTGAAGGATTACAAATTGCAGCTGGAGATAACTTACGTAATATATTAAATAAGTTTACTTCAACGCCTTTACGTGCTGTCTTGGCAGGTATCGCAGTAACTGTATTGATTCAAAGTAGTTCAGCTACAACTGTTTTAACAGTCGGTCTTGTAAGTGCAGGCTTCATGACATTAAAACAAGCAATTGGAATTATTATGGGAGCAAATATCGGAACAACAATTACAGCCTTTATTATCGGACTAGATATCGGAGCTTATGCTTTGCCAATTTTAGGTTTAGGATCGTTAGTGATATTCTTTACGAAGAAAAGGTTTATTGAAAACATTGGTAAAATTATTTTTGGGTTTGGAGCTTTATTCTTAGGGTTAAACTTGATGGGTGGCGCAATGAGCCCATTACAATACTTACCAGAGTTCAAAGAATTAATGCTTCGATTCTCTGAAAATCCTATTTTAGGTGTTACAGCTGGAACGGCTACAACATTAGTTATCCAAAGTTCTAGTGCAATGATTGGAATTTTACAAGAAATGTATATGCAAGGAGCAATGGAACTAGAAGCAGCATTACCATTATTATTCGGTAGTAATATTGGTACGTCAATTACAGCTATCCTAGCAGCAATTGGGACAAATGTTGTCGCAAAACGTACAGCGGCATCACATACAATCTTTAACGTAGTGGGCACAATTATTATCTTACTTGTTTTCAATCCTTTTGTTTCATTAGTTGTTATGGTTTCGGAAGCATTGAATTTAAACCCAGCTATGCAGCTTGCATTTGCTCATGGTATTTTCAACGTGATTAACGTGCTAATTCAAATGTGGTTCATTACACAAATCGCTGGTTTAGTAACTAAAATGGTTCCAGGAGAAGTTGAAGTCATCGGATATGACGATTCACATTTAGATCATAGTCTAATCCATTCAGCACCTCTAATGGCTTTAAATCAAGTAAAAACGGAACTTGGTCATATGGGTAATGTTGTTATAGAAGAAGTTAACACTGTATTCGACTACATGAAAAAACGTGAAGAAGATGATTTTGAAAAAGCGACTCAACTAGAGACGGTCATCAACGATATCGATTTAAAATTAACAGAATATTTAATGTTTATTTCTGGAGAAGAATTATCAGAAAAAAACTCTAGAGAACATACAAGTTTGGTAGAAGTTACAAAGTATCTTGAGCGTATTGGTGACCACGGTGAGAGTATCCTTATGAATATTAAGGAGGGTAATGAATTAGCAAGAAGAACAACAAAGAACAATGACGAGCTATCTTATCTATATGATGAAGATGTCGTTCGTATGTTCGAGCTAATCCAGCTAAATATTACGGAAGCTGTTGAATCATTTACATCAGACAGTTATAAACTAGCCCATCAGGTTCTTGTTCGTGAAAAAGAGATTAACGCTTTAGAAGATGAACTACGTCATAAATATATTGGCCTATTAAACCAAGGTATCGGAAGACCTTCAGATGGTATCATGTTTGTCGACATTGTTTCTAGTTTAGAACGAATGAGTGATCACTCGGTGAAAATTGCGAAGCATACAATTGGCCTCCGTTACCCATTCCAACAAAATAAAACAACATTAGCAAAGAGTACAAACTAATCTTTAACTATAATAAAGGGCAGCCTTAGGGTTGCCCTTTTTGTGTTATTTATGGCTAAAACGTGCAAGCTAAGATTGCTTCAAGAGTCCGAATTTGCTATTATAACAAGGTGGTAGGTGAGGCTACTAAAAGGATACGGGTTACTGCCGCAAAAAAGTGGGGACACTTTGCGCTGGTCAACAGTCTTTATCAACAACAAGGTATAGACTAATGTAATTACATCGCCTTTTAGTGCTAAAGCTCGGACGTTTAATTTTTTTTGTATTCGACAAGTCTGTCTTATTTAGGTGAGACTTTTTATATTTTAAGGATTGATGCAAATAAAAGAATCTAGTCGACCCTCGAGACTGCCATAAAAGGGAGGACAAAAAATGAAAAATACACACATCGTAGAAAAAATGAAAACAATGACGGCATTAGATATTGCTTTATGGTTAGAGCAAGTTGCAATAACTGATCGTGCACAAATAATTAATTTAATGACTAAAGATGAATTGGCTGAAGTGTTTCGTTTATTATCACCAGAAGCTCGTGAAGAATTACTAGAAGCTTTATCGGATCCTGATGTTGCAGAATTAATACAACGTCAAGAATCAGATGATTTGGTGGATGCGTTACAAGAGATGCCGGCGAATTTAGTGATTAAATTACTTCGCTATGTGCCGAAAGAGAGAAGAGACATGATTAATAAACTACTACACTATCCAGAAGAAAGTGTTGGTAGTTTAATGAGTGTGGATTTTGTGACTGCTAAAAATAATAGCACTAAATCACAAATTCTAAAAAAAATTCAACATTCAACGGGTGGACCAGAACATTTAAACCAAGTCTATATTATGGATGATGAACGTCATCTGATAGGTTTTATCTATTTAGCTGATCTAATTAAATCAAATGTTGAAACAATCGCAGATATTATTGACTATTCTGTTTTAAATGTAAAAACGAATGATGATCAAGAGATTGCTTCAGATTTATTCTTAAAATATCAAATACTATCACTACCAGTTGTTGATTCAGAAGATCGCTTAGTAGGAATCCTGACAGCGGATGATATATTTGAAGTTATTTCAGATGAGATTCATGAAGACTACATGCGTTTATCTGGAGTTTCAAAAGATGATGAACAAAAGAAAACCTACTTAGAACGTACGATTTGGTCTTTAAGTCGCGAACGTGTAGGTTGGTTACTATTTTTAATGATTTCGGCAACATTAACAGCCTTTATCATTCAAAAATATGAAGCCGTTCTGGCGTCAAGCGTTGTACTAGCTGCTTACATTCCAATGTTAATGGATAGTGGTGGGAATTCCGGAACACAATCATCTACATTGATTACAAGATCCATTTCTTTGAATGAAATAACAGATGATAGTACTTGGGATGTCATTTGGAAAGAAACGAGAATTGGCTTACTCACCGGTTTAATACTTGGTGTGGTTAACTTTTTCCGTATTCTAGTTATGGATGGTGTCGACATTCATGTAGCATTGACAGTGACTATTACATTAGTAGCAGTTGTTATTATGGCTAAAGTTTTAGGTGGTGTTTTACCATTATTAGCTATAAAATTTAAACAAGATCCAGCAGTAATGGCTGGACCAATGATTACAACGGTTGTAGATACCTTTGCATTAATCATTTATTTTCAAATCGCGACAGTATTATTAGGGATCTAACTAAATAAGAATAAAAAGACTTCTAGTTGAGTTTGAGCACTCAATTAGAAGTCTTTATATTTTTATTCTTTTCTAGGTTGTGTCATTAAAACCTTATACTGGCCGTTCTTTTCCATTTCCAATACATATTCATATAAGTCAGCAATAAAGGCTTCAATCATCTGATTACGGGCTTCTGATGAACCTTTTTGATAGATAATATATAAAATTCGTTTAATTGGTTGAGTAATTTCAACTTCTTTAATAAATGGGTTTGTGTGGATGATTTCATTATAAATGCAGAGAGGGACAATTGCCCAAGCTTGTTCAGTATTTAAGTAAGCCTCTAATAGTTCAGGTGAGTCTAACGTCACAAGGGGCGTATCTTCTGAAGCCCACTGACTGTTGTACCATTCTTCGTAAGCAGGCCCCCAACCAATATACACCTGGTTCCTTTTTTCTAATTGCTTTATGTCACTATATGCTGCGTAACGTTCATCATATATTAGAATTAAAGGTTCCTCGATTAGTCGTTCAGTTATAAGCTGTTTAGACTGATAGGGTCTAGAGACAATCCCGATATCCGTTTCAAATGAAAAAACGCGATTGTAAATGGTTCGATTCCAATGGGAGCTAATATCTAAGTGATGTTGTTTACTATTTAAATATTGCTTATAAAAGTTTTTAAATAAATGGGTATTGATACTTTGTGGAGCACCGATCTTTAAGTGGGAACGCTGTTCATCGCGTTTCCATTCTTCAATTTCATTATTTAAATCGATGTAACGGGTCGCAAAATCTAAAAATTCTACTCCTTTGGCAGTGAGTTCAAGTTTGCGATTACCCGGCCCTCGTAAAATAAGTTGAGTACCTAGTTCTTCTTCTAAGGCAGCTAAGCGATCGGACAATGTAGACTGACTAATATATAATTTTTCAGCTGCATGCGTAATGCTTCCTGTTTCTACAATACTAATAAAGGATTCGATTTTATTAAAATCCATGAGAAGCCTCCTTTAATATCGGATTAATCGATGTTAAAAACGTTAATCGATATTTATTCTTCATTTATTAAGTTGTAATATAGATAACATACTAATTTCTTATAGTTTATCACATGTTTCTACAAAATGATTATAAAAAAATACTGGAATATGAATATAAATCGAATAAAACAGAATGAACGATTTTGCCGATGAAGGGATAAATGATAATGAGTCCAATAATAGGAATCACTGCAAGCAGTACACTAATAAACACGAGAAGCTACCCAGAGCTACATAAAACTAACACGTCGCCAAGAAATATTTCTAAAGCTGTTACAATGGCTGGAGGCATTCCAATTATTTTGCCTGTGAATGAACCTGATGTCGCTAAGAGATATGCCGATATCATTGACGGTTTGATTCTGTCTGGTGGTGAAGATGTCTCGCCAGAGCTGTATGGTGAAGATGCTCGAAATTCGATAAAAGTAACGTATCCGAAAAGAGATCGCGCTGAAGTCGCAATTGTGGAAGAAATTATTAAAAGAGGCAAGCCTATTCTAGGTATTTGTAGAGGGTTACAACTTTTAAACGTTATATATGGCGGTACACTTTACCAGGACATTGGTGAAAATGAAGCGATGTTTGTAAAACATATCCAAGAAACGCCGTCGAATCATCCTATTCATACAGTGAAGATGAGAGAAGATTCTTATATGGCTTCTTTCTTAGCGGATGAAATACACGTAAACTCCTTTCATCATCAAATTATTCGTGACTTAGGAAAAGGTCTACGAATTAGTGCGACATCTAGTGATGGTGCTATAGAAGCCATCGAAACAACAGATGAACATAAAAGTGTGATTGCAATTCAGTGGCATCCGGAAAATCTTTACTATAAAGATAAGGATCATTTTGCCTTATTTGAAAATTTAATCGAGAGAGCGAAAAGATAATAACTGAACACAAAGCCAGAAGCTTGGTTTTGTGTTTTTTTAATGGCTTGTCATTTGTTGAGTATATGAATTGTATCAATTTATTTAAAACACTTAATAAGAGAGTGAGGGATACTTGTGTTAAAGGGATTAAAGGTACTTATCCTTACGAGTTTCGTTTTATTATTTATAGTAGGGTGTAGTTCCAAAGTACGAAGAGTAGCTACTTAAGCTGAAAAACAAGAAGAGGAAATGAAAGCACATTATATTGAATTAAGCGAAAAACTCAAAGTGAAGTATCCACACGATGCACAAGCCATGTCTAGAGATAAAGATTATAATGAGTATACAAGCTTGAATAGGCGATTTGGTCCTGGATTTAGTGGTACCAAACAGGCTGAAGACTTAAGGGATACTATCGTTGGAGAGGTGGATTTAAATGAACGAACGATTCTATACAAAGATACACTGATCGAATATAATCAAGGTGCAGATGGTATCCATATTTAAAATAATGATACGGAATTGTTAGATGAAACCTTTGAGCGGATGGTTAGAAAAGCAGATATAACTTATGAAGAAGTTCGTAAGAATAATTGGGGACAAGTACTTACTGGTGGCTGGCTGGCTTCCTTTATTTACTTTATACGGGGATGCGTTAGGTAAATTCAATAGCATAGAAGAATAGGCTCAGTTTATAAATCGAAGGATTTGTATGTTGAGCCTTTTTAAATTTGAATAACAAAAAGGCTTTACTCTTAAATTCGAGCAAGGCCTATTCTTGTTTCAGAAAATTTCAATAAGGTTAAATACTCCTAAAATAAAAATTAAGTAAAATACGTACTGGATAAAATGTTCTGTTTTGATCTGGGCATATATACGATTTCCTAAAGCAATGGCAGCTAAGACGGCTGGTATAGCAAATAGATAGTACTTTAGTAATTCCAGTGACCAAAATCCACCGATAAAGTGACTAATGATGATTAATGTACTAGACACGATGAAATGCGATTGAACATTTCCCGTAAATTGTTTTGGCGTCCAATCTCTCATGGTCGCATATAGTACAACTGGTATCCCATTCATATTATACGCGCTCCCTAACATACCGGAGGCAAAACCAAAGGGATAGGATG
>CAZUZA010000036.1:9581-14082 GCA_964624875.1 uncultured Carnobacteriaceae bacterium | reverse complement strand
TACATATATATAATCTGCATTCTATTGTGAAATTCGCGAACGGTTTTGAATTTCTTTTCATTTCGTTATATTATAAGCAAGCTAAATAGCTAAAACACAAGTAGAAAGTAGTAGAAAAGTATGCGATTAAAACACATTCCTTGGGCGCAGGATGAAATCCAACAACATCCAGAATTCATCACGATGGATGGGGAAGAATATAAAGGAAAATGGCAAACACGTTTTGCGAAAGAACAGCCAATTCATCTTGAAGTCGGTTCAGGTAAGGGGCGCTTCATTATCGAAATGGCCAAGCGTTATCCCGACATCAACTTCATCGGACTAGAGATGCAATCAAGCGCGCTCTACAAAGCATTAGAAAAACAAATAGAAGACAGATTACCAAATCTGCAACTTCTAAATGGCTTTGCTGATCAACTCACAGACTATTTCGCACCAAATGAAATAGATAAACTGATGCTGACGTTCTCTGATCCGTGGCCAAAAACAAAGCATGAGAAAAGGCGCCTAACCTACGCCACCTATCTCCAGCAATACCAACACATCCTATCCAAAGACGGCGAGTTCTATTTCAAAACAGATAACCAAGGCTTATTCGAATATTCGCTAACAAGCCTCAACAACTACGGCATGACCTTCGATGAAGTCATCCTCGATTTACATAACAGCAATCAAGCTGACGAAAACATCATGACGGAATTTGAAGAGAAGTTTTCCAAAAAAGGCTTCCGTATCTATCAAATCCGTGCGCGCTTCAAACCAACACAAGCCTAAAAATCAAAAAAAGCATGGGCCTACATCTTCAGTAGGTCGCATGCTTTTGTCATGTCATTAAATTTTATAGATATCCATCAACGTACCCGAATAGGCATCCGCGACAAATTCATACTGAACAATTTCGCCATCTTCCAACAGCGAGATTCCCCCGTAGTAAACCTTCGTCTCATACGAATACTTTTTCCAAGGAACTTTCGTCATTTCAATCCACGAACCCTCAATCGGTCCCTCGTCTCTAAATTGGTCTTTAACGCGATTTAAAATTTTATCAGCGTGCACAGGCATCTTGCGATCCACTAAGAAAAACGCGAAGAATCCCAGCAAGAACGCCATCACAGCACCCATCGCAGCCAAGGGAAGAAACTTATCCTCTAACTTTTTACCAAACATCTTCATCCTCCTCAAAAATAGTAAACGGTCTTTATTCGTACACCCATTTTAGCACAACTCAGCAGCAGATGACATTTTTAAGTATCCTCTTAAAGCATTCTTTCGTGAAATGACACCTTGCCTAAAAGCATGTATAGATAGGTTCGTCACACACTTCGTCTGGAAAAATAAGTCCCAAGCAGTGGAATGTACAACCACTCACTTTAGCTATTTCACCAGGAAAATGGGCTTTTGATGAAAATCTTAGCTGGCATGCATTCAACCTTTGTTCGATTTTGTGTATAATAGATGAATGAAAAGAAATCATTAGGGGGCATGGATTTAAGATATGGACGATAAACGATTTGAATTAATTAAAAGACTAACGGAAACGCAGAGCGTAAGTGGTTTTGAGCATAATATTCGTGAAGTGATCCGAGAAGAAATTACACCTTACGTGGATGAGATTAAACAAGATGGCCTAGGTGGCATCTTTGGAATTCGTGACAATGGCTTCACCGATGCACCAACAATTATGGTAGCCGCGCACATGGATGAAGTGGGCTTTATGGTTTCGCGTATCTCAGAAGAAGGTTTCTTTAACGTCGTTCCTTTAGGCGGCTGGAACCCACAAGTTGTGTCCGCACAACGTTTCACACTACAAACACGCAATGGCAATTACCCAGTTGTTTCGTCATCGATTCCACCACATATGTTACGTGGGAAAGAAGCCAAGTCACAAGAAATCAAAGATATTTTATTTGATGCGGGTTTTGAATCAAAAGAAGAAGCCGAAGCATACGGTGTACGCCCAGGGGACACGATCGTACCAGACGTGGAAACCATCAAAATGGCAAACGGAAAACGTATCTTAGGCAAAGCTTGGGATAACCGTTATGGGGTAGCAGCTGTTGTAGAAGCTTTACGTGATTTACACGGCGTAGACTTACCAAACAAATTAGTCGCAGGCGCGAACGTGCAAGAAGAAGTTGGTTTACGTGGAACAAAAGGTTCTGTACGTAAATTCAATCCCGATTTATTCTTTGCTGTAGATTGTTCACCAGCGGATGACGTGTACGGTGGCAAAGACAGCTTTGGTAAATTAGGCGAAGGGGCACTATTACGTATCCAAGACCCAGGCTTTATTATGTCGAAAGAAATGCGTGAATTCTTATTAGATACAGCTGAAACGCATAACATTCCTTACCAGTACTTCGTTTCAAAAGGTGGTACGGATGCAGGCGCAGCGCACCAATTAAACCAAGGAATTCCAAGTGGCGTTATCGGTATGTGTGCACGTTATATTCATACGCACCAAACCGTTTTCCATATCGACGATTACGAGGCAGCGCTAGAATTATTAAAACAAGTAATCTTAGGCTTAGATGCCAGCACAGTTGCAACAATCAATCCAAAAAAATAAGTTAAAAGAGGGAAGAATATGTTAGTTTCAAGTTATAACAACCAAGCATTTGACGATTTATTAGTCGTATTATTAGAAAATGCCGCACCAGATCAACAAAACTTCGAGCGTAAAGGCGATATCACGGAGATTAAAGACAAGAAATCAGGCAACATCGTTGGGTACAACTTTTTCAAAGCAACACAATGGTTAGCTGATTTAGACGCAAGTGGTCCAGTGACATTGTCCGAAGAACAAGTCGCAACACTAAACGAAGCCTTAAAAGCAGAAGGCTTTGCTGGCGACTTAGTTGCTGACACCGCACCAAAATTTGTGGTGGGCCACGTGAAAGAATGCGTCCCACATCCAGATTCAGACCACCTGTCATTAACAGAGGTTGAAATTGACAACGGTGAAGTCTTACAAATCGTCTGTGGCGCGTCAAACGTTGCTCAAGGGCAAAAAGTCGTCGTTGCGAAACCAGGTGCAGTCATGCCAGATGGTTTAGTGATTTGGCCAGGCGAATTACGTGGCGAAACAAGTAACGGTATGCTGTCATCCGCGCGCGAGCTAGGTGTTGACGTTTCTGAAGAAAAACAAAAAGGCATTCTTATCTTAGAAGATGATGCCGAAGTCGGTTCAGAATTCACATTTTAATTCAAAAAATACAAACAGAAAGGAGGAGTTTCAATGGTCAATTATGACGGACCCAGTTACTTTCGCAAAAATCATCCAAAGATAAAATCAATCAAGGACGACAGAACGAAGGAAACCGAGCAAAAAGCAAGTTACGAGTTGCCAAACAACGTTCGAACAAGGAAAAGTATGCACGAAGAAGCACGCCATTATATGCAAACTCCTTCTCAAGCAACAACGAACGATCCACCGCCAGAGCGATTTCCATTCAAGCGCACCCACACGCCGACGAGCCTCCAAAAGTTAGACGGCTGGGCCAATCAACAAAAGGCCAACCCGCTTTATATCGAAATTGAGCAGCGCCTCAAAAAAGAGGACACAACTTACTTACTCTTTGAAGAGCATCTTTCTGATGAAATGAAGCAGAAACTAGAAAAGAAAAAGCCTGAGCCTCGTCACACCCCGATTGTGGCTGAAGATCATGTCACATTGGTGCGTGAAGGTTTGAAGACAGATTTCTTAAAAAAAAATACCGGTCTCCATCGTTCGCTGTCCAAAATTATGGATGACGAACAGAAAACGATTCGTAAAAACCAAAAAAGCTTGAATAAATTGTTTGATCAAGACAAAAAACGCAAGTAAATAAGTTTGTTTCATATAATTTGCGTATAAAACACGATTTTTTACAAAAAAAAGTAGAAATATTTAAAAAATAAGAGCATTATTGTAGCGCTTTCATATCGAGTGTGGTAAACTATGTTTGAGTAAAGGATAGGAAAGAAATCCAAGTCTTTTGCAGAATCTCGTTTCGATGTAGCTAGTAATGTATGGATGGCGTAGGATGTAACTCAAGGGAAATCGTAGACGAAAATCTATTGAAATCTCGTGTCAGACATCAATAATTTTGGGTTCAAACGTATATGAACGAACAGTGATTCTAAAGATTCTAAGTATCAAGATTTTTAAGTAACAGAGCAACAAGTGTAAGACTATTAAAAATTTAGATCCAAAGTTTCAAATTAAGAGGTATCCAAAGACGCAAACAGATAAAAGTAGAAAGAATTTACCAGATAGTAAAAGTAAATGAGGCGAAAACCAAGCCGTATCTTAAGTGTCAGAAAGAAAACATTTAATAGAAAAGTACACTGTTCGTTCTATACGTATAAATTTAATAGGCACGAAGACTCTAGTAATTATCAACACAAAAAGAGTCTTCGTGTTTTTTGTGTGGTATAAGGCTGGTACTTTTGAACTCGGCGGGTGGAAAAGTGTCACAAACGCATGCCACTGGGTTCATACTGTGGGTTGAATCAGAAT
>CAZUZA010000036.1:0-9481 GCA_964624875.1 uncultured Carnobacteriaceae bacterium | reverse complement strand
AGTTATGGTAATTTGGACACGCTGTGAATAACATTAGTAAAAGTTATAGTAACTCCGACACACTGTGGATGACATTATAAATTAATGAATCTTCGCCATTTTTTGTGACTTATGCGCGCACACACCGACATTTTACTCCGAAAAGCACTTGGCTGATACGAAGACTATATTGAAAAAGAGAAAATGCAGCTATAAGCCTTTTATTAACACTTTTAACTAGGAATGTGGTAGTATTTTAAAGAGTTTTGCATTAATATTAGATGTCTAAAAGTTTACCAGAAGCAAATTTCAATTTGGAGGAACACAATGGATTTAAATAAAACGTATCATTTTGTCGGAATTAAAGGGTCAGGCATGAGTGCATTAGCATTGATTTTGCACGAAGAAGGCAAAAAAGTACAAGGCTCTGACATTGCAAAATACTTTTTCACACAACAATCACTTGAAGATAAAAATATCCCAATCTATGAATTTAGTACCGATAACATTACAGAAGGCTTAACGATTATCGCAGGGAATGCATTCCCAGATTCACACGAAGAAATTGTTCGCGCGAAAGAACTCGGTTTAGAAGTTTTACGCTACCACGATTTCATCGGTGAAAAAATTACAGACTACACGAGTGTCGCTGTTACAGGGTCACACGGTAAAACAACAACGACAGGTTTACTGTCACACGTTGTCAGCCACATTAAAAACACGAGCTACTTAATTGGTGATGGAACAGGGCGTGGGGTAGAGGAAGCAGACTACTTCGTACTAGAAGCCTGTGAATACCGTCGTCACTTCTTAGCATACAAAGCAGACTATGCGATTATTACAAATATCGACTTTGACCACCCCGATTACTATACGAGTTTAGAAGATGTCGCTGAAGCATTTGATACCTTCTCCCTACAAACGAAGAAACAAGTCATCGCTTGTGGAGACGACAAATTGCTACGCGAATTAAAAGCAACCGTTCCAGTAACGTACTATGGTTTAGAAGATGGCAACAACGTTCAAGCAAAAAATATTCACAAAGATACAAAAGGTTCATCATTCGATGTCTACATCGATGGCGAATATTACCACAACTTTTTCATCCCTTCATACGGAGACCACAACATTCAAAACGCTTTGAGTGTCATCGCGTTCACGTACCATGAAGGTTTAGACAAAGAAGAAGTCGCTAAAAACTTAGCAAGCTTCCAAGGGGTAAAACGTCGCTTCTCGCAAAAAGAGATTAGTGGCACAGTAATCATTGACGATTACGCGCATCACCCAGCTGAAATCAAAGCAACGATTGATGCAGCTCGTCAAAAATATCCAGATCGTGAAGTGGTCGCAGTATTCCAACCGCACACATTCTCACGTACAGTCGCACTATTATCCGAATTCGCAGAAGCATTAAGCGAAGCCGACAGCGTTTATCTGTGTGAAATCTTTACCTCTGCTCGTGAAACAGCTGGTGAAGTGAAGATTGAAGACTTATTTGAGAAGATTGATAACGCCAAAGAAATCCTAAACATCGAAGATATCTCCTCATTATTAGATCACCGTGGAGATGTTGTTGTGTTCATGGGCGCTGGCGATATCCAGATCTTCGAACAAGCTTTCCAAGGTCTACTAACGGACTTAGAAGCAACAACCCATTAATACCCATACAAGCAAAAGAAAAAAGAAGTTCCCTAACAGGAGCTTCTTTTTTCTTTTGAGCTTTTAAACAAACCCTTATCCCACCTCCACCGAATCCACTAAACCAACATTCTCGCACAACCTACTCAGTTTCCTTTAGAAACGCCCTTATTTTTGTTAAAATAGGTTAGACAAATACGAAGAAACACAAAGGAGTTTTATCGTGAGTAAAAATAAATTATTGCTAATTGACGGTCATAGTATCGTTTTTCGTGCTTTTTACGCACTGCACAGTCAATTAGAACGAATGAAAAATAAAAACGGACTACACACAAATGCCCTATACGGCTTTCATAACATGCTTGATAGTGTCTTAACAAAAGAAAATCCAACACATGCCTTAGTCGCATTTGATGCCGGTTCAACAACATTCCGTCACGAATTTTTCGATGATTACAAAGGTGGACGTGACTCGATGCCAGGTGAAATGGCCGAGCAAATGCCTTACTTAAAAGAAATGCTAGATGCTTTCGGAATGAAATACTACGAACTACCAAATTACGAAGCGGATGATATTATCGGTACCATCGCAAACCAAGCAGCCGCAGATGGTTTCGAAGTCGTTGTTGTCAGTGGAGACAAGGATTTAACGCAACTCGTCCAAGACAACATTCGCGTCGACATCACGGTCAAAGGGGTCAGTAACCTTGAAGCCTACACACCAGAAACAACCAAAGAGTTATTTGGCGTCCGTCCCGATCAAATCGTCGACTACCTGGGCTTATCTGGCGACCCGTCCGACAACATTCCAGGCGTCACAGGCGTAGGGGACAAGACAGCGATTAAGCTGCTCGAACAATACGACACGATGGAAAACCTTTATGAGCACATCGACGAAATGAAAAAGTCGAAGCGAAAAGAAAATCTGATTAACGAAAAAGAGACCGCACTACTCAGTAAAAAACTCGCGACAATCGATACCGAAGCACCAATCAAGGTAACGGTCGATGAAACAAACTACCCAGGCAAAAATACCGAAAAACTGATTACATTTTACAAAGATATGGACTTCAAAACACACCTTGAGCGCCTCGACACAGCGGCCTACATGGAGACGCTGGACGAGTCAACGCACGAAGTGAACTATGAGTATGTCGAAGAACTCACTGGTGAAATGTTTGGTGAGACGACAGCGATTTATTTTGAGCTGCTTGACAGCAATTATCACGTCGCACCGATTGAGGCTGTGGCTTGGGGTGATGATGAGAAAGTCTATGTCACAAACATTGATACTGCTCTAAACAGCGAAGCTTTCCGTGAATATATCGAGAGTGAAGACAAACATAAAATAACTTACGATGCGAAAGCGAATTATGTGGCGCTAAAATGGCGTGGCTTAGAATTAAAAGGTGTCGACTTCGATATGATGTTAGCGTCCTACTTACTGACATCAGAAGATAGTAGTGGAGACATTAGCGACATCGCCCAAAAGCATGGTTATATGGGTGTACTTCCCGACGAAGCCGTTTATGGCAAAGGCGCGAAAAAAGGCGTCCCGGAAGATAGAGAAAAAATGGACCAACACGTCGCGCAAAAAGTGGATGCAATCTTCAACTTACGCGAAAAAATGTCCAAAGAGCTCACAGAAAACGAACAAGAAGAGCTCCTATTTGATATTGAATTACCTTTAAGCTTTATTCTTGGTGAAATGGAAATCGATGGCATCAAAGTCGATAGCGTGCAATTAGCAAATCTTCAAACAGAGTTTGCGAGCATATTAGCCGAAATTGAAACCAAAGTGTATGAGCTTGCAGGAGAAGAGTTTAACCTAAATTCACCGAAGCAATTAAGTGAGATTCTCTTTGAAAAAATGGAGTATGAACCCATTCGTAAAACAAAAACAGGCTATTCAACGGCAGTCGATGTTTTAGAGAAAATGAAAGATTATGCACCAATTGTGGAGTACATTTTAGAGTATCGAACCATCGCAAAAATTCAATCAACTTATGTGGATGGCTTATTAAAAGTAATTGATGAAGATACCGGCCTCGTCCATACGCGCTACCAACAGACAGTTGCTCGTACAGGACGTTTGAGTTCAGTGGATCCGAACTTACAAAATATTCCAATCCGTACGGAAGAAGGCCGTCAAATCCGTAAAGCTTTCGTCCCAAGAGAAGAAGATTGGAAATTATTCAGTGCCGACTATTCACAAATTGAATTGCGTATTTTAGCGCACATTTCCGAAGACGAGCATTTGATTGAGAACTTCGTCAATAAAGAAGATGTCCATACATCAACAGCCGTTCGTGTCTTTGGCTTGGCGGATGCCAGTGAAGTCACACCAAATATGCGTCGGGATGCGAAAGCTGTTAACTTCGGAATTGTTTATGGGATCTCGGACTATGGTTTATCCGAAAGTTTAAACATTAGCCGTAAAGAAGCGAAAGACTATATTGATACGTATTATGCACGCTATCCAGGCGTGAGCGACTACATCGAGGACATTATTCGTGAAGCCAAAGATAAAGGCTACGTTGAAACAATCTTCCACCGTCGTCGTTACTTACCAGATATTAATTCGCGTAACTTTAACTTGCGTTCATTTGCGGAAAGAACAGCCATGAACACACCAATCCAAGGAAGTGCAGCCGATATTCTAAAAGTTGCGATGGTGAAAGTAGCGAAGCGATTAAAAGAAGAGAAACTAGAAGCCAATATGTTACTTCAAGTTCATGATGAGTTGGTCTTTGAAGCACCAGCAAGTGAGATTGAACGCCTGCAAGAAATCGTAGAGGATACAATGGAAACAGCCATTGCCTTATCGGTGCCACTAACCGTTGAAGGTGGTTCAGGTGATAATTGGTATGAATTGTAGAAATGGAGCGAACAACAGTTGCCAGAATTACCAGAAGTAGAAAACGTTAAACAAGGATTAAATGACATCGTTGTCGGTGAAACAATTGAGAAAGTTGAAGTTCGTTGGAGACGTATTATTGAGTCACCCGAATCCGAAAGCTTTTCGAAGAAATTAATGGGGCAAATGATTGAGAAAGTCGATCGCCGTGGCAAGTTCTTACTCTTTTACTTTACCGATGATGTGATGATTTCGCACTTGCGTATGGAAGGGAAGTACAATCTCGTTGAACCAACAAAAGATTGGACACTGCCTCGTCGTAGCAACCATACGCACGTGATTTTCCACTTAAAGAGTGGAAAAAAACTAATTTATCATGACGTTCGTAAATTTGGTCGCATGAGTTTAGTACCAAAAGGAGAAGAGTTCGACCATAAATCCTTAGCGAAATTAGGACCAGAACCAACGGCCGAAGATTTCGTATTAGAAGAAATGCAAGAATTCTTAACCCGCCGTACCAAAGCGATTAAAGGCGTCTTACTCGATCAACAAATCGTAGTGGGGATTGGAAACATTTATGCCGATGAGATATTATTCAAGGCGAAAGTTCATCCAGCGACTCCTGCGAATCGCCTAACGGATGCCGAAGAAATCCGTCTACATGAAGCCGTGCTTCTCATTTTAAACAATGCGATTAAGAGTGGTGGCACAACGATTCGTTCGTACCAGAACGCTTTTGGTGACGTCGGAACGTATCAGAGCTATTTAAATGTGTACGGCCGAGATGGGCAGCCTTGCGTAACCTGTGAAACAGAAATCGAAAAAATGAAAATTGCAGGAAGAGGGACGCATTATTGTCCAGTATGCCAGGCAATGAAAGAGTGATTGTATGCCAACTGTACTAGGGCTGACCGGTGGGATTGCTTCAGGCAAATCCACCGTCAGTAACTTTTTTAAAGACAAGCAGATACCCGTTGTGGATGCTGATATCGTTGCGCGTGACGTCATGCGTGCCGGTCAGCCCGTTGTTCATGAAATCGAAGAAATATTCGGCAAAGATTATATTTTAGAAAATGGCGAAGTCGACCGACAAAAATTAGGGAAAGCCATTTTTACATATGACTCGAAACGCAAAAAGCTCAACGAAATCGTCCAAGGGGAAATACGCAAAGAAATCGAACGCCAGCGTGAAGGATTGCTTGCCGAAAAGCATCCTCTAATCGTTTTAGACATTCCCTTACTCTACGAAGGTGCTTATGAAGAATCCGTCGATACCGTCATGGTCGTTTATGTCGATAGCGACACGCAGTTTGAGCGCTTGCTTAAAAGAAACGAAGACTTATCGGAAGAAGATGCACGTAATCGTATCGCCTCGCAAATGTCCTTAGACGAAAAGGCGCAGCGAGCCGATATCCTAATCGACAACAACGACACCTTAGAAAAAACCATCCAACAAGTAGAAGAGTGGTTATTTACAGCATTTCCGGAATTCAAGACAAAAAAGTAAAGTGAACGAATTCGATAAAAAATGGGATGAATCTTCACGAAAACACGAACATTATGCTATAATTGGAAGAACATAATTAAAGGACTGATCGATATGAAATGCCCACGATGCGCATATAGTGGTAGTCGCGTGGTTGACAGTCGCCCTTCAGAAGATGCGACTACAATCCGACGCCGACGAGAATGCGAAAAATGTGATTTCCGTTTTACAACGTACGAACGAATTGAAGAATCACCCTTACTCGTTGTTAAGAAAAACGGCGATCGCGAAGAATTCAACCGCTCGAAAATCTTACGTGGTGTTCATCGCGCGTTCGAAAAACGACCATTCTCTGCCGCTCAACAAGAAGAAATTGTAGACCGAGTCGAAACTAAAATTAGAGGCGAAGGCTTACGTGAAATACCGTCCGACCAAATTGGCACGTATGTCATGACCGAATTATTTGAAATAGATGACGTTGCTTACATTCGTTTCGCTAGCGTTTACCGCGAATTTAAAGACATCGGTGTGTTCATGGAAGAGATGCGAAACATCGAAGAAAAGCGCGACGAATCCAGTAAAACACCCGATACTGAATAAATAAAATCAATAAAAAGAAAGGAGACGTGTACAAATGTCCAACAATTACCCATGGAAAATAATTGATCCAAAAGACTTTATCCAAATTGAAGCCACTGATTCATTCACACTCAAAGATGTGCACGTCTTAACGCGTTTGTATCAGCCACTCATTGGGACGGCAGCGTATGCTTTATATAGCTCGCTCGTATCGGACGTGGACTTTCAAGCGAAAACGAGACAAGTAACCATTTCGGAGCTCCTCACGAAATTGGATATCGGTATCCCCGATTTCTACCATGCGCGCATACGGCTAGAAGGGATCGGTTTATTGCGTATTTACCGCTCGCATGCTGAGCCACGCGATTACATTTACGAAGTCGTGCCACCATTGTCTGCAGAAGGCTTTTTCAAAGACAGTTTACTGCGCACATTACTCGTTGAAAAAATAGGAGAACGTCTCTTCCAAGCACAGTTAGACGACTTACTTTATGAACCATCCCAAAAACAAGCCTACGAAGAAACCACACGTTCCTTCCTAGATGTTTATCACGTCGATTTTCAAAATAGTCAAGCACTCACCCAAACCGATTTCATGCCGATGGACACACCAAAACGTCCACGACTGGCACAAACCATCGAAAACACGGATAGTTTTGACTACAAATTTTTCAAAGCAGGCCTCGACAGCCATTTCATCAAAAAAGAAAGCTTAACCAGCGAAGTGAAAGAGCTCATTTACACTTTTCACGTCGTTTACGGGATCGATGAGATGACGATGCAGACGCTCATGCTTGAGAGCGCGGATGTCGAATCCGGGATGATCGACAAAAATAAGCTCGCACAAAATGTGCAACGTAATTTCACCAACAAACAAAAAACAAAGACCAACCCCGAACCTCCTCGTGAAATGACGGAGACGGTAGAAGTAGACGACCGTGGATTTTCAGACGCAGAGAAGTCTATTATCAGTCATGCGAAGCAAACCCCGCCTGCTGATTACCTAAGTTCGATTAAAGAACAAAAGGGTGGCTTTGTGACGTCGAATGAACAGTGGGTGCTGAAAGAGTTAGTGGAGCAGTCGCCGCTGAGTACGGAAGTGATTAATATCTTGATGAACTATATCTTGATTATTAAGAGTCGTCCGATGTTGGATAAAAATTATACGATGACGATTGCGAATGACTGGGCCCAAAGCGATGTGAAATTGGCCGAAGATGCTATGACGAAGCTGAAAGATATTTATACGCAGCCGAAAAAAGCCGCGCCAAGAGCCAAAACGAATTATTCGAATCGTTACCAGAATAAAAAACCAGATGAAAAATTGCCAGATTGGGCAAATGAAGAAAAGAAACCGAAGCCAAAAACAGATGAGCTTGTATCGCAAGAGGAATCTGCCTCGATGCAAGAGCGCCTAGAACAGCTTCGAAAATTACGTCAGCAGAAGGAGGATAATTAATGGAAAGCATTGGCGATTACCTCGACAAAATGACCAGCTCATCAGAAGTACGCAACCGCTACGAAAAGATCATTAATGAAGTGTTGCAAGATGATGAGGTGTTTAAATTTATTACGGATAACCAAGATGTCTTAACAACAGATTCCATTGAGCGCAGTGCCGCGAATCTGTATGAATTCGTGAAAGAAAAAGAAAAAGCTAGACGAGGGGAAGGGCAGTTAATGCCCGGTTATACGCCTCGACTCATGATCAACAATAAACGAATCGAAGTCACGTATGAAGCGACGCCAGAATACCAAGCAGAACGTGCTCGAGAAGATTTGAAAAATCGAATTCGTTCCGTTTATATGCCAAAAGACATTAAAGAAGCAACGTTTGAAGGCTTTGAAATGACCAGCTCACGTGCGCAAGGATTTGCGCGGGCCTTACAATTTGTTGAGAATTATATCCAAAATCCAGATGCCTTTAATAAAGGACTCTACTTAAATGGGGCTTTTGGTGTTGGAAAGACTTACTTATTAGGAGCCATTGCCCATGAATTATCCACATTCGGGTATGCCTCAACCTTAGTGCATTATCCAACTTTTACAACGGAAATGAGAAGTTCCATTGGGGACCAAACAACGGGGCAGAAGTTAGATGCTTATAAGACAGCACCGATTTTGATGTTGGATGATATTGGCGCCGAATACCCAACGGATTGGATCCGTGATGATATTTTAGGCGTTATTTTACAATACCGTATGCAAAATGAGTTACCGACTTTATTTAGTTCGAACTTTACGTTAGATCAATTAGAAGATCATCTAACTTATAACCAAAAAGGTGAAGCGAGTGCATTAAAAGCAAAACGTATTATGGAACGCATCCGATTTTTAGCGGATGAAGTGAACGTGTCCGGTATTAACCGCAGGAATGAAGAGTAGATTTAGAGAGTTTATCAAGTTTACAGCGTCGTCACTCGCCTCAACAGCTGTTGACTTAGCACTCTTTGCCCTCATCGTATGGCTGATTCGAGAGGCGTCACCGACGTATTATATTTTAATCGCGACCACACTCGCACGCATCGTGTCGATTGTCGTCAATTACAATATCAATGCGCGACTCGTCTTCAAAGACGAGGACCATCGCTCCTTACCATTTCCAAAATACATTACACTCGCCATCGTCGACATGTTAGCCTCCGCTCTATTTGTGACTCTAATCGTGAATCACATCGGCTGGAACGAGACTTTCGTAAAAATGCTCGTAGACGGAACTTTATTTTTCGTTGGCTACCTTATCCAAAAATTCTATATCTTTTAGACAGCAACGGCGCGCCGTTGCTTTTTTACTTTTATAAGGGCGAGTAGGGAATAAGGTGGTATTTTTTAAACGTGACGAGTGGAAAAGCGTCACAAACGCATGCCACTAGGTTCATACTGTGGGATGAACCAGAAAATGTGTTCCATCGTGCACGTACCACCGTATGAACCAGAAAATG
>CAZUZA010000035.1:9248-14126 GCA_964624875.1 uncultured Carnobacteriaceae bacterium | reverse complement strand
AATGGCAGGACATTCAAAATGGAGCAACATTAAAGAACGTAAAGGTGCTCAAGATAAAAAACGTGGAAAGATATTCCAAAAGTTAGTTAAGGAAGTTTATCAAGCGGCTAAGAATGGTGGACCTGATCCAGATATGAACCCGGCTTTAAGACTAGCAATAGATAAAGCTAAATCAAATAACATGCCGAATGATAATATAGATCGTGCAGTTAAGCGTGCGACCGACCCAAGTGAAAGTGCAAACTACCATGAATTGAACTATGAAGGCTATGGACCAAACGGTGTAGCGATATTAGTTGAGACATTAACGGACAATACAAACCGTACGGGGACGAATGTTCGAGTAGCATTTGACCGTAACCATGGAAACCTTGGCGAAAAAGGTTCTGTAAGCTATATGTTTAACCGTAAAGGCTATATAGCGATTGAGCGTGAAGGTTTAGATGTTGATGAAGACACAATGTTAATGACCGTGTTAGAAGCTGGTGGCGAGGACTTAGAGACTTCTGAGGAAGTATTTGAAATTTATACAGACACTAGTGATTTTGCAGCTGTTCGTGATGAATTAGAAAAAGAGTTTACACTTGCACAAGCTGAGTTAACGCGAGTACCTAGTTTATATGTTCCACTTGATGAAGAAGGTCGAGAAAAATTAGACGCTTTAATCGAAGCACTAGAAGACGATGATGACGTGAATGACGTTTATCACAATGCTGAATTTTAAAATTAAATAAATGATTAAAAACACTAAGATTCTTTTTTAAATGAATCTTGGTGTTTTTTTTATTTTGTTTCGCGAATTTACGATTCTTTTGCAGACTATATATATAGGGGGATAAATAAAAAGGTATAGAGGAGGAAGAAATGGTCATTGAAGACTTTGTCAGAAAGTTATTATTATCGGCACAAGAGTTTGGAACGAGTGATATTCATATTTTACCGGAAAAAGCACATTATACCGTTTATTTTCGATTAAACGGACAGATGGTAAAACAATATCAAATTGATGAAGAGGAGGGGCGAAGAGTTGTCTCGTATTTTAAATATCAAGCCAGTATGGATGTAGGTGAAAGAAGGGCGCCTCAAAGTGGTTCGTTAGTTTATAACGTAATGGATGATAGCCAGCTAGATTTGAGATTATCTACTATTTCGAACTATCAAAATCAAGAATCACTGGTTATCCGCTTATTAGAAGTACAAGAAGATATTTCCTTAGAAGAAAGTACATTTCTGCAAGAAGAATTGCGCTATATGAAAAATATTATTCAATTGCGAAGTGGACTCATCCTTTTTTCAGGTCCAGTGAACTCGGGGAAAACAACCACCATGTACCAGTTGATTCGCGATCGTATGAAAGAGAACCAGCTGCAGGTTATTTCAATTGAAGATCCTGTAGAAATCGAAGAGGAACGGTTCTTACAAATTCAAGTCAATGAAAAAGCCGGGAATACATACGAAGCTTCTTTAAAAGCTAGTTTAAGACACCACCCTGACATTATTATGGTCGGTGAAATACGAGATGAAGAAACAGCGAAGATGGCAATTCGAGGCGCATTAACAGGTCACTTAATTATAGCAAGTGTCCATGCGAAAAATGCAGAAGGTGTCATGGCAAGAATGAAAGAATTAGGTGTGTCTTACGAGATGCTGCGTCAAACGATTATTGCTATCGTCTTTCAAAAGCTTCTACCAATATTTTGTGGCCTGTGTGAAGGCAATTGCCATCGTTACTGTACGCATTACTCGGTGAAAAAGAAGCGAGCATCATTATACGATGTGCTGACTAGTCATGAAGTGAATCAACTAAGTTTCGAAGATTACACTCAAAGTCAAACTCGCTTCCGTCATTTTAACCAATTATTGAAGAAGGTGTATAGCTATGGATTTATTTCAAAAGAAACCTACCTACAGTATATCATCCCGTGAAAAACCAAACGAAAAAGGGTTGTTCCTGAAGCGAATCGGCATGCTGTTAGCGGGAGGTTATTCACTGAAAGAAGCCCTTTCTTTTTTGGTGAAATTTGAGACAGGAATGACACAAATATGGATATCATCCATTCAAGAAGGCTTAATGACAGGGAGTTCCTTTCATAAAGAGTTAGAAAAAGTAGGCTTTAGTGAAAAAGTTTGTGCGCAAATATATTTGGCGAATCAATACGGGCAGTATGCAGAAACCGTTGTGGCATGTGGCGATCAGTTATTAGAGACAAACGAAAAGAAGAAAAAACTACGTGCATTAGCGACTTATCCAGTCATCTTACTGTTGTTTTTATTGGGCATGCTTGTTTTGATGCGCTACTTAATTTTGCCACATATGGAAACACTCTTTATGAATACGGGGAATGATGCCGATATGTACTCAAATAAAATTGTATTATTTGTCTTTTATTCCCCACAAATTATCGGAGGCACACTCATCCTTGCAACAGCCATCGCATATATTATCTATAAGAAATCTAGCGAACTAAGTAAAATCCACCTGTACGAGGTTTTAACGAAGGTTCCCATTTTAAAGCAATATTTAAAAGATTATTATTCCCATTTTTTCTTTTTAGAGTGGGGCAATCTTCTTTTAAATGGTTGTAGTTTTCAAGAAATTATTCAAATAATGAAAGGGGAGGATTCATCGAGGTTATTAAAGGAAACAGGGAGTCATATGGCCGTTCAAATGGAGTTGGGCCATCCCATATATGTTGCAATTGAAACGTTACCCTTCTTTTATAAAGAAGGGATTCAAGTCGTTAGTCATGGAGAAAATTTAGGGAAACTAGGAACAGAAATGTTGGTATATGCGAGCCACTGCGAAAATCAATTTGATCAGCGAATCGAAAAGTTAATGGGGAAGATTCAACCCTTAATTTTTATCCTGGTCGCAATCATGATTCTGGCTGTGTACGCTGCATTAATGTTACCGGTATTTAATTTAATGGAGGGACTATAAAAATGAAAAAGTTAACTGAGAAGTTGAAGAATGAAGATGGATTCACGTTGATTGAACTTTCGATCGTATTAGTCGTTATTGCTTTATTAATAGTGATATTTGTACCGAATGTTACAAAGGTAATGAATAACGTTAATGGCACAACAGATGAAGCTGTTATTCAAACCGTAGAAGCTCAAATTGAATTATATAAAGCGAATAATCGTGTTGAAGAAGATATTAATTTAGATGATTTAGTCAAAAAAGAATATATTACTTCGGATCAACTAAAAGCGTATGAAAAAGCAAATTCAGATGAAAATCCAGATGAAAATCCAGATGAAAATCCTAGTTAACCATGCACTTTATGGAAAAGAATGAATCAGGCTTTGTCCTAATTGAGCTAACAGTGGTTTTATTAATTGTCAGTATTATGATTCTTATTCCAACCTTGTCCATAGATAAAATGATTGAGTCGACACAAGTAGACTCGTTCTTTCAAGAATTATCTGCTAATGTCACGTTGATGCAGAATCATGCAATTTTAAATGATGAGGCAACTCAAGTTCAATTTTATAAAGGATCCAAGGGAGATGTTATCGACTTTAAAGTAATTGGCTCTTCAGAGCATCCGTTAAATCGAAAAATGGTGCTTGATAGTGAGCACTATTCATTAAGCACGAGTCTTGCTGATTTTAGATTTTTAAAAGGAACCGGTAATATTTCTAAGTCAGGGACAGTCAACTTTAATACAAGTAAAGGAAGTTACTCCTTTACGTATTGGTTAGGAAGTGGTCGTTTTGAAATTAGACAATAAGTTAAAGCAAGAAGAAGGCTATTTACTACTAGAGAGTATAGTCACTTTAACCATTTTGGCGACAATTTTAATGTTCATTTATCCTCTGATTACTGACTGGTTCATTTTACAGGAAAGAAAATCTACAGAAGTTGAACTCGCACGTGCTGTTTATGAAAAGTCATACGAATGGCCTGAGTATATTGAAGGCGACAAATATTATTATTGGACTGTTGATGAAAGTAAGATATTTGCGAGCGATCAAGACCAACAGATAGGAATTGAAATTTATGAAATCAATTTTGAAGAATGAAGCAGGATTTACGTTGATTGAGATGTTGACATCATTAATGATTTCTTCGGTCATCATTTTATTACTCGTAGCTGGTATCAATCAAGCGTTTTTTTTACATTCCGAGATGATTGTCTCCACGAAAATGCAACGTAAAAATACGTATGTAGGGGATCGACAGATTGAGTGGCATCTCTTTTTAAATCAAATAGAGAGTCATTTACAAGACTCACGTTACATCGCAGTGGGTAAATCTGAAATACATGTGGAAGAATGGGAAGAGGAAAGCAATAAACATTCACGTGTGATCTATCGTTCACCTGGGACAAACCTCTCACAATTATCGCGCATTAGAAATAATGGGAACCAAATAATGTTGACTGGAATAACAGCTAAAGAATTTAGTCGAGATAACAAATGGTTAAACATGGAAGTTACGTTTCAAAACGGTGAGCAGTATACGGCTAGTATTTATGTTGAAAGTTGGGCTGAAGAATGATGAAGAAGCTAGCAAATGAAAATGGTTATTTACTGGTATCCACTTTGTTTTTCCTTTTATTCAGTGGCTTGTTTGCTCAATCCGCGTTTCAAATTGCTAGTAATCAAGTCATCCAATTACAACAACTCACCAATTCCTATCAAGCAAGAACAGCTTTAAATATGAGCGAGACGATTTTACGGAATGAATTGGAAAATGAATCAATCCCGCTCAACGGGAAAGTTGTTACATCATTAGGCGATGTGTTCATAACGAAAGTGAAAGCAAGCGAAGCTTTGAAATATGAACTAACGTTGACTTTAGCAAATGGTGCATCTTATACGAAAACAACAATGGTTGAAACAGATGAAGAGACACCAGTAGATGAAGAG
>CAZUZA010000035.1:0-9148 GCA_964624875.1 uncultured Carnobacteriaceae bacterium | reverse complement strand
AAATTAGGGCTTGTCCAGTATGTTGAAACGAATCAAATGAGTGTCGCTGGAACTTTAGCGGGGTGTGGCCCGGCATTTGCGGCAATGTTTATTGAAGCTTTAGCGGATGGTGCAGTCAAATATGGCTTGTCTAGAGCGGATGCGTATCGACTAGCGAGTCAGATGCTGGCAGGAACAGGGAAGATGCAACTCAAAACAAATGAGCATCCTGGGGTAATGAAAGATGCTGTTACATCACCGGGTGGAACGACTATTAAAGGCGTAGCAGCACTTGAAGAAAATGGTTTTCGCAATGCAATTATAAAAGCTATGGATGCAATTGAAGGCGAATGAATGAAAGATTATATAATTCTTTCATTTTATAGATTGTTCTCTATATTTGTGATGAAATTTTTGATATAATTAAGAGTAGATTATACGATAAATATTATAAAGTATTTATTAGAAGGGTGACGAATCATGCAACGAGTAAAAAATGTTCAAGCAGTCCTCGCAAAAAATGGAGTCGAGGCTCTTTTGGTTACGAATATGTACAACGTACGTTACTTATCAAACTTTACAGGTTCAACAGGTTTAGTCTTTATTACGAGAGACAATGCCTATTTTGTAACGGACTTCCGTTACACAGATCAAGCAGCAGAACAAGCAACTGGTTTTGAAATTATTAAAAACACAGGTTCTATCTTTGAAGAAGTTGCTAAAATTGCTGAAAAAGAAAAAATTGGGAAAATTGGTTTTGAATCTGAAAACATCACTTTTTCAACATTTGAAACAATTAATGAAATAATTGACTCAGAACTTGTTCCAGTTAAAGGAATCGTTGAAGAGTTACGAGAAGTTAAAACGGAAAGTGAAATTCAAATTATTAGAGAAGCGATTGAAATTACTGAAAAAGCGTATGACTACATTTTAGGTTTTGTAAAACCAGGTGTTACAGAAATTGAAGTTGCTAATGAATTAGATTTCTATATGCGTAAAGAAGGAGCTGAAGGCGTCTCATTTGATACAATCGTAGCAAGTGGTGTTCGGTCAGCTATGCCTCATGGTGTCGCTAGTTCAAAAGTTATTGAAACAGGTGATATGGTTACAATCGACTTTGGTTGCTATTACAAAGGGTATGTATCCGATATGACGCGTACATTCGCAGTCGGTGATCCTGGTGAAAAGATGAAAGAAATATATGAGATTGTTTATCAAGCGAATAAACGTGTTGCAGAAGTTGCAAAAGCAGGTATGACTGGTGCAGAACTAGACGCTGTTGCTAGAGATTACATTACAGAGCACGGCTATGGACCAGAGTTTGGCCATACAACAGGTCATGGGATTGGTTTAGAGGTACATGAAGGACCTGGAATTAGCTTTAGAAACGATAAAAAACTTGTTGTGAATAATGTGATTACAAATGAACCAGGTATTTATATCTCTGGTTTAGGTGGCGTTCGTATTGAAGACGACCTTGTTATTAAGGAAAATGGAAACGAAAACTTAATGACAGCTCCAAAAGAATTAATTATTTTATAATTAATCGTAAATTTAAAGAATGCCTTTAGATAATAACCATTATTCATGGTAAAATAACCAACGACTATAATATAGGTGAAAGGTGATAATATGATCACATCAAACGATTTAAAAAGAGGACAAACAATTTTATATCAAGACAATATTTGGCGAGTAATTGAATTCCAACACGTTAAGCCTGGTAAAGGACAAGCGTTTGTTCGTTCAAAATTAAAAAACTTACGTACAGGTGGCAACCAAGACGTAACATTTAGAGCAGGAGAAAAGTTAGACACTGCTCATATCGAAACGAATACGATGCAATATCTTTACGAAGCGGATGATTTACATATGTTCATGGATATTGAAACATATGAACAAATCGGTATTCCAACTGCACAGATTGAAGATGAATTAAAGTTCATGAAAGACGGTATGGAAGTTGATATTCAACGCTACGAAGGTGAAGTAATCGGTGTTCAATTGCCATCTAAAGTAGTTTTAGAAGTTATTGAAACAGAACCAGGAATTCGTGGAGACACACAAAGTGGTGGATCAAAAACAGCTAAATTAGAAACAGGTGCTGTAATAACTGTTCCTTTATTTATCAACGTTGGAGATAAGCTAGAAGTTAATACAGAAGAAGGATCGTATAGTTCACGAGCTTAATTTCTTTTTCTATAAGGAGGAAAACAAATGATTGAAACTTCGGATAAAAACAATCCTCTTGGTGAAATTAAAGTTTCAGCTGAGGTTTTAGAAGTAATTATTGGAATTGCAACACTTGAACTTGATGGAGTTTATGGCATGCGTAAAGACTTAAGAACAATGTTTGGACGCAGTGAGCATTCAAAAGGTGTAGCATTAGATGCCGATGAAGAAGGAACTTCTGTAGATGTATATTGTTATATTAAATACGGTGTAAACGTACCGAAAATCGCGAAAGAAATTCAACTGAATGTTAGAGAACAAGTATATTATATGACGGAAGTTGAATTAGCAGAAGTGAATGTTCATATTGTTGGTATAGTTCCAGAGCAAACAACAGCTATTGATGTTCTTACTGCAAGTGATTTAGATTTAGGAGTAGAGAAAAATTGATGACAGTAAGACGTTTTATACGTGTCAAAGCGTTTCAAGCATTATTTTCGTTAGCACATAATTTTCGTTCATCCCGAGAAGATGCTATTTCGAATGCAATAACGTATGACTTAAATATAGTGGATGAAGAGCTTAACGATATTGAAGCGTTAAAATTAGCTCTACCAGGTGAAGATGTATCAACGAATATTGCCGTTGATGCACTAGAATACTTAACACAAATTGTGAATGGTGTTTTAGATAATCAAGAATTAATTGACGAGCAAATCGAGAATCGTTTAGAAGATTGGACCATTAAAAGAATTGATATTCCAAACTTGTTAATCTTAAGAATTGCAACTTACGAGTTATATTTCAACGATGACATCGACCCTAGAATAGTTATGAACGAAGCAATAGAAATGACAAAATCCTTTAATAATGATAAAGCGAGTAAATTTGTTAACGGTGTGCTTCAAGGAATTTTAGATACTAAAGAAGCCTAATGAGGGCTTCTTTTTCTTTTGAGTGACCAAAGGATACAGAATTGGAGTGAAGTGTGTGGAGCAATATCTATCCGTTTCACAATTAACAAGGTATATAGCGCGAAAGTTTGAACGAGATCCTTATCTTGACCGTGTGTATTTAAAAGGTGAGATATCAAACTATAATTCGCGAAGAAGAGGACAAACGCAATATTTAAGTATAAAAGATGAACAAGCGATTATTTCGGCTGTGTTATTCAATAGTAGTGCTCGAAAACTAAAGTTTGAGCTTGAAGAAGGCATGAGTGTGCTAATCGAAGGCCGTGTTTCCGTATACGAACGTGGTGGAAACTATCAGATTATTATTGATAATATGCAACCAGATGGTGTCGGTGCTTTATATTTAGCGTATGAACAGACGAAAGAAAAATTATCTAAAGAAGGCTTGTTTTCAGCGGATTTGAAAAAGCCCATTCCAAAATACCCAAAAAGAATTGGCGTTATTACAAGTCAAACTGGGGCAGTTATTCAAGATATTTTAACAACTGTAAAAAGAAGATATCCAATCGCTGAAGTTGTCTTATTTCCAACAGTGGTTCAAGGTGAAATGTCTGCAGATTCAATCGTACGTAGTATTGAACGTGCTGAAAAAATGGGTAACTTTGATACATTAATTGTTGGACGAGGTGGTGGATCTTTTGAAGATTTATTCTCATTTAATGAGGAGAAAGTCGTTCGTGCTATTGCGAAAGCTAATACACCCATTATTTCATCTGTAGGGCATGAGACGGATACGACACTAACGGATTTAGTGGCTGACTTACGTGCAGCGACTCCAACAGCAGCAGCAGAATTGGCTGTTCCTGTTTTGACGGAAGAACTCATCCGTTTAGATGAATATGAACAAAGAATGTTACGGGTATTTCAAGCGAAAATTCAATATTTAAATAGTCAACTTCAAAAAGTTACAAGTTCGATTATTTTTAGGCAACCAAAAAGACTTTATGATGGATATATGCAAAATGTTGATCAACTTGAAATGGATATGATTAATCGTATTGAAAATATTTTAAGAGATAAGAAACAGCTTGCGGATATGCGTACTCAACGTTTACAAAGCCTGCCATTAAAAGCTATGATAAGTGAAAAACAAAATACAGTTGATTATTTAACGACTCAATTAGAGCGAACAACACTAGCTTATTTAAAAGATAAAAACTATAAAATTGATTCTTCTATTCGGGCGTTGGATCACTTGTCCCCACTTAAAATATTAGATAGAGGATATGCTGTGGTGGAACAGGAAGATAAAGTTGTAAAAAGGGTAGGGGATTTACAAGTTGGTGAACAGATTTCTGTTCGCATGACGGATGGCTTTGTGAAGGCAAAAATTGAAGAAAAGCAAGTAGATAAGGAGTAATGATATGGTAGCAACAGAAAAAACATTTGATGAATCTTTAGTAGAATTAGAGAAAATTGTCGAGCAGTTAGAGCGTGGAGATGTTCCTTTAGAAGAGGCATTAGACAAATTTCAAGAAGGTATTACATTAAGTAGAGATTTAAAAAAGACACTCAAAGAAGCTGAAGAAACATTAGCGAAAATTGTTACAGAGGATGGATCGGAAGAATTACTTGAAGAGAATGCCTAAGGAGTGGGAACATGACAAGCGACTTTAAATCTTTTAGTGAAATGATTTTAAATGATTTCGATAGCTATTTACTAAGTCATATTCACTCTGTAAGTGGTACAAACGTAGAAGATGCGATGAACTATTCCTTAGATGCAAATGGAAAAAGATTGCGTCCATTATTACTGCTTGCTGTTTTGAAATCATTTGGTCACGAAGTTACAGATGGCTTTCCTGCAGCATCGGCGCTAGAAATGATTCATACGTATTCTTTAATTCATGATGATTTGCCAGCGATGGATGATGATGTTTTAAGAAGAGGAAAACCAACGAATCATATTCAGTTCGATGAAGCGACAGCGATTTTGGCTGGGGATGCGCTATTAACATTAGCCTTTGAAGTCATCACGAAGAATGACCTTGATGCGAATATTAAGGTTCAGTTAGTTCAATTATTAGCCAAAACTTCTGGTTTTGAAGGAATGGTCGGTGGCCAAAAAGCAGATATCGATGGCGAAAATTCCAGTCTCGATCTAGAAGCGATTGAACAAATTCACTTACGTAAAACAGGGGCATTAATCAAAATGGCAACTGTATCAGGTGGTCTTATTGCCAATAAATCGGATGCAATCCTTTCAAAATTAGCTGATTATGCAATGGAAATTGGCATTGCCTATCAAATACGTGATGATATTTTAGATGTCGTGGGGACCGAAGAAGAGCTTGGTAAAGGTGTTGCAACAGACGCTGAATTAGGAAAAAGCACATATCCATCCTTATTAGGTTTGGATAAATCTTTTGAAGCACTAAATGAGCGTTTAACGAGTGCTAAAGACAGTTTACAAGCCATTCAGAAACAAGATGCCTCGTTTAATCCAGATTTATTAATTAGTTTTGCTGAATCATTAGCACTTAAGGAGTACAAGTAAGTGAAAAAGAAAAGAGTAGACGACTTATTAATTGAACAAGGCTTGGTTGAATCGAAACAAGAAGCTTTATCCTTTATATTAAGCGGCAAAGTTTTTACGACGAAAGAAATAAAAATTCTGACTGCTGGCGAAAAGCTTGCAGCAGATACGGAATTATATATTAAAGGTCAAGAAAAGAAATATGTAAGTCGTGGTGGATTCAAATTAGAAAAGGCGATTAATCACTTTGATCTTTCGCTTGAAGATAAGATTGTCTTAGATATTGGTGCCTCAACAGGTGGTTTTACGGATGTTTCCTTGAAAAATGGGGCACAGCTTGTTTATGCCTTAGACGTGGGTACAAACCAGTTGGCTTGGTCATTAAGAAGTCACGAACAAGTTGTCGTAATGGAACAAACGAATTTCCGTTATTCGAAACCAGAAGATTTCAAAAACGGTGTGCCAGAATTAGCGACAATTGATGTTTCTTTTATTTCACTAGAACTTATTTTACCACCTCTGTTTGACATTTTACCTGAACAAGGAGAAGTGGTTGCTTTAATCAAGCCACAATTTGAAGCACCACGTGAAGATATTGGTGAAGGGGGCATTGTAGTGGATCCCGAAGTTTACCAACACGTATTAGAAAATGTCATTTCTTTTGCAGGGACTATTGGGTTTTCACTAGCTGACTTGACGATTTCTCCTATTACAGGTACCAAAGGAAATATTGAGTTTTTAGCCTATTTTATTAAAGAAGGCAAGCATGAAATAAATATCCCTTCGTTAATAACTCAAGTCATTAACGAAACAACATCGAAAGACGAATGACTATGTTGTTTGGAAGGAGATCGTTATGTTATACGAATTAAGAATTCATAATTTTGCAATCATCGAAGACATTTCATTGGAATTTCATAAAGGAATGACGGTGTTAACGGGTGAAACTGGTGCCGGAAAGTCAATTATTATTGATGCAGTTGGCTTATTAGCTGGTGGTCGAGGTTCTTCGGACTATGTGCGTCATGGCACCAATAAATGTGTCCTTGAAGGGCATTTTGAAATGCCAGAGAGTAAGCAGTTAAATCAAATATTTGAAAATGAATCGATTGAATATGATGCAAGTGTTTTAATGATTCAACGTGAAATATATAGCAATGGACGTAGTGTTTGTCGTGTGAATGGCTCGATTGTTACGATTGGATTATTGAAGGAAATTGGTAGTTATTTAATTGATATTCATGGACAAAATGAGCATCAAGAATTGATGCAAAGTGAGCACCATATTTCCCTTCTAGATTATTTTGGGAAAGAAAAGGTATCGTCATTAAAGGCTGCTTATCAAGAAGATTATATGGAATATCGTAAGTTAATGAAACAATATATGGATTGGCAAGATAGAGAACAAGAAACAGCTCAAAAAATTGATATTTTGCGTTTCCAAACGAATGAAATTGCAGATGCATACTTAGTCGTTGGCGAAGAAGAAGAGTTGGAAGAAGAGGAAAGAAGACTAGCCAATTATCAAACCATTATGAATGCATTAACCATTAGTTATCAAGTATTACAGGAAAGTGAACCAAATGCTTTAGAATTAGTAGGTAAGGCTATGGATGAACTTGAAGATATTGCAGAAGTGGATCAGTCATTAGGAGATATCTCAAAAAGTGTCAATGGTATTTTTTATGAATTGCAAGAGGTTGCCAGTGCCATTTATCAAGAGTTGGATTATCAGGAGTTCGATGAAGGTCGACTAAATGAAATTGCTAGTCGTCTAAACTTGATTCAGCAATTAAAGCGAAAATATGGGAGCACTATTGCTGAAATTTTAGATTTTTATGAGAAGGCTGTAGAAGAACTAGATAGTATTGAAAATAGATCCGTATCTAAAACAGAATTATCTGAAAAGCTAGCTCGACTTGAAAAACAGTTAATGGATAAAGGATCTAAGTTATCTAGTGCAAGAAAAGCAGTGGCAGTTTTGCTAGAAGAAGCCATTCATGAACAATTACAGGCATTGTATATGGATAAAGTTCTCTTTAAAGTTCGCTTCAAAGAGGAAGATAATCTAGAGGGAACACCAACATTTCACAAAAATGGTTTGAATGATGTTGAGTTTTATATTTCGACCAATCCGGGAGAGCCTGAGAAACCTCTGACCAAAGTAGCTTCTGGTGGGGAGTTATCGCGAATTATGCTTGCATTAAAAACTATTTTTGCAAAATCTCAAGGCATTACGAGTATCATATTTGATGAAATTGACACTGGTGTAAGTGGGCGCGTGGCGCAAGCTATCGCAGAAAAAATTCATTCCGTATCTATTCATTCGCAAGTATTGTGCATAACGCATTTGCCTCAGGTTGCAGCAACTGCAGATAATCATTTGTATGTTAAAAAGTCTATTTTTGAGAATAGAACAACTACTGAAACGGTTATTTTAACGGAAGAAGAGCGAATTAATGAAATTGCTAGAATGTTATCTGGTAATGAAATTACACAAGGGGCCGTTCAAGCTGCAAAAGAATTAAGAAGCAAACTTTAAAAAAAGGCATTAAAAAAGTGTGTAAAAAATAATTTTTACACACGATCTTAATAAATATATTATAAACTGAATAGGACAGCTACAATTGGTAGTAACATTGCTAGTACGACTAGGATGATAACTGATTTAGCTAATTTATTTCTTGTTTTGTTTTTTGACATTTTGATCCCCTTTTCTTTCATAAAATTGTAAGCGAGAGAAGAAAACTTGTCAAGATGGAATACAGACTTTTTATTTTGGTTAGAATTTGCTATGATTTAGATGAACGTTTTATAAAAAGGAGAGATTCATTTGAGTAAACAACAAATTGGTGTAATTGGAATGGCTGTTATGGGTAAAAACTTAGCTCTAAATATTGAAAGTCGCGGCTACTCTGTTTCGATTTATAACCGTACAACTTCTAAAGCAGAAGAAGTTATTCAAGAAAATCCAGATAAAGATTTACATTTACAAACGACTGTTGAAGATTTTGTTGATTCGTTAGAAAAACCTCGCCGTATTGTATTAATGGTACAAGCTGGTGCAGGGACAGATGCTGTTATTCAACAAGTTTTACCTTTCTTAGATAAAGGTGACGTGCTGATTGATGGCGGAAATACGTACTTTAAAGACACGATGCGTCGTAATGAAGAATTAGCAGAGTCAGGTATTAACTTCATCGGTACAGGCGTATCTGGTGGAGAAGAGGGCGCTTTATTAGGACCTTCAATCATGCCAGGTGGACAAAAAGAAGCTTATGACTTAGTTGCTCCTATTTTAGAGCAAATTGCTGCGAAAGTTCCTGCTGATGGTGAGCCAACAGTTACTTACATCGGTCCAAATGGTGCAGGTCACTACGTAAAAATGGTGCATAACGGTATTGAGTATGGTGATATGCAATTAATTGCAGAAACTTACCATATTATGCGTGAGTTATTAGAGCTATCGAATGATGAAATTGCAGCAATCTTTAAAGAGTGGAACGAAGGCGAATTAGATAGTTTCTTAATTGAAATTACTGCTGAC
>CAZUZA010000034.1:0-14730 GCA_964624875.1 uncultured Carnobacteriaceae bacterium | reverse complement strand
TAAAGAGTGGAACGAAGGCGAATTAGATAGTTTCTTAATTGAAATTACTGCTGACGCTTTAACGAAGATTGATCCAAGTACTGGAAAACATGTTATTGATATCATTTTAGACCGTGCTGGAAATAAAGGTACAGGAAAATGGACTTCTCAAGAAGCGCTTGATTTAGGAACACCACTTCCAACTGTAACAGAAGCTGTATTTGCTCGCTACATTTCAGCAATGAAGGAAGAACGTGTTGCAGCAAGTAAAGTTCTTGCAAAACCAGAGAAGAAAGACTTAAACATTGATCATGAAGCAGTGCTTGAAGAATTAAGACAAGCTCTATACTTCAGTAAAATTATGAGTTATGCGCAAGGATTCTCACAAATGCGTATGGCATCAGAAGAATACGACTGGAATTTACAGTATGGTGAAATTGCTAAGATTTGGCGTGCAGGTTGTATTATCCGTGCTCGTTTCTTACAAGACATTACAAATGCATATGACGAAAATGCAGACTTACCAAACTTATTATTGAACGATTACTTCAGAGGAATTTCTGAAAAGTATCAACAATCTGTTCGTGATATTGTTGGGTTATCTGTACAAGCAGGAGTACCAGTACCAGCTTACTCATCAGCGATAGCTTATTACGATTCATATCGTTCTGAGCGTCTGCCAGCAAATATCATCCAAGCTCAACGTGACTACTTCGGAGCTCACACGTATGAACGAGTAGACAAAGAAGGTAGCTTCCACTTTGACTGGTATGGTGACAACGGAGAAGAAGACTGGAGCTAATTGGCTTTTAAATAGAATATTATTTTCGGGTATTTCTTTTCAAAGTAAATACCCGATTTTTTATGTTTTTGTGTTATTTTGTTTTTTTTATGAAAAATCGAGCAAAAAGTTAGAAAATGATGAAAGAAACATTCACGAAAATTTGAAAAGTATGCTATCATATGAATACTTAGTGGGTTTTAAATGAGCTTTTACACCATTTCAAACCAATGCAAATGTATATGGAGGACAACCAATGAAAAATATATTAATCATAGAAGATGAAAAAAACTTAGCAAGATTTGTTGAATTAGAATTAAATCATGAAGGAATGGATACGGAAGTCTATAACGACGGAAGGTCTGGATTACAAGCCGCAACGGATCCTGATAAAGAGTGGGACTTAATTTTATTAGACTTAATGTTGCCAGAATTAAATGGGTTAGATGTTGCACGACGTATTCGTCAAGTTAGTGATGTGCCAATTATTATGATGACGGCTCGTGATTCAATTATTGACCAGGTATCTGGATTCGACCATGGTGCAGATGATTACATTACAAAACCTTTTGAAATCGAAGAGCTATTAGCTCGTATTCGTGCTTTGGACCGTCGTATCAACATTGAAAACGAAAAGAATCGTATTCAACAAACGACTTTAGAATATCGTGATTTAATTGTTGAAAAAGAAAATCGTGTGATTCGTCGTGGTGAAGAAATCATCGAGTTAACAAAACGTGAATACGAATTACTAGTCGAATTAATGGGTAACTTAAACGTTGTACTTTCTCGTGAAGTGTTATTAAACTCAGTATGGGAGTACGAAAAAGAAGCTGAAACAAACATTGTGGATGTTTATATTCGTTACTTACGTAATAAATTAGATAAGCCAAATGAGGATAGTTATATTCAAACAGTTCGTGGAATGGGGTATGTGATGCGAACATGAGAAAGAAACTAGAAAGAAAAAAACGGGATGGGTCTACAGTCCGAGTTCGTTGGACGTTCTTGACCATGATTGTTATCTTTCTTACTTTCTCTATTTTTTCCTATATCTTGATGAATACATTTCAAAAAGTCGTAATAGACACAGAAGCTCAAGAAGTTGATGAGTTAATGGATGAATTATCAAATCGTTTCAGTAATCATTTTTACCCATTAACAGAAGACTCAACGGCCAATATGTTAGAGGAACCTGAAATTGAATTAGGCCCTATACCTGCACCAAGGTATGAAATTGAACGGACTGAAGATTATACGCCACCCATATCTCTTACAAAAGGTGGAATCGTCGTTAAAGTATATGATGTACGCGAACGACTCATTTATGAAACTGATCCACAAGAGTATCGGTTCTTAGCGAGTGAGAAAAGACGCTTAACAGATATAAACGGTCCTTATGGGATGGCTTTATCCTTAACGGAACCCATTTATTCAAACTACACGAATGAATTACTGGGACATATTCAGGTAATTCATTCATTGGAAAGTTTCCATCAGATGATAACTGAGATTGAAAGCTCAATTATAATCATTGGTTTAGCGGCCTTAATATTTAGTTCAATTATTGGCTTATTATTAGTGACATTTTTTGTACGACCGATTACTCGTCTTACAGAAGCAATGGAGTCTATTCAAAATAACCTGGAATCTGATGTTCGATTAGACGAAGGGACTAAGAATAATGAGCTATCAAAATTAGCCAGAACATATAATGAGATGGTTGACTTGATGCAAAATAACATTAAGAATCAACAAGAGTTCGTAGAAGATGTTTCGCATGAATTGAGAACGCCAGTGGCAGTAGTAGAAGGGCATTTACAAATGCTCAATCGCTGGGGCAAGAATGATCCTCAAATATTAGAAGAATCTATTCAAGCATCCCTTCAAGAAACAAAACGAATGAAATCATTGGTTCAAGAAATGTTAGATTTATCAAGAGCACATGAGATTGATGTGTATTACAGAAATGAAACGACAAACATAGTCGAAATCGTCACACAGTTAGTATCGAACTTTAGAATGCTATATCCTGATTTCTCAATTCTTATAGATAATGATGCAGATGACGAAATTTATGTAAATATGTATCGAAATCATTTGGAGCAAGTACTTGTGAATATACTTGATAATGCTATTAAGTATTCAGCAGATAGGAAAGAAGTGCACGTTTCGCTTGCGCTACACAATAATCAAGTGAATGTCGCAATTCAGGATTTTGGATCAGGCATGTCACAAGATGATTTAAAGAAAATCTTTAACCGATTTTATCGTGTAGATCGCGCAAGAAGTCGTGAAAAGGGTGGAACAGGATTAGGTTTACCAATTGTAAAAGAGTTAGTTGAATCTTATGGTGGACATGTTTCTGTGGATAGTATAGAAAATCATGGCTCAATCTTTAGAGTCTATTTACCGATTATAGAATAAAAAAAACTCGCTGAGGATTATTCCTCCAGCGAGTTTTTTTATTAGCTTAATCACTTATTACGTTGTTGTTTACCAGCGTTACGATTACGATTGCTGTTGTTGCGATTTCGATTACGGTTATTCTTTTTCTGAACCGTTGAATCTCTTTCTTCTGTTTTCTTAGTCATTTTTGGTCGAGGAGCTCTCTTACGAGAAACGTTCATATCGCCCATTTTTTCTTTCGCTTCAGCTTCTAATTTCGGCTTAAAGTAAAATGTATTGTAAGCTTGTTGAACTAAACTGAACAGACCAGAAGCGAACCAGTATAATGAGATTCCAGCAGGACTTGAGAAACCAATGAATAGCATCATGATTGGTGAGATATACATTGAGATACCAGCAGACTTTTGTGATTCTTCCGGCATAGCTGCAATCATCATTCTTGACTGAATGAAGTAGACGATACCAGTTAAGACGGCTAAGACCACGCTGTTTTCACCAAGGCTCATACCTAAGAACGAAGCATTTGCGATAGCTTCAGATCCACGTAAAACTTGGAGCATAGCGATGAAGATAGGCATTTGTAATAATAACGGGAAACAACCTGAAAGTTGTGCTCCTAAGTTAATATCGTTTTCGCGATATACTTCCATTAATTCCATGTTTAATGCTTGTTTTTCTGCAGCATCATCTGTATCTTGGATTTCAGCTTGAATTTCTTGAGTGATAGGCTGAATGGCTTGCATCTTAATTTGTGATTCTGTCATACTTTTTTGTTGCTTTAGTGTTAACGGAATTAGGAGTAATCTAAATAGTATCGTGAAGATGATGATAGCAACTCCATAGTTTCCAATGAAGCCTGCTAAAATATCTAGAAATTGTCCTAAAGGAATAACTAAAAATCGATAAACGATTTCGGCTAAAGCTCCTTGTGGTGCACCGGTTTCTACGTCAAAACGAACGCAACCAGATAAAAACAGGACGGTTGATAACAACCCACCTGTTAAAATATACTTTTTCATACGTGTATTTAATTTTCGAGTGTTCACATTTTTCATTCCATTCTAAAATTCTGATATTCTAAATGATACAGTAATAATAATAGATTTTCAATGACGTTCACCAAATCCGTTATAATTAGTCACAGAAGAATCAAATGTTACCTCCATTTTTTCGACACGCGCACTTGGAGAAGGGCCCTTTGCCAATCCTGAAATGAAATTCTCCATATTCTCCTCATCCCCAGTAGCTTCTACATAAACAGACCCATCATTTTCATTTCGCACAATACCATTAATAGCTAGTTTTTTAGCGAGCTGTACAGTAGTGAATCTAAATCCTACTCCCTGGACAACGCCATAAATATTCGCTTTTATTTTTAGGAAGTTCATATCCTTTGGTTTCTCATTTTTATAAATGATTTCACCAGGTTCTCGATTATTTTTATTGTTGTTAAAGAATTGGTTGAATATTGAAGTCATTATTTGTACCCCTCTCTATAGTAGGTACTCCTATTTTAACGAGTATCATACTTAAGGGTCAACTAATCAGTATTATATGAAAAGATACAAACGAATAAAAAACCATAAAACATTCATATTATTCGTGATATAATGAAAGAGTAGTTCTTTAGAGAGTAAGGTGATCAGGATGAGCAAGACACGTAAGCGTGGAAGAAAAAAGAAGAAGGGCTATTCGATAGAAATATTAGGTATTATTATTATTTTTATAAGTGTATTAGCTATTGGAGAATTTGGTTTCGTTGGCAACTTCTTTGCCAATATCATCCGACTATTTGTTGGTGAAACATATGTCGTTTTATCCGTTCTAGCTAGTTTACTGGGAGTCCACTATATATTTTATGGAGAAAACCCGAAATTTAGTACACATCGTTTTGTCGGTAGCTTGTTATTGTATACCGCATTACTTGTATTTTTACATTTAAGATTATTTGAACCTATTATGGAAGCAGATATAAATATTTTGTCAGCTACATGGAGACGGTTTTTAGGTTTGTTTGATGTAAATACGGTTTCAGAATCAATTGGTGGTGGGATGATTGGTGCAGTACTATATGGCATTAGTTATTTCCTCTTTGCAAATATTGGGACGTATATTTTTATTGGTATTAATTGTTTTATCGGTATTATGAGTGTTGGAAACTTCTCATATAATACATTGTTTACACAAATCAAAAATATGATAAAAACTTTTTTCAATTGGTTGAAAGAAATTTTTGTTCGTATAAAGAATGGTTTAGCAGACAATATTCAGTTTGATTCTAAAGAAGAATCATCTAAAAAGAATAAGAAAAAATCTGATAAACAAGCTGAAATATTCGTACCACAAGTTAAAGAAAAAGCAACCATAAAAGAAAAAAGAGAGCCTGTACCTATAGAAGGTATGAAGCAAACTTCATTGCCAATTGGTGATGTTCATTTGCCAGAAGAAAAAGAGAAAGCTAAAGAAGATAATGATGTAGCAGAAGATTTAACGATCAACTTTGTGTCTGATGATGAGAATGAAGATTACACGTTACCACCATTATCGTTATTAGATAAGCATCCTTCTCAAGACCAATCGAATGAATATTCGATAATCGAACAAAACATTAAAAAATTAGAAGAAACATTTGAAAGTTTTGGTGTCGAAGCAAAAGTTGTGAAAGCAAATCTAGGGCCAGCTGTAACAAAGTTTGAAATTCAACCAGCTACAGGTGTTAAGGTTAGTCGTATTGTTGGACTGTCCGATGATTTAGCTTTGGCTTTAGCTGCAAAAGATATCCGAATCGAAGCACCAATCCCTGGTAAAGCTTTAATTGGAATAGAAGTACCAAACTCGGAGATAACGGTTGTTCATTACAGTGATCTTATGGAAGAAATGAAATCTGGTGCTTACAACCATCCATTAGAAGTACCTCTCGGGAAAGATATTGGTGGAAATGTGGCAACTGCAAACTTAGGTAAAATGCCCCATTTATTAATTGCAGGTGCAACGGGATCAGGTAAATCTGTAGGGATTAACGTCATTATTTCTAGTTTACTACTTCGAACAAAACCACATGAAGTTAAGTTAATGTTAATTGACCCTAAGATGGTTGAATTAAACGTGTATGAAGGTATTCCACACTTATTAACACCAGTTGTTACGAAACCTAAAAAGGCTGCACGTGCACTACAGAACGTGGTAGAAGAAATGGAAAATCGTTATGAGTTATTTGCTATGAGTAGTACGCGTAATATTGACTCATATAATGAGCACATTCAATTATTAAAAGATTCAGGGGAAGAAAATGTTCCTCCAAAATTACCATATATTGTAGTAGTCGTAGATGAGTTAGCTGATTTAATGATGGTAGCCGCTAAGGAAGTTGAAGATTCCATTATTCGACTTGCACAAATGGCTCGAGCTGCTGGAATTCATATGATTCTTGCGACACAAAGACCGAGTGTTGATGTTATTACAGGCTTGATTAAGGCAAACGTCCCGTCTCGAATTGCTTTTGCAACATCTAGTGGTACAGACTCACGAACGATCTTAGATGCGAATGGTGCAGAGAAGTTATTAGGTCGAGGAGATATGTTGTATCAACCGATGGGTGCAAACCAACCGACACGTGTTCAAGGTGCTTATGTATCAGATGCTGAAATTCAAGCAATAACAGATTTCGTAAGAGATCAACAGGAACCGAATTATGTCGAAGAGATGATTCCTACAGAAGAGCCAAAAGTAGGCAATGGTGGGAGTAGTGATGAATTATATGGAGAAGCCTTTGACGTCGTTAAAGAGCTAGAGACTGCGAGTATTTCCTTGCTACAACGAAGATTACGTATCGGATATAACCGTGCTGCCAACATAATGGATGATTTAGAAGCGAACGGTATCGTTAGTGCGCAAGACGGCTCAAAACCTCGTGAAGTATTAATTCCTTCTAGTCCAGATGAAGATTTGGAAGAAAGTATCGATATATTTGAATAATTTGTAACATAACCACAATACACGATATTGTGGTTATGTTCGTTTCTAGCGCTCGAAATATAGGAAAAGATTGGTTCCGTTCGCTCTGTAATGTTTTTAATTAATCTTTAATGCATAAAAACCTTTACATATTTAACGATTTTAGCTTTCAATTTTTATGTAACAATGGTATTATATAACTGAAGTAAAAGTAACATAAAATTTACATAGTGAAATACTGTGTGAAAATTGGAGGAGTTATTTTATGGCAAATTGGAAAAAGTTAGCAATGTTTGGAGCGTCTGCGTTATTATTAGCAGCTTGTGGTAATGGTGACACAGATGAGGAAACAGAAAATGGAGCAGATATAGGTGATGAAGTAGAAGAACCTGTAGATGAACCAGAAGGCGAGACAACAGATGAAGAAACATCTGATTTCTCAATTGCTATGATTACAGATACTGGTGGGGTAGATGATCGTTCATTTAACCAGTCAGCTTGGGAAGGTATGAAAGATTGGGTAGATGAAAATGGTCTTGATTCATCAGCAATTAACTACTATCAGTCAGACTCTGAAGATCAATATATGACAAATATGCAATCAGCTACACAAGATGGCTTTGACGTTATCTATGGTATTGGTTATCTTTTAGAGGATGCAATTACGACAGTCGCTCAACAAAACCCAGATCGCTGGTATGGTATTGTTGATAGTGTAGTTGACTTATCAAACGTCGTATCATTAAACTTCCGTGACCAAGAGAACGCATTCTTAGCAGGAGTTGCAGCAGCTTTAACAACAGAAACAGATCAAATCGGATTTATTGGTGGGGTTAAAGGAGCAATTATTGACCGTTTCCAAACAGGCTTTGTACATGGTGTTGAATTTGTTAACCCAGATATCGTTGTAGACGTTCAATATGCAGACAGCTTTGGTGACGCAGGTGTAGGACAACAAATTGCTGCAGTAATGTATCAATCTGGTGTAGACGTTATCTATCACGCAGCTGGAGCTGTTGGTAACGGAGTATTTACAGAAGCACGTAACCGTATGGAAGCTGGATCAGATACTGACCTATGGGTAATCGGTGTAGACCGTGACCAAAGCGAAGAAGGGAACTACGAAGGTGGAAACTTAACACTTGGTTCTACGATTAAAAACGTTGGTGCAGCAGTTGCTCAATCAGCAACTATGGCTATGGAAGGTAACTTCCAAGGTGGCGAAAACGTAGCTATCGGTCTTGAAGAAGAGGGTGTAGACTTTGTAGTACACGAAGACATGCCTCAAGAAACAAAAGACGCGATTGAAGAAGCACGTCAAGGAATTCTTGATGGAACAATCGAAGTACGTGAGTTCACATACACAGAATAATATAAATTCAGTTCATTTTTAAAAATAATTAATACTAGGCGCTGGTCGTAATTGACTAGCGCCTTTTTAAAAGAAATCGATTAAACTTGCAATTTTGTGCTTAGTTTATGATAATTATTATGTTATCATAAAGAACGTGTTTTATAGAAAGATGAAAAAAGGAGGAATTCATTTGGGCACTGGTGAAATTGTCGTACAAATGCGAAATGTTACGAAGAAATTCGGCGAATTTACTGCAAATGACAATATTAATCTTGACGTTCGGAAAGGTGAGATTCATGCATTACTCGGAGAGAACGGTGCGGGTAAATCAACATTAATGAACGTATTAACGGGCTTACTTGAACCTACAGAAGGTGAAATTTTAGTTAATGGAGAAGTAGTCGATATTGACTCTCCAGAAAAAGCTGACGAATTAGGTATAGGTATGGTTCACCAACACTTTATGTTAATTAATAAATTTTCTGTCGCAGAAAATATCATGTTAGGTAACGAACAACATAAAGCAGGTATTATTGATGAAGATACAACTGCAAATGCCATTTTAGAATTATCTGAAAGATATGGTTTAGCTGTCGATCCTTATGCAAAAGTTGAGGATATTACTGTTGGGGCGCAGCAAAGAGTGGAAATTATTAAGACACTTTATAAAGGGACAGATATTTTAATTTTAGATGAACCGACTGCTGTTTTAACACCTCAAGAAATCGATGATCTGATGAAAGTTATCCGTTCATTAGCCGATGAAGGAAAAGCAATTATTTTAATTACACATAAGTTAGACGAGATAATGAAAGTAGCAGATCGTTGCTCTGTTATTCGTAGAGGTCAGTACATCGGAACAGTTGAGGTAGCAGACTCTTCAGAACAAGGATTAGCAGATATGATGGTAGGTCGCTCAGTTAACTTTGCCGTTGAAAAAGAATTGGCACAACCAAAAGAAGTAATTTTATCTGTTGATAACTTAGTTGTTAAAGATAAGCGAGGATTGAACGCTGTTGACGGTATAAGCTTTGAAATTCGCCAAGGTGAAATACTTGGGATTGCAGGAGTCGATGGAAACGGTCAATCTGAATTGATTCAAGCAATATCTGGATTAACGAATGTGGAATCAGGAACAATCTCCTTATCAGGTACTGAAATTACAAATTCAGCACCTCGTAAAATTACAGAAAGTGGTTTAGGCCATATTCCTGAAGATAGACAGCGACATGGTTTAATTCTTGATATGAGAATCGAAGAAAACATGGGCTTACAAACATACTATAGAACACCATTAAGCCGTAACGGGATTTTACAACAAGATGCATTTAAAGAAAATGCCGTACGTTTAATTGAAGAATTCGATGTTCGTACAACTTCTGAAAAAGAATATGCAAGATCACTTTCAGGTGGTAACCAACAGAAAGCGATTATTGCTCGTGAAGTTGATCGAGACCCAGATTTATTAATTGCTGCACAACCGACTCGTGGACTTGATGTAGGGGCGATTGAATTTATTCATAGTCGTTTAGTTGAACAACGAGATAAAGGAAAAGCCGTTCTTTTAATGAGTTTTGAGTTAGATGAAGTTATGAACGTATCTGACCGAATTGCCGTTATGTACGATGGTAAAATTATTGATATTGTTAATGCAAATTCAACAACAGAAACGGAACTTGGTCTATTAATGGCTGGTGTTCCATTAAGTAAACATAAGACGCAAAGTAAGGAGGAGATGGAAGTATGATTGAAGTAAAAACAGATAGTTGGATGAAGAAATTATCAGTCCCTTTACTTGCAGTAGTATTTGGCTTCCTAGTTGGAGCAATTATTATGCTTATCTTGGGTTATAATCCAATCGAAGCATATACTCACATGATTGGTGGGGTCTTCCAAAACCCTTACTCAATTGGTGAAGCATTAACTCAAGCAACCTTATTAATTTTAACAGGACTTGCTTTTGATATTGCAAACAAAGCCGGATTTTTCAATATTGGTCTTTCCGGTCAATTTTTAATGGGCTGGTTGGCTGCAATTGCATTTGCATTACAATTCCCTGATCTTCCTCGTTTCGTCTTAACGCCATTAACGTTATTAGTGGGAGCAATTGCAGGAGGATTATACGCTGGTATAGCAGGTTTCTTACGTGCTTATTTTGGAACAAGTGAAGTTATCGTAACAATTATGTTAAACCACACGATCTTACAAATTTCAAACCACGTTACAAACTTTGTAATCGGAAGCGGAAGTCGTACAGAGAAAATTAGTGAAAATGCTAGCTTAAGTATTCCATGGTTAACAGACATCACAAACTTCTCACGTTTAAACGCTGGTTTATTTATAGCTTTAATTATCGTCGTTTTATATGGCCTATTTATGAGTAAAACAACGACAGGTTTTGAAATTAAATCTGTTGGTTTAAACGCTGATGCAGCAACATATGCTGGTATGAGTACGAAAAGAACAATTATTCTATCGATGTTAATTTCGGGTGGTTTAGCTGGTTTAGCTGGTTCAATCACTGGTGTAGGTACATTTGGAAACTTATTTGTTTTAGGTGGATTACCTGCCGAAGGATTTAACGGAATTGCAGTTGCTTTATTAGGTTTAGGTAACCCAATCGGAATCGTATTATCTGCAGTATTATTTGGAGTTCTTCAAACAGGTGCACCAATGATGGCATCACGTGCTGGAGTACCAAATGAAATGTCTCAAATTGTTATTGCGTTGATTGTGTTCTTTGTTGGGGCCTATTATTTAGTTGAATGGATTTTTGAAAAAGTAGGTCACAGTCAAGCACAAGGTCCTTCAAGTGCTGATGTAGAAGGAGGAGCAGAGCAATGAGTGTAATTAGTATTTTACAATTACTCGTAACAAGTTCGCTAATGTATTCTACTCCGTTGATTTTAACTGCTATTGCTGGAACATTTTCTGAGCGAAGTGGTGTAGTAAACATCGGTTTAGAAGGTATTATGGTAATGGGTGCATTCGCATCAGCCATCTTTAATTTGACTTTTTATGAAACTTTCGCAGGAGCGACACCTTGGATAGCGATGTTAGTTGGTGGACTAGTTGGATTATTATTCTCAATTCTACACGCTGTAGCTACAATAAACTTAAGAGCAGACCATGTTGTATCTGGTACGGCACTGAACCTTTTAGCACCAGGATTAGCGGTATTCTTAGTTCGTGTATTATATGGAAAAGCTCAAACTGGACCATTAAGCGAATCATTTGGAATTACATCGATCCCAATCTTAAAAGATATTCCAGTTATTGGTGAAATTTTCTTCACGAACGTTACACCACTAGGGTATATGGGAATACTTATCGGGGTTTTAGGATGGGTTGTATTATTCAAAACACCATTTGGTCTACGTTTACGTGCGGTAGGAGAACACCCTGTAGCAGCGGAGACAGTCGGGATCAACGTCTACTTATATAAATATGCTGGAGTTTTAATTTCAGGATTTTTAGGTGGAATGGGTGGAGCAATCCAAGCACAAGCGATTTCTAACGAATTCGGTCTACTAGTAATTAGTGGACAAGGATTTATGGCAATGGCAGCGATGATTTTTGGAAAATGGAATCCAATCGGTGTAACATTTGCAGCAATTTTTTTCGGACTTGCTCAAAGTTTATCTCGTGTCGGACGCTATATTCCATATATTCAAGATATACCGGTTATCTTCTTACAGGTTTTACCATACGTGTTAACGATTATTATTTTAGTCGCGTTTATTGGTAGGTCTGAAGCACCTAATGCATTAGGTAGACCATACATTAAGAGTAAATAAATAATTAAAGAGATTTAAGTATTGAATCCTTCTTGTAAGGCGAATACTTAAATCTCTTTTTTTATCTTTTTTCGATTAAATATAAATATGGGGGGTTGTTTTTTTGATTCACATACTTGTATTCTAGTACTTGATACGCTTTTTGTGACAAACCTGTTATATAAGAATCGACTTTTGTTTTTTCTTCTAAACCACCATCATGACCATAATAAACCATGATAGAAATGATGCCACCTTTACGTAATACGTTCAAAGATTGTTCAATTGCTTGAAGCGTTGTATCTGGCTTTGTAATGATTGATTTGTCTCCACTAGGTAAATAACCTAAATTGAAAACAGCAGCACTAATTTCAGTGTTTTCTGGTAAGTATTGATCAGTTTTTTCATGGCCATCATGTATGAGTTCTGTCTGAGGGAGTAACCCAGTTAGAAGCAGTTTCTGTTCAGCCGTTTCTAACGCTTCTTTTTGAATATCAAAGCCATAAACTTTGCCTAAATTCCCGACTAAACTGGCAAGTAGAATCGTATCTTTTCCATTGCCGACTGTTGCATCAATGACAGTATCGCCTTCTACAATCGCTTGCTTTAAGATATCGTGTGAAAATTGTAATGGTTGTTTTAACATTATTCTTCTCCTTTTGCTTAAATATAAACTTTAAAGTATAAAATATTACGGTGAGGTTACAAAAAGTTAAAGTTTGATGTATTTCCTATAATATATCTCATTTACTAGTATAATAAATAAATGTTAAGAATGAAAATATTTTTAAATTTTAAAAAGGATGGGGAACTATGAGGTCTGATTGTATGAAGGATAAATCAAATACGACATTACATACTAAAAAGTATCGATATATAACAATACCAGCAAGTATTGTAGCAAGTATTTTATTGACCACAAATCCATATGTTGCTTTGGCGGACACGAATACGGAGCTTACCGAAATTGAAAAAGAAGCAATTCAACAGTTATATGATGAGTTTCATTTACTTATTGAATCAAACACGCCTTCAGAAGAAGAGTTAGAAGGAACAGAATCTGCTGATTCTTTACCTCAACTCATTGAAGACACAGAAGAAATTAGATTAATTAAAAACAATTTACTTAATGCATTTGAAAACATTGGAAATCAAGAGCTGACAGATAAATTAGGAGCAAGCGATTTAACGGTCGAGCAACTGGATCAAATATTTGAAGAAGTTGTCTCTCTGTTAGTACAAGCAACAGATGAAAATACTGAAGGATCGATAGAAGCTGTTGAAATTCCAGAGCTAGATTCTGTAGAAACAGAAACATCAGAAGAAGTTGTAGAAGTAGAAGAAACTGAAGAAGTAGAAGAAGCTACTGAACCGGAGTCTATTGATGTACAAGAAGAAGTCGCAGTAACTGAAGCACCGAATCAGATAACTGAAGCTCCAGGGGTAGCTGCTCGTACATTAAATGCCACAAATGACCATACTAAAAATGTTTTCTATACCGTTAGACCTGGTGATACATTAGATCGAATTGCTCGTAATTACAATACAACGACACAAAAGTTGATCCAATTAAATCAAATTAAAAATCCAAACCTTATCCAGGTAGGACAACAAATCCTTGTCTCAGGTCTAGTAGAAGAAGTGCCTGAGGATTTAACGGAATTAAATAAACCATTAACAAGTACAGAGTTTATAGAAATTGTCGGCAGTCATGCAAAAGATATTGCAAATGAGCATAATTTATATGCGTCTGTCATGATCGCTCAAGCAGCACTCGAGTCCGGTTACGGAAAGAGTTCGCTATCCTTAACACCAAATCATAACTTATTCGGAATTAAAGGTTCTTATAATGGTGAATCTGTTACTATGCAGACAAAGGAATATAGTGATAAAACAGGTTGGATTACGATATATGATGCTTTTAAAAAATATCCGAGTTATAGAGAATCTTTATTAGATAACGCGCGACTACTAAGACTTGGCTTAACATGGGATGCGAATTTCTATGCAGGCACGTGGCATGAAAATGCTGCAACGTATGAAGATGCGACAGCTTGGCTAGAAGGTCGCTATGCAACAGATCCAACATATGCAACGAAATTAAATAATATTATCGCTACTTATAACTTAACGCAGTTTGATAAAATAAATAATGTATATGTTCCAGTTGAACCTACACCAACGCCAGAGCCTAAGCCTGAACCAGCACCAAAACCAGAAGAAAAACCTGTTACACCATCATCAGGTAAAACGTACGAAATCAAATCAGGTGATACGTTATCTGGAATTGCTCGAGTTTATAACATGAGTGTGTCAGAATTAAAACAATTGAATAATTTAAAGTCAGATCTAATATTTGTTGGACAAACGTTAAAAGTTAGATTTACAACGTCAATACCTGAACCGGCTCCAAAGCCAGTAGAAACACCAGAAAAACCGTCTACAAGCGCAAGTACGTATAGGGTTAAGGCAGGAGA
>CAZUZA010000033.1:0-14805 GCA_964624875.1 uncultured Carnobacteriaceae bacterium | reverse complement strand
TATTTTCAATACCTACATCAAAACTCGTTTTTGGCGGTTCATTAGCAAATTCATCTGCGATACCACCAAATAACGTGTCATTACCGGTTCGAACAACAATTCCTTCAGCACTTCCACTGACCACTTCACTACCTGTAAAAGCGAGGGTCTCATAACTCGTCTCATTTGTTACTTCTGTTATTTCAGTACTTGCTCTTTTCTCAACTGGGTAACTTTCTCCAGTAAGCGAAGTTTGTGAAATAAATAAGTCTTTTGTTTGAATCAATCGAATATCTGCTGGAATCATATCGCCAGCTTTTAGACGAACTAGATCACCGATTACGATATCTTCTGTTCTTATTTCAGTGTATGTGCCGTCACGTTTAACAGCCGAAGTGACTTCAACCAGCGATTCCAATTGCTCAACAGAGCGATTCGAACGAATCGTTTGGATCAAGGTCATCGTACCACTTAGCAAAACAAGGATGACGATAATCAAAGCACCTAACGCTTCCTGTTCTTCAGCTGGTACAAATACATAATCTGTCAAAAACGAAACAAAAGCTAGTCCAAATAATACAAGTGTAAAGGGTGTAAAATATGCTTCAGCAATAATACGCCATAATGACTTTTCTGTTCCATAATCTATTTCGTTGTCGCCGAATTCTTCTCTTACTCGATCAGCTTTTTCATAACTATGTCCTTCTTCTGTTGTATTGAATAATTCCCAAATTTCTTTGAGCGGTTTACTTGCTAACTCAAAATAATCTATTTTTGTAATATCTTTAACCATTTTTTCCATTCCCTTCTTTTTTATATCTACTATTATGATTGGCTTCTTTAGCCACCTAACTCTCTAGAAATAATACAAAGGAAGAATTTGATTACTTCGTTACGAATCTTTTCTGCTAAATTAAAATGTACCTTTTTATCATTTCGATACCTCCTTATTTTAATGATTAAAATAAAGACTTGTAAGCAAACATAAAAAACTCCCACCGAAAGACAGTGAGAGCTCTGATTAAAAAATATCCACATAAATAAACGCATACTGATAGTATACTTGATGATTTCTTCGTGGAGTTTCAGCACTATACAACGTAAACAATACATGTTAGCTACGTTAAAAATTTCCTTATATCGAAAATTCCTGTTATACCCATTGGCGTCTCTGGACGTTCCTGGGCAGTAGCCTGTGTTTGTATAGGAGCCTCTGCCTAACAAATCATATTAAATTTTCTTTCAATTCCTAAAACAGTATAACATATGCGAAGAAAATGTCGAGTGTTATACTCATTTTTTGAATCTTAAAAGATGTAATCGTTTTAGACAAAGAGTATGAATATTTCGTCATCTGAAATTGACCAGTCGATATTTATTTTCTATGCTTTACTTATCCATTTCACCAAAAAAGACTTTTGTTCTTCTAAAATCCTTATTTTTATATGAAATATGTCATATTAAAGGACAAATGTTCTGGAAAAGCGTAAAATAGAAATATATATCGTATTTCATATTGAAAGGAAGTTTTGCTATGAGTTTATTTTCAGGTTTTGGCCTAATCGTTGTTGTTTTTATTGTTATAGCTGTTATTTTTGCATTTTGGGCAGTCTCGGTTTACAACCGTTTAGTTTCTTCGCGTGAGTTTGTTCGTAACTCGATGGGGAATATTGCTGCTCAGGTTGAGTCGAGATGGGATGCTGTAAAGAGTTTGATCGATGCGGCTAAGAAGTATTCGTCGCATGAGGCAGAGACGTTGACGGATATTACGGCGATGCGTGCTAAGGTAGATCGTACGTCTGACCCGAGTACTGTCGAGAAGGATGATGCGTTATTCGAGCAAGCAATGAATCAGATTAATGTCGTTGCTGAAAATTATCCGAATTTAAAAGCGGATCAAGTGTATTCGCAAGCTATGCAAGGTGTTGATCGTTACGAAAACAATGTGCGTCAAGCGCGTATGGTCTACAACGATACCGTTACAAAATTAAATCGCCAAGTTCAACAATTCCCTTCCTCTATTGTTGCTGGTATGTTTGGATTTAGACAGGAAGAATACTTCCAAAGCACGAGTACTAAATCAGAAATGCCACAATGGTAGAACGTTCAACTTATATGAAATCGCTGAATCAATTTGGAAAGTTTTTGATGCTCGCTCTCGTTCTGTTTTCTTTTGTTTTACCGACGCCCGTGCAAGCGAATGATATCGCGTCAATCCAAATTTCAGCTACGATTCAGGAAAATGGTTCGGTTGTCATAAGAGACCAACGTGTCTTTTACGCTGAGGAAGGCACCGAACACTTTATTTCTTTAGGGAATCTAGGGGACTCGTCGTTAGTGAATTTTACCGTTTATGATAAAGATGGAAGCCCACTGGAAAATATTGGTGAGTGGGATGTTAATGCTTCTCGCGAGGAAAAAGCAGGGAAGTATGGCATTAATTATGCTGGTGACGAGATTGAATTGTGTTTTGGTTTTGGTGAATATGGTCGTCGTGAATTTACGATTGAATATGAGATTTCAAATTTTATCGCGAATCTGACGGATGATCACCAAGCGTTTTACTGGCAGTTTATTAACTCAGACATGGATCCGATTAATACGATTGAAATTGAAGTACTGAATGAAACTGGGTTTGAATTTGTAAATCCAGAGACACGCTTTTGGGCGTTTGGTCACGAAGGTGGCATGACTGAAATTACGTCGAATACTTTAACGATGAATAGTGGTGAAAACTTCAACCAGAGTGACTATGTGGTGTTGCTTGGTATTTTCGAAGGTACGCCTTTTGCGACAAGCAATCAACGAGATGCTTCCAGCGAAGACTTGATTGACCAGGCAATGAGTGGTGCGACGTTAGATGGTTATAATTACGAAGACTTTCTAAATGGTGATGTTAGCGATCAAGGGTATACAGACGTTGATCCTGGTGGAAATTTTGGTTATTCAAGTCTCTATTTGATGTTTTTCCGCTTTATCCAAGGGTTCGCGATGTTTGCTTTAATTTTCGGCTTTTTATTTACTCGTGTGCGACGTTCGAGTTCAAGTAAAAAATCATCTGTTTTTAAATCAACTGTTCGAGAGGATGAGTATTATCGTGATGTGCCTTATGAGGACCATTTTATTCATACGAACTATTTAACAGATTCGGATGTTTCGGATTGGATTTCAGCCTTTATTTTAAAATGGGTTTCAGAAGGTCGACTGGAAGATGATGTGGAAGAAGTGGGCTGGATTTTCAAAAAGGATAAGCTGGCTTTAAAGATTATGCCAAACTATCCAAGTCTGAAAAATCCACAGGAACAAGAGTTATGGCGTATTGTTTTATCGGCTGCTGGTGATGATGAGATTCTTTCTGAAAAAGAATTCAACCAATATGTTAGCCGTAATATTTCACGATTTAATTCATGGACGAAGTCGATGGAAACACAATCGGAGAAGGCCCTTGAAGAAAAAGGGTATCTGGAAACGACGACTGAAAAAGTACTGGGTTTATTTAATCGTACAACGACGACGATTACTCCCGAAGGTCAAGAGTTGGGAGATAACATTGTTGCGTTTAAAAATTATTTAACGGACTTCTCTCTTGTTGGGGAACGCGAGGTTTCTCATGTTCAGTTATGGCAAGAGTTAATGGTCTGGGCAGCTTATCTGGGGATTGCGGAAGAAGTTTATGAGCAATTGAAAATTGCAGATCCACAGTTTGAACGCCAAGTGCCTTATAGTCCAACGACGGTTTACATGACGAATAGTTTCTCTCGTTCTGTCCGATCTACCCAAACAAGTGCGAATTCTGCATCTACCTCTTCAAGCTTTAGTGGTGGCGGCGGTGGTTCATTTGGTGGCGGTGGTGGTGGCTCCTCAGGTGGAGGCTCTGGTGGCGGAACACGTTAGACTTTTTTAAGAAGGATGTTGGAGGCAATGCTCGCTTTATGGGCATTGCTTTTTTTGTTTGACTATTAATTCTCTACAGCTGAACTCGCTTTATACTTGCCCACTCCCTTCATCCTCCTGCTCTCTGCATCCATTTCACGAAGAACAAAAAAAGACCCCCGAGAAGCTTACATGTTCTTCTCAGGGGTGCATAGGGTATTATTTAGTTGTTTTCATTCAATTTGTGCATGTTTTTATAGAATGCTTCGCCTGCTTTTCCATCGATGGATGAATAGAGGAGATAATTGATTGCGCTGCTATTGAAATCGAGGTTCAGTAGTTTTTTTGCAAATGCCATTGCAGCGATTTCGCTGGGGCATATGAGTTTTGACTTATGCGTATAAGGTCCGAGTTTCCAAAGTTCGATTTCTTTGGTGTTGGTGTACATTTCAGGATACACGTCTTCGTAATAATGGAAGAGTTCATGCGCTAAAATGATGTCGCCAACTTGCTCGATGGTTAGCCAGTCGATTTCGATGTCTTCGAGAAGCTGTTCACTTTTGGCTAAGTTGCCTTGGTATAAAGTGATTGGCCCGTCGGTTTCGTATGTTCCAAAGTAAACGAATTTCATGCTTGATTCGGAATCATCTAAGACTAACTCGATGTTATTTTCTTCGATACGCTCCATAACGCTTTTGTTGGGAGACTTGCGCATGATGTCATCCGCTAAGTCATACCCAATTTGCGCTGATTTTTCGATAATTTCTGTTCGAATGTCATCCGAAATCTTTCCACTTATTGGGTCTTCGTATGTGGCATAAAGGTAATATACTCCATCTTCAATCGCCATAAGTTCTTGGAATTTTTCTTTGAATAAGGGATCTGTTGTTGCTTCTTTTTCATTCGACTTAGAGGTCATTTTTCGCTCCAATGATGATGACTTGTTCGGATGGGTTACGGATAGCTAACTCTGTGTCCATTAGTAGGTTCACTTGGTTTGCATCTGTTAGTCCTTCATAGTCAATAACTTGTCCACCGATACACATGTAAATATCTGGGTATAGTTTGATATCTGACTTGTAGATCGCTAAATCTTCCCAGTAACGGTTTGCTACTGAACGTGCGCCACCTGGAGTTGTTGTTTCTGCTTCTCCATCCGCTCGTTGACGGCGAATAACCCCTTTGTTGTCGATAACACGAATTTCTTGTTCGTTGCCTTTTTTACGACCAAAGACATAGAAGTGATCGTTTTCTGCGATGAGGTAAACATCTGAAGCAGAAGTTTGCATGGATTCTGCAACAATTTCTTTGGCTTCTGTTTCGTCTACTGTAACCGATAAGTCTTTCGTTGAAGCTTCTGTCGAACCAGTCGCAATTGCTTTAACACGTGACGTTTTCGTATCAATTTCAATCTGAACTTCAACCGTTTCTGGTGATGCTCCCGATTGAATCGCTGCATCTTGTGCTTCTTGACGAATCTGGATAATATCTTCTTGTGTTGGGTCAGGAATAACACGCTCAACTACGTCTTGAACTAAAGCTAAAGCTACACCAATTGATGAAATAACTTCTGCTTTGTCAGCTAATGAGTGTGGTAAGTCCATTTTATCTGCGATGAAAGGTACTAGAACTTTCGCTCCACCTCCACCACCAACTAGACTAATTTGACTACGTTCAACTTTATATTTCTCAGCTAAACCTTCAATAACATCAATACACGTGTCTGCAGCGTTATCTAATACAGCTGTTGCTGCTTCTGTTGCGCTGACTCCTAAATATTTACCAAAGACTTCAAAGCCACGTAGCGTCGCTTCTTGGCTACCATACGAGTAGTCTCCTTCAGTAATAATACCTAGTGCTGTTGCCGCACATGTTGTTGTTAATGCAAATCTTTTCCCTTGACCGTTTTCTAATGCGATATAGTCATCTGGGTCACCTTCTTGTGGCGTAACGTTAACGACTTTTAAGTCTGTTAATTCATCAAGTGATGAGTATGCCACGTATGGTAAGTTTGCGATATGACAAGAACGTGGTCCAACGTTAACGACACCATTTTTGTTTGCACGAATCATTGATCCACCTGCAACACCTGAAACGTGAACGTCCATTGAGTTCACCATTGTTCTTTGCCCACCAACAACCGCGTAGTCGACCATTGGACGACCGTTTTTAATGACTCCGATATCTGTTGAGGTTCCACCAACTTCAACAAAGATTCCGTTTGAAACTTTTAGATACATTAAGGCACCAACGGTTGATGCTGCTGGTCCTGATAGCATTGTTAGGACTGGACGCTTACGCATCTCTTCAATATCCATAACTCCACCATCACCACGCATAATCATTAATGGTGCTTCAATTCCTGCTTCTTTAACAGCTTCCTCTGTTGAGTTTGCTGTATCAATCATTTTAGGTAAAATCGAGCTGTTAATCACTGAAGTACGTGTTCTTCTTGTCAAACCGTATAGTTTTGAAATATCTGAAGCACTTGTCACTTCAATGCCTTTTTCAGCGCCTAATTCTTTTACGCGTTGTTCTAAGCGAGCGTCGTCTACTCCGAATGTACGTGAAACGGCAATTACTTCACTGCCTTCGCTCACTAATTCATCGATCATTTTGCTTGCTAATGCATCTGTAAACTCTTTTTCGTTAATGTAACGGTAGATTGATGCAATTTTTCTTTGGCCTGAGCCATCTAATTCAATATCTGCAATGTTTCCTTGCATTCTTGATAACCAGCCCACGATACCACCTGAAGCAATACCGATAATTCCAACCTTCGCAACGTCACCTTCTAATAGTGCGTTTGTTGCTTGAGTTGTTGAATGCGCGATGAAGACAACGCTTTTTGGATCAATGTTGTTATCTGTTAAACATTTATTGAAGGCTTCAACAACACCTTGAGAAACACCATATTTCCCACCATGCGTTGTTGGTACAATTCCTTCTCCGATAATTTCGTAATCTCTATCGTCGATTGCTACTGCTTTTGTATTCGTACCACCGACGTCAATACCTACTCTTACTTTTCTTTCGTCCATTTGTATCCTCCTATGCAAATACCATGTAAGCTAACAAAATGTTAATTATCGCTGCTGCCCATGCCCATATAAAGTTATTCTTGATGAAATCTTTAACAGACACTTTACTGTAGTTCAGCGCCCATAAGTTCCATGACTGAGTTGGCCCAGTTGATAAGTTCATAATAATTGTAGGAACGTACATAAATGTAAATAGAATAGGTGTTGAGAAGTTACCTACTGCATTTAAAACGCCTACAGTTGCTGCACCTGCACCAAAGATTGTTAATGGTCCACGGAATAAACCAAATGGAGCTGCTACCATAAAGAATAGCGCTAAACCAAGTGTCGTTCCTGGAATTAACCAACCAATTAATGGCTCAAAGAATGGAGCAGCTACTCCTGAAATACTGTTAAACATTGGTAAAATAAATAAGAAACCTAGTAAACTCGCAACGTCAAGTACCCCATCATAGAATGTACTTGGAATAACACGTGATGCTGCTTTGAAATCTGTTAGAACACCTGTAACGATTAATCCAAATAGTCCACCTACGATAAATGCAGGAATTGTTGGCCATCTGAATAAAATAGCTAAAGTCGTTGGAATAATTGGCGTTAGTAACGCAATTGCTGGAATACCGTCGCCTTCAACTAATGTGTTTTCTGGGTTTTGCATTGCCCATGCTTTTTTACGTTTACGTTTTTTATCACGCATGTTGAACCAAATCATGACACCAATAATTGCTAATTGTACGGCCATTGCCATCATTCCCCATGTAATGTATGGCGTATCAAAAGCCATGTCTGGGAAGATTGATTGCATTTGACTGAATAGAACACCGTTTAGATACATTCCACTACCAACACTCATCACATAAGATGAAACGGCAAGTGTGTTTGAAACACCTAGTGACATTAAGATTGGTAAAATAATAACACCGATCGCTACTACCGCACCTGCACCAAATGTTGCTGTAAAGATAACACCTGTTACAATCGATAGTAAGATTGTTACGATTAATGGGTCATCCCCACCAAGTTCTGTTACGCTTCGAATTAATTTCGCGGCAATTCCCGTATCAATTAATATTCGTCCAAACCACGAACCGAATATTACGTTAACGGCTGTTGCCCCCCAAGATTCCGGACCTGCCTGCATAATGTTATTTAAAAAGCCATCCCAAGCTAATTCGCCACCGACAATTGATAACAGTCCCCAAATTGTAGCCATAATGAAAAATCCAATCATTAGATTCCCACCACGCGCTGCATAGACGATTAGGGCAAAGTATGTAATCAATAATATAATTCCTATTGTTATTTCCATGTGAACCTCCAAATTTTTTAAGTCTTTGCTTATTTTGTTTGATACCTTACATTAGTTAAACAGTTTAACCCGTTCCATGAACCAGCTCCCCAGCTGTATATTTCCTAGCTTTTAATCTGTATAGGTTAATAATTCATCGCGTGTTGGCAAGCCTTCGTTATCACTTTTATGTTGCACTTGAATCGCGCCAACTGCATTTCCACGTTTTACACTATCTTCTATTGATAATTCTTCCAGCAAGCCACTAATCACACCTGCTGCAAACCCATCGCCCGCACCAACGGTATCAACGACTGTTTCAACTTTAACGCCCGGAACGAGTTCCATTTTTTGGCCTTTTTCTTTGAAATAAGCCCCATCGCTCCCGTTTTTAATAATCACCGTTTTGACACCTAGGTTGTGGTAGAAATCAGCAATCTGATTGGCGTCTGTATAGCCTGTTAATAGCGTTCCTTCACCAAGTCCTGGCATAAAGACATCTGCATATTGTGCAATATCATTGATTACGCTAGCCATTGTTTCTGCATCTTCCCATAAGGTTAAGCGTAAGTTCGGATCAAATGTAATAATACAGTTCGCTGCTTTTGCTTTTTTCGTTAGCTCATACATCACTTCACGTGTTCTTTCGTTAATCGCTAACGGAATACCCGTAATATGGAATAGACGAACATTTGTAAAATCAATGGCGTCTAATTCACCTTTATGAAGGGTTGAAAACGCACTGTCTTTACGATAGTAGTAAACTTTCGGATCATCTTCCGAGACTTTATTCTTAATTTGCAAACCGGTGTTGATTTTTTCATCAATAATAATCTGTTCGGTATTTACTTTTTCATTTTCCAAAAATTCTTTGATATAGCAACCCATTGGATCTTTACCTAGTTTTGAAACGTAACTTACATCAAAACCAAGTCGTGATAAACCAATTGATACGTTCATCTCTGCGCCGGCGATTCCTTTTGTAAAATGTTGCACTTCTTCAAAAGAACCGTATTCCTCAGCGATAAACAGACCCATAGCTTCTCCAACTAATAGAACATCTGTCAACGTTTCTCTCCTCATTTCATGTTTATTTTTGTGTTTTAAACGTGCTTCCCTGTTGCGGCTTCGTTTGAAATCGCATCGCGCTTACTTAAACTCAAACAGACACTGTCTAATAATAAATGAGCCGACTGGTCAAATAATGACCCTAGCAATTGAATGGATTTACGGTTTTCCGTATCTCCACGCACCGTTGCGTTTAATTCAATAACTTCATCACTTAACTCACCTAATGACGATTCACGATTATTTGTGATGGTTACAACTTTAGCTCCTGTCTTTTTTGCTTTCTCAGCATTTAGACGAACAGAGCCCGTGTTTCCTGAACCAGAGATACAAATGAAAACATCGCCTTCTTTAAAGCTTGGCGTATTTGTTTCACCCATCACGTACACTTCAAAGCCTAAGTGCATTAAGCGCATCGCAAAACCTTTACCAGCAAAACCTGAACGCCCTTCTCCATCGACAAAAACGCGTATATCTTTTTGGATTAACGCAATCACATTTGCGACTTCTTCTTCATTGATATGGCCAAAGACATCTTTGACTTCATCGACAATTTGCATAAAATAATGTTCCATTATTTTTTTGCTCCTTCCATAAATAACGCTGCTGTTTGTTTTAAATCATCACTTTTCGTAATCGCACTACCAACAATCGCAATCTCAATACCTGCTTCTTTCAAATACGGTAAGTCTTCTAATTGAATCCCACCAGCTGCAGCTAGACGATTATCTAATTGATGTTTGCTGACAAAGTCTTGAATAAAGGTTTGAATATCTGATCCTTTATCTTTTGGTAAATGCAGACAAATAATCGCATCTTCAAATTTAGCGATTTCTTTTATTTTGGCATCTGTTACTTCCATAACATCCACCATATAATCTTTGTTGAATTTTTGGGCCACTTCTTGGCAAATCGCAATCGTTTCGAGTGAAGCGCCACCCATCACCGTTGCAATGTCAGCACCATTTGAAAACAATTGTGTAAATTCATATTCAGCTTCGTCCATTGTTTTAAAATCAGCTAACACTTGTTGCTTAACGTGTGGTCGAATTTGACGAAGCGCTTCCAACCCGTAATCTAAAAATAATGACGTCCCTATTTCAATAATGTCAAAATGTGGACTCGCTTCTTGAATGATTTCAATGGCTTGCTCTAATGGTACACGATCGACAGCTAGTTGAATTTTCATAAGATACTCCTCTTTTAGTTAAGTTTTGTTCCTCGGATAATTAATTCACTGACTAATTCTTTATAAATAGGTTCTTTGTCTTTTTTTCTATTTGTCACACGATCATATAGAATGCTGACCGTTTCTGCTCCTAATTGGTAGGAGTCTTGTGCGATAGCTGTGATGCCTTTTTCACCCATCATGGTTGACCAAGCATAGTTATCAAAGCCAGCTAAGTAAAAGTCGTGTTCGAGTCTATAATTGTTTCGTTTTAAAACATCTAATAATGTCATTTGTACTAAACCGTTACTTGCGACAAGGACACGTGGTTTTGGTAAAGTCATAAATTCCTCGAGATACGTTTTGATTTCAGTCATGTTCTTGCGATCTATTATGTACGTTCGACTTGTGATGTCTCCTTCATCTTGCATATTTTCAATGAACGCTTGGTGTCTTATTTCACGAACAGAGTTATCTGCAATTGTTTCAGACACAAAGCTAATGGTTTTAAAGCCATTCTCTTTTAAGTGTTGCATCAACTTCGTTCCTGATTCGTAATTGTTTGTTGTGACGGTATCTGTTTTGAAATCTGTTACTTGACGGTCAATAAGAACAATTGGAATGGATTCATTCGCCTTTTTTAAATGTGCGCCGTTACTTGATACGGGCTGAACGACTAAACCATCCACTTGGTTATCTAGAAATGTATTGATCGCTTCTTTTTCTTTTTCTAACGAATTATTCGTAATGGAAATCATTAAGGTGTAGTTCAATTTATCGGCTTGATTTGTTAAACCTTCGATAATTAAACTCGAGAACGGATTTTCGATATCCGCAATGACGGCTCCAAATAGGTTCGTTTGATTCGATTTTAAGGATCGTGCAATATTACTCGGGCGATAACCGACTTCTTCAACAACTTGTGCAATTTTCTCTCTTGTTGCATCCGACATATATTCGAATTTTTTGTTTAAGAAGCGCGATACCGTCGTCTCGCTAACAGATGCTAGATGAGCAATATCTTTTATTGTTATTCTCTTTTTCAGTTTGTTTGCCTCCTTAGAAATCGATTTAGTTTATCGGTTTCTGAAACCGATTACTAACGAAATTACTTTATCACCAACGTCTCTTTTTTGCAAACGCTTTTTTCCATTTTGCCTTCTTTTTCCATGCCTATTTTTACTTATGCCAGGCTGTTCTTCCTGACGTTATACGTTTTCATTAGGTCTCGAAACTTCTAAAAAATTTTTTAGCCATTTCACTAAAAATGCAAAAAAAACCTCAAGAAACGAAATCGTTTCTTGAGGATGCATAGGGTATTATTTGATTAGGCTGATTTTACACGTGAGCGTTTAACTTCGTAGCCAAGGTCTTGTATTGATTTTTCGATTTCGTCGATTGAGATGATGTCACCGTCGAAGTCCACTTTTACGCGACTTGCGTTGAACATGACTTTCAGACTTTCTTTGTCGATTCCTTTCAGGCCACCTACTGCACCTTCTATTTTCTGTAGACATGATGGACAAGTTAATGCTTCTAATTGAATGTTTGCTTTATGCATGTCGTATCTCTCCTTTAAGATTTTTCGCTTATCTGATTTACACTTTTATTATAACAGTGTTTGTTTTGCTACGAATTGATATGAATCAAGTTTCTGTTTTTTATGCTTGGTACGCTGCGTCGACTTCTTCTAATAAGTTATAAACTTTTTCATACGACTCACACACGTCACCTGGAACTTCATAATTTGATGTGACTTCACGCAGTTTTGCGAATTCTTCATCTAATTCTGGTTTTTCTGATCCAGCTGCTTCTGCTTTTTCATAAATTACTTCCCAAAGATCTTTTACTTCGTGAAATTCTGGATGGCTTGGACCGTGTACGCGATCAACGATTGGTGTGAATTGTTTTAATGTGTCAAAGTTTTTCTCTTTTGCTTCGTTAAATGATAAGTTTTCCATATTTGTAAGCCCTCTTTCGTTTGTTGTTGACTATAGTATAGAACGGGCAAACGATTATTAAATTGATCTGTATCAAGTTTTGAATAAAAAAATCCTAAAAGAAAGTTTCCCTTCTCTTAGGATGGTAGTTTTGTATTAATCTGTGGCGAATAATAATTCTTCCACACTTGGAATGCGCACATGATTTTTTGGTAGTTGTTCGATTAAGCCCGACGTTTCTAATTCTTTAAACTTACGGCTCAGTGTTTCAGGCGTTGTCCCTAAATAAGAAGCAATATCTTTACGCGTCATTGGTAATTTTACCGTGACGTCATCTTCAACGGCTTCTTTGGCTAAATCTTCTAAATAGTAAATGATTCGGTTCGATACTTGTTCGATCGCTACCGAAGCCGTTTGCTTTTCAGACTGACTTAAACGTTCAGACATGGCTTGGAGTAGCTTGATCGAAATTTCAGGAAAGTCTTTGATTAATTCCTGTAGATCATTTCGGTTAATCGTACAAATTGCCGTGTTTCGTGTTGCTTCGCCAAAATTCTCATGTAGTGTATCGTTTGAGAAAATCGTCCATTCCCCTGTAAAGTCACCTGGGTTTAAGACGCGGATCAGCTGTTCTTTTCCACCTTCAGATAAATGGAAAACACGAACTTGTCCTTTATGCACAATATGAACCGAGTCATCATTATCCCCAGCTTGATAGAGGTATTCGCCTCGTTTTAAATCGCTATGTCTGGCTTTGCTTGCGATGATATTCATGGATTCATTATCTAAATGGTTAAATATAGGAACTAAACTAACACACGCTTTATGTGTGGTATGTGTCATTTCGGTCATTTTATTCACTCCTAATTTACGTTCTTGGATATGGCTATTTTATTTGGTTGTTTATTTTCTGTTCATTCATCTTATCATAATTGTTTGATTATCGTACCTTTCTCACAAGGTTGCGACGCCAAAAAGCGACAATACGCAGTCCTACATACACATTGTCGCTTAAATCATCCTATTTTTCAGCTATATTGTTTGTTTTTGAATTAATTCTTTTCGAAACCGGCTATTAGGCCACCACGTTCTGCATAAAAACTACATAAACCACTTGCTAGCTTGATGTTGATTTCAGCATTCGGGAATGTTTCACGGACCAAGTTAGCCATTCTGTCAGCTAAGTCTCTGTTCTCAACGTGAGCAATTTCCATTTTCTTGCCGTTATAACCTTGCTCATATAGTTCTTTTACAAAAGTTTTCAGCGCACGCTTTTCTCCACGAGCACGGTTCGACATTTCAATCTTACCTTCTGCTGAACGGATTCCGACTAGGTTAATGTTTAATAAACCAACTAATGAACCAACGACTTTACTTACGCGTCCATTTTTAACTAAGTTCTCAATAGACTGTAGCATGTAGCCTGTATGCGTTGATTGATGGTATGTATTTAAGTCAGAAATCACTTCATCAAATCTTTTACCTGAATCAGCAAGTTCGATCGCTCTATTCACTAATAAATCGATTTCGCCTCCTGCAGTACGGCTATCAAAGATATGAACATTTAAGTCTGGGTTCTTTTCAAGAGCAATTGTTTTGCCTAGTTCTGCACTATTGAAACTACCTGATAAATTACTTGAAAGCGTGAAACAGATGACGTTCTCTGCTCCTTCAAACATCTCTGCATAGACACCTGGAGCTGGACATGCTGAACTTGATTTCTTCGCTGCAGAAACTGCATCTAGCAATTCTGGTATGTCTAAATCAGGCGTGTCAACAAAATCTTTCTGTTCGACATGTAATGTTAGCGGGATAATATCGAATAAAATGCCTTCAGGTAGATTATTGATTTCTCGGATGTTCGAGCCACTATCGGTAACAATTTTCCATTTCATAGGATTCACCTCTATAGTATTTTTTACTCTTTAATCATACCATAATCAATTCGAAATGACACATTTTAATAAACTGTCACTTTATATTATTTGAATGGCTTAGCTGAAGTATTTCCAGAACAATCGTGAACTTTAGTGGGAAACTTCACAAAAGGGACTAGCTTTTTTATTTATATTTGATATAATATAAGTTGCTAAAGGATCTTTAGCTCAGCTGGGAGAGCACTACCTCGACAAGGTAGGGGTCGCAGGTTCGAGCCCTGCAAGGTCCATCATATTTTATATAATAAACCGAATTATCGTTGATGCTAAAGCCTTTCATCGACTTAATTCGGTTTTTGTTTTTTAATTGACTAAGAGTTTGACTAAGAGTCCTTATAGATTAGCAAAATCTTGAAGCTTTTTAACAGCATTTTTCTTTTCTACTTCAACAGCATGAGTGTACGTATTTAGTGTCATATCTACTGTAGAGTGCCCCATCACCCCAGAAATTTCCTTTTGTTTGATGTTGGTATTCCAGCTATCTCGAAACATCTGAATAATATTTTCGATG
>CAZUZA010000032.1:4612-15895 GCA_964624875.1 uncultured Carnobacteriaceae bacterium | reverse complement strand
TCGTTTCTCATAATTTTAAACGCTCTATAAATCTGCTCAATCAATATTAATCGCATTAATTGATGAGGATAAGTCATTTTACCAAAACAGATTTTCGTATCGGCACGTTTTAAGACATCTTGGCTCAATCCGTGCGATCCACCAATAATAAACACAAAATGGCTACTACCATAAGTCATCGCATCCTCAATATGACTTGAGAATTGTTCTGACGTAAATTGCTTCCCTCTTAAATCCAAAACAATCACATGCGCCCGTTCAGGTATTTTTTCAAGAATACGATTCCCTTCTTTAACTTTCACCTGTTCCACTTCTGCATCACTTAAAACATTTGGTGCAGGTTCATCGGGTAATTCAATGATATTCACAGGTGCATAACTTTTCATGCGTTTTTGATATTCTGCAATCCCATCTTTCAAATATTTCTCTTTTAACTTACCCACACCTATAATTGTAATTTCCATAATATCCTCCTAGAGTTATGCACATAGTTATCCACATATCCACAGTTTTTATTTTCTGAATTTTGTTCCACTGGTTAACACTGCCTGTTTCACAAGAACAAAACACCTGTTCGAGGAGAGTTGTCAACAACTTGTCCACAGGCTCCTGTTGACTTATACACTCTTACGAACCTTGTTATAGCAGCGTTTACATTTTATATTCACAATTAATATCTTGGTTGTCCACATGTTTTTATGCAAATTGTGGACAACTATTTTGGGCAAACCTTATTGTTATCCACTTCTCCAATAAGTTATGCACAGTCCACAGGAAGTTAACCACAATTACACAAGATATTAACAGTGGACGAAAAAAATACACGGTATCTTTACAATAGATTACCGTGTATTTCAGCATTTATCCAATTTTATTCGTTCATCGCTTGCATTTCAAGTTCGATTGTTTGAGCTTCGCCATTTCGATAAACGTCTACTTCAATCGTTTCTCCTACTGTAGCTGAGTATAACACTTGTCGTAGCTGAACACTGTTTTCCACAGGTTCCCCACCAAAGCTTACAATAACATCTCTTGGTTCAATGCCAGCTGCAGCTGCTGGACTATTATTTTCAACTCGGGCTACAACTACACCACTCGTAATATCTTCCGGTAAACCTAATTCATCCGATCGCTGAACTTGTGACATCATCGAAACATCTATCATTGAAATACCTAAGAATGGTCGAATAACTTCACCATTTTGTTCTAATTGATTAATAATGCGAATCGCATCATTACTTGGAATCGCAAAGCCCATTCCTTCTACAACAGACGTACTAATCTTCATTGAGTTAATCCCAACAACTTGTCCTGCAATGTTAATTAAAGGACCACCTGAGTTACCAGGGTTGATTGCTGCATCTGTTTGAATGGCAGTCATTTCCCAATCTAATTGGCCATCTCCATTCGTATCGACAGGTACCGTACGGTTAACTCCTGAAATAACACCAGATGTAACTGATGATGCAAATTCTGTGCCTAATGGTGAACCAATAGCAATCGCTGGCTCTCCAATTTTTAAGTTATCTGAGTCACCAAATTCTAATACGGTATCAACATTTTCAGCATCAATTGATAAAACAGCCAAGTCGGTCCAAACATCTGTACCTTCAACTTCTGCAGGTATTCTAGTACCGTCTTTTAGTAAAATATCAACGGCATCTGAACCTTCGACAACGTGGTTATTTGTGAAAATATAGGCCCGATCATCTTCTACTTTATAAATAGCCCCACTACCTGTACCCGCTTGTTGTAGTTCTTCTTCATCTTCATCAAAGCCATAAAAACTTGCCCATGAACTATAGTTATTTCTTTGTAGGTTAATAACTGAAACGACTCCGTCATCAACCAATTCGACTGCGTCTGTAATTGAACTTGTTACATCTACTCGTATATTTGATATTTGTACTTCCCCAGATGTCGACTCTTCAGTCGTGCCTGGTTCCGTTCCCTCTTGAACTAGAGGTGCACAACCCACTAATACAAGTGACGCGAATGAAACCGATAAAAATTTTTTAATGTGATTTTTCATAGCGATTTGTATCCTCTCCGATTTATATTTTCTATTTCTTTTATTTTCGTAAAGCATTATCTTTCTATAAGATACTCAGACAATCATATTGTCCCATTATTTTATGAAGACAATTTGAAAGAAATAGTAACTTCTTGTTAAGATTTTACCACGATTCGGCAAAAAATACTGAAACGACCAACTCTCCACATAGGAAAATTGGTCGTTTCATTGATTTTTGTCATTTTATAGTCGGAAAAGTGGTTGTGCTTCATCAGGGTCAGTATCATAGATGAAGAAGTCATGATTTACGCCCATATCTTTTCGAGTTAAAATTTCTTTTGCTGTATCTCGCGCAATTTCCTTCATGTTATTCTCACGACTTAAATGCCCTAAATACACACGTTTTGTTTTGTTTCCAATTAAATCAGCTAAAGCTAGTGCGCCATCTTCGTTAGAAAGGTGACCTTTATCACTCAAAATACGTTGTTTCAATGGCCATGGGTATTTCCCCATTCGTAACATTGAAACATCATGATTACTCTCGATTAAATAAGCATCCGCATTCTTTAGACTATCACGCATGCGGTCACTTACGTAACCTGTATCCGTCAAAATCACAAACTGCTTATTATTTTTTTGGAATGTATAGAACTGAGGATCAATCGCATCATGGGATACGCCGAAGCTCAAGATATCTATGTCCCCAATCGTCATCGTTTCATCCGTATTAAAGAGGTACTTGTGCTCTGTCTTTATTTTTCCTAGTTTTTTACTCATGGCTTGCCATGTTTTGTCGTTCGCATAAATGTCGAGGTCGTATTTTCGTGACATGACGCCGACGCCATGAATGTGATCGGAATGCTCATGGCTGACTAAAATCGCGTCTAAATCTTCCGGTCGACGGTCAATTTGTCTTAAGAGGCCTTCTGTCTTTTTTCCAGTCAAACCACAATCCACGAGTAGTTTTGTGTTCTCTGACTCAACATATATCGCATTTCCTGAACTTCCACTGGCAAGTATGCTGATTTGTAAATCGTTCGCTGCATTTTGGTTTGCTTGTCTTAATATACTCAATTATAAAATCCTTCCAACATACTAATATTCTGCGAAGAAGTTATGATTCTGTGTTTTCTTCTACGTCTTCTTCTAATTCTGCTACTTCTTCGTCTTCTTCATCCGGATTTTCTTCCGGGGTTGGTGCCACAGGCGAAGACTGCCTGATTATTGTACCATTTACTGCATCGACACGGAAGGTATTCCTTTCTGATGCATATTCCACGACGACATTCCAAAAAGGACTGTACATGCTTAAATCTTCTAAATGCAAGGCTCTACGATAGCTTAAAATAGGTAATTCTACTTTTGAACCTTGGCGAATTTCATTGTTTAAAAACAAGATTTCAATTGCCCTGGTTCCACTAATCATTGTAAGGGAGACCCCTTGGCGTGTAGCTGGACCTGCATAAGTTTGTTGATAGGAAATGACATCTCCTTCTGTATTTACAAATAACGAGATTTCACTTGTTCCATCGGCAATCGGGATATCATCGACTTCTTGATAAAATAAGAACCGATTTCCTTCTTGATCAAAACGATTGAAGGTATATTCTTTACCTAGCATCACTTCTTCAGATAAAACGAAAGACTGTATCGCTTCAAAGTCTGCATTTGTATACCCATCTGTTGGGTTCCCCTCTAAATCGATTGGATTCGACGGGAAGCTTGTATAGTAAACACCTTCTTCATTCAATGTGCCTCGATGAAGTTCTGAATTTTCTATTTCTTGTTCCAGATAATCATGTGCGTTAATTTGTAAGGAGTAAACGCTTGTTTCATCCAAGCCCGCTTCTGATAAGTCTTCTGGTATCTCAATATTCGAAGAAGACATGCTGCCGATGACACTGCTGTCTGCTGGGTGTGAGCTAATGTTTTGAATATCTTCACGCTCAACGATCCCATTAATTAAATATAAGTTTAGTAACCCAAAGGCTAACATAAAAATTCGAACAGTTCGTTTAAAGTCCATAAGTAACATCCTCCTCATGTAACTCTAGTAAACTTTCATAACTTACCCAAGTTCCGTCCACCATGACGTACCATTCAGGAATGAAATTCACAACTTGACTATCTTCGTCACTTTCTTCCCACGTATAACCTAAGACAATGTTATCAATACGATAGAGAAGTTCGCCATTCCCCATTCTTCTCAGCATTTCAATGACTTCGCTACCCGATGTGACTGTTCGCGTTGTTTCTGTCTCATCTATATCCAGAAGCGTAATGGGTGTACTAATAAATCGTAAGGCTAAGTCTAAATTGGTTACACCCGTTTCCACCAATTGGATCGTAGAGACGGCTTCATTGTCTTGTGTACTAAATACAGGATAACCTGAAATTTCGCGCCTAAAGGCAATCGTTTCTGTTTCACGGTCATACGAAGATAAGATAAAGCTTTCAGCCCAATTCTCAAAACGATTGATCTGGTCGAAACTTCTTGTATAACGGCTCGCCGGCTCTAATTCACCCGGGTCTGAAATTTGGCGAACAAAAGATAAGCGATTGGTCACATTATTAATCGTTACTTCTTTCGTTAAATCAATATAACGAGTGGTCGTATCCGTTGAACGAACGTCCACTAATGATGTATCGGGGAAGAAACTATTAATATAGACTGAGCTTGAAAGTTGATCAATGACAAAGCTACGATAAGAAACATCTACAGTGTCTGATGGTAAATAAATAATATTATCTGTCATCAGCGTTGGGAAAGCATCCGCATAGTTTAAATTTTCTTGATTTAAAAATGGAGATATTTCAATTTCTTCCCCTGCTAGCACAGAAGCAACATATAACTCTTCTGTTTCTGTATGGTAGAAATTAACAAAATCTCTATTATCAATATCAATTAAGATACGGTTGAAAAATGCATTGGTATAATCTCGGGATATTTCAGCAAACTTCTGTTCAAACATACCTAGTGGCATTTCCTCATAGTAAACAAATTCAAGCCAACTACCTGATTGTAAATCATTCAAATACTCAGAATTTGACATCGTATCTGATCGAACGATTTGGTCTAAATTTCTTTTAGAATACTCTTGATCAATTAAAGTTCTTAAGGAATAAGTATGACTCACTAAAGTTGGTCTCAAAGGATTTAATCCATGTAAGGCAACCAATGGTGGTCGAAACGTATCGCTTGGTGAGTGTGATGTTAAGGAGACATTTGTTCGGGTAATCTGTCCCGTTGGAATATCTTCTGTCCCTATTTCACGACCTGCTGTCCATAGACGATATGATAAATAAAAACTTAAAATAACGAGCACAGCTAGAAAAATGTTTCGTGCGCGATCTCTAGTTAATCCCATCCCCATTCCTCCTCTTCATATGGAATATAAGGAAGAGTGATATAAAACGTTGTTCCTTTTCTTTCAACACTCTCTGCCCAAATTCGTCCGTTATGTTGTTCGATAACTTCACGACTAATGGCTAATCCAAGTCCAGAACCACCCATTGCCCTTGAACGAGCACGGTCTACACGGTAGAATCTTTCGAATATAGACTCTAAATCCTCTTCCGGTATACCTAAGCCCTCATCCTTAATTGAAAGCATGACATGGTCTATTTTAACATCCATTTTAGTCGTAATCGTTCCACCATCAGGCGAATACTTAATCGCATTATTCATCACGTTATCTAGCACTTGTACAATACGATCGGGATCAATATCGACAAAAACAGCTTCTTCTGTGACATCTCGTGAAATCGAATAGTTATTGTCTCGATATTCTTCAGAATCTAGTAACATATCAAAACGATTTAGCACTTGCGTAAAGAGAGCTGTTAAATCGATTAGTTCTTTATTTAAATCACTTTTACCAGAATCAATACGTGATAAGTGAAGCAAGTCTTGAATCATTCGAATCATTCGATCCGTTTCAGACTGTGCAACATCTAAAAATCGAGGCGCTAACTCTTCATCTTTCCAAGCACCATCAATTAAGGCTTCAATGTAACTACGCATACTGGTTAGAGGTGTTCTTAGTTCATGTGAAACATTGGATACAAATTGTTTTCGCTCTTCTTCAATTTGTTCTTCTTCTGTAACGTCTCTTAATACGCAGACAACCCCACTAATATAGCCAGAGTCGGATTGAATCATAGAAAAAGATGCACGGAAAATAGAAGATGTGTCAAGCATATTATAATCTATTAATATTCCTTCATTCCGTTCAATTAAATCACGAAGACTGTATTTTTCTTCAATATTTAATACGGTTAATAAATTCTTACCTGTAATCCATTCGCTTGGAGAGTGAAGCATCTTAGCTGCCATATTATTGACAATATCTATTTTTCCACGACGGTTTGTCGCTATAACGCCTTCGGACATATTACTTAAAACACTATCCAATCGGCGTCGTTCAGCCTCTATACGCTGTTGTCCGATTTCAACTTCATTTGAAAGAGAATTAATATTTTGAGCTAATAGTCCTAACTCATCATTACCATAAACCTTTATTTCTCCAGAGTAATCCCCTTCAGCAATAGCTTTTGCTTTGGTTTGCATTTCACGAATAGGTTCAGTTAGAGCTCTAGAAACCATGTTTGCTAATACAGAAGAAAGGATAATGGCAATAAAAGAGGCGCGAAGGAAAATCAAGGTGATATCTGTAATCTGGTCATAAATGGTTTCAATATTACTTTCCATAATAAGAGCACCGATTACTTCCTGTGTTTCAGTTGGAGAGTAAATCGGTTCAACCATTCGCCATCTACGAGCGTTTGTTGAAGGATTAATTGTTTGTCGAGCATTGGGTGTTCCTTGTAAGACAGCTGTTCGCACATCAGCATCATTCAATAGCTGACCGACTGTTACTTGTTGGGTACTGTCACTATTTCCAAGTACAACAAATTCCGAATCTACGACTGAAATACCTGTGACGGCTGTCCCTGAGAAATCCGTAATTAAGGTGTCTATCTCAGAGATCGGATTCACTTCTTCCGAGCCCGCATCAGGATTATCATGCATGTGCAAAAAAGGCTGGACAGAATTTTCTAAAAAATTCATTTGGAGTTGTTGGTTTTCTTGAAAGTTTGTGACTAATTGTCTCTCAGTCTGAGTAATAAAATTCGCCCCGATAAGCTGCAGGGCGAATATAATAACCATAACGATAATAAATACAATTTTTGCATTTATTGTTTCATGTAATCGTATCTTTTTCATAACTTAGTGCTCCATTTTATCTGGATTCCTTAGATAATAACCTACACCACGGCGTGTAATGATATAACCCGGGTGACTTGGATTATCTTCTACTTTTTCGCGTAAACGACGAATCGTCACATCAACTGTACGAACATCGCCTAAATAGTCAAAGTCCCAAACCTCTTCAAGTAAATGTTCTCTTGTCATTACTTGACCTACATGACGCGCTAAGTAGAATAGCAGTTCAAATTCACGATGCGTTAAATCAATCGTTGCACCTTTTTTCGTTACATAATAAGCATCTGGATGGATAACCAACTCGCCTACTTGTAGATCATTGGTTTCTTTTTCGGCCGTTTCTTGAGTTTGTGTAGCTGTCTGACGACGTAAGTTTGCCTTCACACGCGCAACTAATTCGCGATTCGAAAATGGCTTCGTTACATAGTCATCTGCCCCTAATTCTAACCCTAGAACTTTATCGATTTCAGTTTCTTTTGCTGTAACCATAATGATAGGCATACTATGTGTTTTTCTAACTTCACGTACAACCTCTAAGCCATCTTTTTTTGGTAACATGACATCTAGAACTATTAAATCAGGATTTTCGGCTTCCACCTTTTCGATCGCTTCTTCACCATCGAAAGCTGTAACTACTTCATATCCTTCTTTCTCTAGATTAAACTTAATAATATCCGAAATTGGTTTTTCATCATCAACTACTAATATTTTCTTCATATCGTGTCTCCTCAATTTTAAAAGACTATATTCTGTCGTAAATTAAACCTGAAGCTTCCATTATTCATCAATAAATTATAACACATGAAAAAAGCCATTGCAATTAAGCGTTTTCACCAATAAAGGCCTATAAATGCTGTTCCAAGGCGATTTACGATAGCTCTTTTAGACGTTACGATTTTTGTCAATTAGGACTTATTAATGGCCATTGCAATTGTCTCTTTTGCTTTGGCATTATCTGTTGGAAAGACGTCTAACGTCAGCTCTTGGCCTGATCCATTTAAAACAATCACTGCAATTACAGGATTCAACCCTTCTGCTTCAATCAGCTTTTGATCAAAAGTAATTAGTGGCTGCCCCTTTTCAATAACCATTCCCGTCTCAATAGTCGACTCAAAACCTTCACCCTTTAATTCAATCGTATCAATACCAATATGAATTAATAGTTTTAGATTTTCCGCTATCGATAAATAAACAGCATGTTTCGTTGGGGATATTTGTTCAACTTTACAATCACATGGTGCATAAACAGTTTGACTGGTTGGATGTATACCATATCCATCTCCAATCATCTTCTGCGCAAAGATTTGATCCTCTAACTCTTCTATGTTCACGACTTTACCATCCACTACAGCGGATATTTGTAAACCCCACATATTCGTAATATTACTATCTTGATCTTGCATCCCATTTTCCGACATATTTAAGACCCCTTTTTAAAATGATATATTGTCTGCTTACAGTTAAAATGTCGTTTTATACGGCATTTTATTTTATGTATTTTACTTTTTTTGTTATTGTTATACTAAGGTTAAATTAATTTTAGCATAATATTCAATGAATTAAGAATCATAATGAAATTTTGAAAAGAAATGAGGATAAATTATGAGTACTGGAACGATTATTGCTATCGCAATTGTTGTACTTTCGATTCTTCTAATTATTGTAGCTGTTGCCGTTACCCTTAAAAATATTAAACCCACTATTGAGCAACTGAAAGAAACAAACGAAGTTGTGAACCAGAAAATAGAATACTTTAATCGAGAAGCAGAACATTTAACGAGTCGTGTCGAGCAATTAAATCAACGAGTTGAGCTCGTTCAAGCGGACATTGAAGTGAAAGCAACACACTTTGAAGACTTTACAAATGAACAAGGTAAATTCCAAACGTCTATTCGATATCTACAAGGTCATGCTGGAGAATATGCATCGGGTATTGGGAATAATTTAAAAGAAGAAATTAAAGAAGATGGACCGAAGCTTTATGAGACCTTTAAACGTGCCTTTAAGAAAACAGCACGGAAACAGAAAATACGTCTTAAAAAATAAATAGTAAAGTGAGTGAACGAATCAATGAAGAAAAATAACTTATCCATATTTTTATGCTCTGCTATTGTTACAGCAGTTGTTACCATGCTATTCACACCAAAGTCAGGTCGAGAGCTACGTAATGACATAAAAAAGAAAACGTCGGATACAAAAGACTCTGTTCAACGCAGCGCAGAAAATTTAAAACAAGATTTCAAGGCTTCTTACTTTGAAGCAGCTGAAGAAATTGAAAAAGAGCGTATTGCATTAGGTAAACGTCAAAGAGAATTAAACGAAACTATTACAGCTATCGAAAATGATTTGCGAGGCGAACAATAAAAGATATTAAAAACCGTTACTAAGGAGTTTACATACTCACTTAATAACGGTTCTTTTTTATGCACCTGGCATTTCGTGTTCTGGATAATAACTTAAGGATGAAAACTTATTGTATTCTTTTATAAAGAGTAGTTTAACCGATCCCCTGGCTCCGGAACGGTTCTTTTCAATCAAGACTTCTACCACGTTATCTTCTTCTCGCTCGTCTTCATCTTCGCCTTCTTCTGCACGATAATAATCCTCACGATATAAGAAAGCAACAATATCCGCATCCTGCTCAAGTGATCCTGATTCACGTAAGTCACTTAAGATTGGTCGCTTATCTTGACGTTGTTCCACACTACGTGAAAGCTGTGATAATGCGATAACAGGAACTTCTAACTCCATCGCAAGCTTTTTAAGCTGACGTGAAATTTCAGATACTTCTTGTTGTCTTGATTCTTTTCCAGAACCTTCAATTAATTGTAAATAATCTATAATAATTAAGCCAATACTACCACGCTCTTGCTGTAGACGTCTCGCCTTAGAACGGATTTCTGATACACGAATCCCTGGTGTATCATCAATAAAGATATTTGCCTTAGACAAACTTCCCATAGCAACAAATAATTTTTCGAATTCTTCTTCAGTTAACTGTCCTGTTCTTAAGTTGTTTGCGTTAATTGTTCCTTCAGCACACAACATACGGTTAACTAACTGAGTTGCACCCATCTCTAAACTAAAAATCGCAACGTTCTCATCCGTTGAAGTCCCAATGTTTTGAGCCACATTCAACGCAAAAGCCGTCTTACCAACACCTGGACGAGCTGCTAATATAATCAATTCATCTTCATGTAAGCCTGCTGTCATTAAGTCTAGTGCACGGTAACCTGAAGAGAGTCCTGTGATTTCCTCAGAGTTTTTATACAAATCATCAATTTCTTCAATGCTCGTTTTTAAAACATCACTAATTTTAACGAATCCACTTCGGTTTTTACGTTCCGAAACTTCTAATATTTTTTGTTCAGCTGCATCTAATATCGTTGCAACTTCATCTGATTCCTCATATGTTTCAGAGATAATGTCGTGTGACGCTTGAATTAGACGACGTAATAGTGAACGTTCTTCAACAATCTTTGCATAGTATTCAACGTTAGCTGCAGTCGGTACGATATTAGCTAGATCCGCTAGGTAAGGCGCTCCACCAACATCTTCTAATTGTTTACTTGTTTCTAGAATATTTGCTACAGTAACAACGTCAATTTCTTCGTTTTTCTCATTTAAATCTATCATTGCTTGGAATATTAACTGGTGAGCTCTTCGATAAAAATCATTCGTTTGTAAAAATTCCATAGCTGTTATTAATGCAGACGGACGTAATAAGATAGATCCTAATACGGACTGTTCTGCTTCTGTATTGTGAGGAGGCATTCGATCTCCTTGTATTTGCATTGCCAATTACATCATCCTCTCCCTGTGAACCATTATTTCCAATTCTTATTGTACCAAATATCTGTTCTATTTAATTCATATTAACGAAAAAGTTAAAAATACTCTCGTTCGCTTTAATTGAACGAGAGTATATATTTATTTCAAAAATATTATTCAGCTAATTGTAATGCACGAACTGTTAACGCTGCTGTTACTTTATTGTGTAATTTAATTTGAACAGTTTGTGTACCAACTGAACGCATTGGCG
>CAZUZA010000032.1:0-4512 GCA_964624875.1 uncultured Carnobacteriaceae bacterium | reverse complement strand
TAAGTAGTTTTGCGCGTATCCAGTTGCTACCTCATGGATTTCACCTTTTTTACCAGTACCTTTTACATCTTTTAATAAAATAACTTCCATTGTATACTCCCCTTAAAATTTATTTTATTCATTGATAACTTCAATTAATTGCTTTTTAACCTCTTTAATCGTCTTGTCCTTAACCTGAGTCGCAGCATTCGTTAAATGACCGCCACCACCCATTTTTTCCATGATACGTTGAACGTTAATCTTCCCTAGGCTTCGAGCACTTACTCCAATTGTTTCATCATCGATTCGTATAATCGCAAATGCTGCTTCAACATCCGTCATTGATAACATAGTATCTGCAGTTTGAGCAGCCATTACTTGGCGGTAAGGCTTGTCTTCCTCACCATGAGCAACTGCCATCCCTTCCGTTACAAAATCAAATGTCTGGATAATTTCCATTCGTTTCATGTAGTTATCCGGATCTTCTTTTAGGATGCGCTGAATCGTCGTTGTATTCGCCCCAACCGATTGTAGGTAACTTGCTGCATCGAACGTTCTAGAACCTGTTCTTAGGCTGAAATTGTTCGTATCAACGATGATACCGCCTAGCATAGCTGTTGCCTCAACACGATTGATTGAATTGCCGTCACTTGATACATATTCGAATAACTCTGCAATCAATTCAGAAGCTGACGATGCATAGGGTTCGATATATACAAGAATTGGATCTTCTGGAAATTCATCACCACGTCTATGGTGATCAATAATAACTGTTTTCTTAGTCTTTTCTTTTAACTTTGGTGCAACTGACATTGAGTATTTATGATGGTCTACCAATACAATTAAATCTTCAGATGTTATTTGTTCATAAGCTTCCTCCGGTGAAACAATATTTTTCGCTGTTTCCTGGAATTTATAAACTTCTTCTAAAAGATTCTTAATATCATTACCGATTTTATTTTTATCGATAACGACTTTTACATCTTGATTTACCATCATAGCTATTCTTGCGATACCTAGTGCTGATCCAATTGAGTCCATATCTGGATAATTATGACCCATGACATAAGTTGTCGGAGCCTGCTTAACTTGTTCTTGTAAAGCCTCACTAATCATTCGAGAGCGAACGCGTGTTCTCTTTTCCATAGGGTTCGTTGTCCCCCCATAGTATCTTGGCTCTTGTTTGAATTCGCGAACGATAGCTTGATCTCCACCACGTCCTAATGCTAAGTCTAAGTCCTTTTGTGCATGACTTGCTAAGTCTACAAATGATGCTGCTCCATATGACAAACCAATACTAATTGTTAGAGGTAAGTTTCTCTTTGATGTATAGTCTCGGATATTATTAACAATATTAAACTTCTCTTCTTCTAAACGTTCTAGTTCTTTATATCTTAGTAGTAGTAGATACTGATCATTTGCTATTCTCTTATAATAGATATTATGCTGCCTTGTCCAATTTGATAGATAAGTTGTTATCAAACTATTAAAGTTGGATAAAGCTCGGTCATCTAATCCCTTCGTCACTTCATCATAGTTATCTAAATACAACCAACCTAGTACCGAACGGTTATCATCTAACTCTTCTTTAATTTTATAATAATTAGACATATTCTCTAAATATAGAACATTCGAAGGATTATCAACTTTTACTTTATAATGTTTTCCTGACCATTCGATTATCTCATTATTGATTGACTCATCATTAAGATCATCAATTTCAGGAAACACATCTTTAACTTTTTTACCTATTATAAATTCATCATCGTTTTTAACAAATGTTTGTAAATATGGACTTAACCATTCGATCTCATGTTCATCATTATAGATTACGATACCAATTGGTAACTTTATAATTGCTTCTTGTTCACCACGTTTAATTTGGTAACTTAAATTGGATATGTATTCATCCATTTTTTCAGAAGACTGATTGTAAAGTTGCCAAACAATAAAGTTCATACCTACGCATAAGATCAATATCAACAAACCTAAGCCAATATTTAATACCATACCAATTATTACTATGGCTATTTGAATGACAATTATAGTCCATAACTTTCCTCTAACAGAGTTCTCTGTTAAGGACGTCCATAACTGTTTATCTCTTGAAGGTTTCATAAGTACTCCTTTTAAATTTTCTTCTATAATTCTAACATTTTTGAAAACCTTTTTCCATGTTTCTACAATAGATATCATAATTGTTCCACGTGGAACATTCTGAGTGTAACACGGACTTTTCTGACAATAATGTTTCACGTGGAACATTTTACAGTCCGTTATTGGTTATAGATACACATAGATTTTGAAAACCATCGTTTTTTAATGGTTTTCAATAATCTACCCAAATCCTGTGACAGACTTTGCTTCAAGTCTTCCAATATGTTTTTTTGATTAGCGTGGTGTCATTAAGGAAAGATTGTCTTTTAAATATAGTGAATTGATGTGGAGCATAAAGAGAATGACATATATATAGTAGAAACAGAAGGAAAATGAAAATGAAGAGAGTTAATAAGTAAGACTTTTCCTTAGAACAAGTAAAATGCATTAACTCGATAAAGAATATTAAATAAATTAAAAAGCAGCTTCCACTTCGTTTTATTTTGAAATGACTGCTCCACACAAATAATGTTCAAATGTACGATAATTACTCGAAACTTGATGTTTTTAGCTTAAACATACAAAAAAGATGCTGAAAATAACTAAAAGCTGCTATTTATAATGTTTTTCCATACTAAAATTGTTCCACGTGGAACAATTTGCTTATTATTCAACAAAACAAAGCAGGTCGCACCTATAATAGAACATAAAAAAAGAGACCAGATACTTAAATCTGATCTCTTATCATTTAAATGTTTAAATTACTATTCTTCACTAACGAATGGTAATAAGCCCATAACGCGAGCTCTTTTAATTGCTTTAGCAACTTTACGTTGGTTTTTAGCATACGTTCCAGTTACACGACGAGGTAAAATTTTACCACGGTCTGAAACGAAACGGCTTAATAAATCAACGTCTTTATAATCAATGTACTCAATGTGGTTTGCTGCGAAGAAATCTACTTTTCTTCTTCTGCGTCCACCGCGACGTCCTGCCATACTATATTCCTCCTTTTATTTCATGAATCAAAACGGTAAATCATCATCTGAGATGTCTGTGACATCATCATTTGAAGCGAACGGGTCTTCGTTGTTTCCGAAGTCAATGTTCGCGAATGGATTGTCGTTTGAACTTTTATTAGACTGTTGGGATTGGTTATTATCCGATTGATTATTATTTGAGTAATTATTGCTATTACTATTGTTATTAGAGTTATTGGCTCCATAACTATTGTTTGAATAATTACCTTGTTGATTACTACCACCTGATTGACTACGTCTGTTATCAGTAACAGATTTTGGTTCAAGCATTTGGAAATTATCAACAACAATTTCAGTTATATAAATCGTGCGACCTTCATTATTCTGGTAATTTCTAGTTTGAATACTTCCTATAACACCTACTAGAGAACCTTTTACAGCAAAATTTGCTAAAGTCTCAGCAGTACCTCTCCAAGCAACACAGTTAATAAAGTCTGTTTGTCTCTCACCTTGAGCATTCGTGTAATTTCTCTCGACTGCCATTGTGAATGAAACAACTGCAACTCCAGTACCTGTATATCTTAGTTCTGGGTTTTTAGTAAGTCTTCCAACTAATGTAGTATTGTTAATCAATCTAAAGCTCCTTTCAAAATGTTTCACGTGAAACATTTATCTGCTTCTTAGTCTTCTAAGTGATCTAAACGTACAACCATGTGACGTAAAATGTTGTCGTTAATTAATGCTAGACGGTCAAATTCGTTGTTCGCGTCAGAATTTGAAGCTGAGAAGTTTACGATGTAGTAATCTCCTTCAGTATAATCCTCAATTTCATATGCAAACTTACGATTTTTTGCCCAGTATTCAGATTTTGTAATTTCTGCACCGTTGTCTGTTAAGATAGCATTGAAACGCTCAACAAGTTGTTGTTTTGCTTCATCACCAATATCCGGACGAATAATGTATAAAATCTCATATTTAGCTGTCATCGTATTGCACCTCCTTTTGGTCTTTGTGGCTCTTCATTTCAAAAGAGCAAGGAGAGTAATAAATTAATATTACTCACTCGGACTATCATACCACGAAACTATTATAAACGCAATGTTTGTATGACTTTTACTGAAGTTTTTTGTTTTAAATACAATTTGATCTCTTTTATGGATCATACTTCATCGAAACATTCGATATGATTGCGTTTGCAGGGTGAAATCGTTAAAATAATAGGTGTAAGACCGTTGTAAAATGACTATGAGAAAAAAGGGGTACAGAAGATGAAAAAAATTATCAACAACCCAGATCAAGTTGTAGACGAAATGTTGGATGGTTTAGCCTTCGCATATGATTCGTTAGTGGAAAGAATTCCAGACACAATGGTTATTCACAGGAAACTAGATAAAAACGGCAAGGTTGGTCTTGTTAGTGGTGGTGGAAGTGGTCATGAGCCTTCGCATGCAGGTTT
>CAZUZA010000031.1:0-17476 GCA_964624875.1 uncultured Carnobacteriaceae bacterium | reverse complement strand
GCTTTTCCGGTAATCCCGACGGTTCCAATAATCCGGTTATCAATTTCCACGGGTAAGTTTATGCCTTCTCGTGTAAAAGAGTAGTTCATATCTGAAGTAATTGTAAACGCTTTTCTAGTACGTGTAACAACTAAAGCGCCTTCATGAATTTGTCCGATTCGAGAGGTGTCAGAACTGGCTATTATCTGGCCTTTAGAGTCCATAAAGTTAATCTTGTGACCAATGTTGCTTTCTAAAATATTCACAATGTTACGTGCAATATTGACGGGTATCTCCATTTTGTCACCTTCTTTTTTTGTTCTATAGACCATAACCATTTTATCGGAGGAACGATATGATAGCAACAAGTTAATTAAACAATACAAAATATTAGGAGGAAGAAACGTGGATATACAAGTTGGTGCAATTGGTGCTTTATTAGGTTTGCTATTATCGATTATTTTAATTTTTAAGAACGTTAAACCGTTCTACGCCTTATTTGTGGGAGCACTAGTTGGTGGTTTAATAGGAGGAGCGAGTCTAGTTGAGACGGTCGGCCTCATGACACAAGGATCAATGGGAATGGTTACTGCGATTTTACGAATTCTCGCAGCTGGAATTTTAGCAGGTGTACTCATTAAGTCCGGGGCAGCAGAATCGATTGCGTACTCCATTGTGAAATTACTCGGCCAAAACCGGGCAATGCTCGCCTTGATTCTATCAACAATGATTTTAACGCTTGTGGGTGTGTTTATTGACATTTCCATTATTACGGTAGCGCCAATCGCGATTGAGGTGGCGAAGAAAGCCGGTTACTCGAGAACATCGGTCTTAATTGCTATGATTGGTGGAGGTAAAGTAGGAAACTTAATGAGTCCGAACCCGAACACAATCGCTGTCTCAGATGCGTTCGAAGTACCATTAACAAACGTGATGTTAGCTGGTCTCGTTCCAGCCGTCTTTGGAATTATTATTACATATATTATTGCGAATCGTCTGATTCAAAAAGGAACGTTCTTTACAGATGATGGCGCAGAAAGTGTTGAAGAAGCCATTGAAGAAACAAATACAGATCAATTACCTTCTTTAATCAAATCATTAGCGGGTCCAATCGTTGCGATTGTCTTATTATCACTAAGACCAATTGCAGGTATTGAAATTGACCCAATGATCGCCTTACCAATTGGTGGAGTTATTGGTGCCGTCGTTATGGGCAAAGCAAAAAACGTTATCGAATATTCAAACTATGGAATGGACAAAATGGTTGGTGTTGCGATTATTTTACTCGGAACAGGTTTAATCGCTGGAATTATTTCAAACTCAACCTTAGGTGAAGTCCTTGTTAACGCCGTTGATACGCTAGGTTTACCAGTGTACTTATTAGCACCATTATCCGGAATCTTAATGTCAGCAGCAACAGCATCAACCACATCAGGTTCAGCTGTAGCAAGTGCCGTGTTCAGCCAAACAATCGTTGGTGCCGGCGTATCGCCATTAAATGGTGCCGTTATGATTCACTCAGGAGCAACGGTATTAGACCACTTACCACACGGTTCATTCTTCCACGCAACAGCCGGAAGTGTACAAATGCAATTTAAAGAGCGTTTAGGCTTAATAGGTTATGAAACACTGATTGGATTAGTGTTAACAATCGTTACAACAATCGTATTCGGATTAATTATCTAAGCAAGAATTGAGGAGAGATGAAATGTCATTAAAATTTGTTTTAGCCCCAGATTCATATAAAAATAGCGCATCAGCCATTGAAATCTGTGAAGCTATGGAAGTTGGTATCCGTCGTGTATTCCCAGACAGCGAAGTTATTCATGTGCCAATGGCAGATGGTGGTGAAGGAAGTACAGAAGCCATCGTCAATGCGACTGGTGGAAAGTTTATCAAAAAAACAGTCCAAGGCCCATTAGACGAACAAGTCGAAGCAACGTTTGGCATCCATGGTGATGGCGAAACAGCTGTCATCGAAATGGCTACAGCAAGTGGCATTCAACTCGTCACAAAAGAAGAACGAAATCCATATAACACAACAACATACGGTACCGGTGAACTGATTCGTCACTGTCTAGATAACGGCATAAAGCGCATCATTCTATGTATCGGAGGTAGCGCAACAAACGACGGGGGTGTCGGCATGGCGCAGGCGCTCGGCTACCAATTCAAAGATAAAAACGGTGAAGAAATCAAGCGTGGTGGCATTCATCTGAAAGACATCGTCTCGATTGATTCATCAAAGGTCCACAAAGATTTGTTTTCTTGTGAAATATTTATTGCATCCGACGTAAGTAACCCACTCACAGGACCAGAAGGCGCATCAGCCGTCTTTGGACCGCAAAAAGGAGCTACGCCAGAGATGGTGACAGCACTCGATGCGGCACTCTCCAACCTTGACCAAGTCATCGCAAGTGAGATGGGCAAAGAAGTAGGGGCAATCCCTGGTGCAGGTGCTGCCGGTGGCTTAGGTGCAGGCTTGTTAGCCTTCACCAACGCAACGATGCAACGTGGTGTAGATTTAGTAGTAGAAGCGACTGATCTGCAAGCGAAACTAGCGGATGCGGATTACTGCTTCACTGGTGAAGGACAAATTGATTTCCAAACAAAATATGGAAAAACACCATATGGCGTCCTACAAGCGGCGAAAGAAGTAGACGAAGAGATTAAAGTTGTTGCGATTTGTGGGAGTATCGGGGAAGGCGTTCATGAGTTATATGAACTCGGATTCGATGGTATCTTTGGAACCATTCCGGCAATTGTAGACTTTGATATGGCCATAAAAAATACCAAACATAACGTCACGCGAATCTCAGAAGCTGTCACAAGACTCTTAAAATAAGTAGAAAACAGTAAAAGCATGCCAGAAGATGAAAAAAATCTTCCAGCATGCTTTTTTGTTTGTCGAAAAAAAGGACATGATTGTCCATTGTGCCAGCTTATTGGTGGAATGGTGACAAAATTATGTCATTAGATGACATAATTCTAGTAAAAAAATGAATATTCTCCAGTCTGATGAAATCGTATTGAAATAAACGGGGGTGGTGTTATACTTTAACCAATGGTATGAAGCGTTTTCAAATAATCGTCTGATTAAAAAATCTATTCCACATAAGTAACGTCTAAAGACTGGTTACCTTGCTTGTTTTTAAACTTATTTGGCGAACTATTCGTAATCAATGTATCAATTTCATTTAAGTTCAGTGAAATATTATTAAACTGATCGTTTACCTTACTATCGTCAAAAAGCAAGACGGTCTTACGAGCGTTTTTATTAAAAACACGCTTAATCTCAGCTTCTTCAGCAGATGACTCACGCGTATGAAAGTCATTGATCGCACGTGTAGAACAGAAAAAGATATCTGCATAAAAATTGTCGATTGTCGCAAAGGCATTTGGCCCAAGCATACTCGTCGTGTTACTACTAATTTTACCACCAGTAGGAATGATCGTTAAATGATGAGCCCCTTTCAATTTATTAACGGTTTCGATTCCGTTGGTGACAATCGTTAAGTTTTGATATCGATGTAGATAGCTAGCCAATGCCAGGCAAGTCGAACTCGAATCAATAAATAACAACATGTCATCCTTAATCAATTTATTCGCCTCAAAAGCTAAACTTGCTTTTGTCTTCTGTAATCGATGAATACGATCTTCAAACAAGGATTCATAAGGCTGTTCGATGAACTCAATATACCCATGCCCTTTGAGAATCAAACCCTTTTTACTTAAGTAATCAAGGTCGCGACGGATTGTCGATTCACTCGAATAAATATATTCAGAAATTTCTTTAATGGTCGTTGTTTTTCGACTTTCGATAAAACTCAGCATTGTCGCTTGTCTTTCATTTTTCATTAAATGCACCTCGTGAAATTTGAGTCATTGTTCTTCGTTCTAGATAACTGAATTATAACATAATAGATAGCGTATTCATAAAGGCCGATTCAATTCGAAATAGAAAGAACATTTCATAAAAGAAGGAAGAAAAAATCTTGAAAGAGGTGTCAATCATCGTACGTTTAATGAATGGAATGGTTTATATCGATAACCAATTTCAACAAAAAAATATAGTCATAAAAAATGGACGCATACATAAAATCATGACCGAAGAAGAACAACCAGCGTTTGCGAGGCAGGAAATCGATTTAAAAGGGCAATACGTTATCCCTGGAATGATTGATATTCACACACACGGAGCAGTCGGCGTGGATATTAACCATGCCACCGAAGAAGGTTTAGCGAAGATATCGAGATTCTTTGCGACTGAGGGTGTCACCTCATGGGTTGCATCTATCGTAACCGATACAAAAGAGCAAACTTTACACATTATCCAAACAATTAAAGCCTATCTACAAAAGAAGGATACACAAGGTGCCCGGTTATTGGGGATTCATTTAGAAGGCCCGTTTTTGGCTGAAGAATATAAAGGGTCAATGCCGGGCCACTTAATTTTAGACATGTCGGATGATTTGCTTGATGAATATATTGAAGCTTCTGACCAAAACGTGAAGTATATAACGGTGGCGCCAGAAGTTTTCGGCGTGAATGAAAGTATTCCAAGTATGGTTGAAAAAGAGATTGCCGTTTCAATAGGGCATTCAGGTGCTTCTTACGAACAGGCGATGCAGGCCATCGAGAATGGCGCAACGGCTTCAACCCACACATTTAATGCGATGAGATTACTACACCAGCACGAGCCAGCGATTTTAGGGGCCGTTTTAGAAGCCAATCAGGTTTATGCAGAAGGCATCTTTGATGGCTTCCATTTAAGTCCAGGGATTATTCGCTTGCTCCTTAAAACAAAAGGCATCGATAAAGTGGTAGCGATCACCGATTCCATTCAGGCAACTGGTTTAGGCGATGGGCAATTTAAGTTAGGCGTGAACGATATTGTTGTAAAAGATGGCGATGCGCAACTGAAGGCAAACGGCGTGAGAGCCGGTAGTACGCTAACCATGCTAAAGAGTTTAAAAAACATGCATGAATTTACAGACTTATCTTTAAAAGAATTGCTACCTATGTATACACTGAATCCAGCCATAGTCATTGGCATGGACGAAGAAATTGGCAGTATATCAGTAGGCAAGAAAGCTGATTTTGTCATTCTAGACGAAACATTAAACATTACAAATACGATAATAGACGGCGTGAGCCAATAGTAAGCGAATATAAAGGAGAAGAGAACATTGACTTTAGAAGATAAATACATTGTGACCCATCCCGATGCAGAAACAATCTTTAAAGCCTTGGCCGATGAGGTGATTCAAACGATTCAAACAAATAACGAGAGTGATCAGCCAACGGTGCTCATTTTACCAATAGGCCCGGTAGGTCAGTATCCTCATATTATTGAAGCAGTCAATACAAGCCGAATCAGTCTAAAAAATACATGGGTTATCATCATGGACGAATACTTAGACGACCAATTTGATGTCATCACAAAAGACAACCCATTAAGTTTTAGAAGAATTATCGATGAGCAATTTTATCATTTAATCGATGAAGAATTAACAGTGCCATTCGAGCAGCGTATTGCACCCGATTCAAAAGATATCGGTAAAGTCAGCGAAGTCATTGAATCATTAGGTGGGGTTGATTTAGCGGTAGGTGGGATTGGCTTAAACGGACATATTGCTTTTAACGAACCCAATCCTGAAATTTCAAGCGAGGCCTATTTAAAACTATCGACACGTATCGTCAGAATCTCAGATGCGACACGAGCAACGAACTCGATCAATGATTTAAACGGTAAAATAAATGACTTCCCATATTATGCCGTAACCATTGGGTTGAAAGAAGTTTTCAACGCGAAGAAAATTCGCTTAGGTGTCTTCCGTGATTGGCATAAAGGAGTTGTCAAAGAGTTTATCGAAAATGAACCGACAGCAGCCTTCCCGGTAACAATCTTAAAAGACCATACCGACTTTGAACTTCTTGCGATTGAGCATTTAGTAGAAAAAGCATAAAACAAACAGAAGTAAAATAAGGAATACAAAATCGTAAGATAGGAAGGTAGATAAATGGTATTAGTATCAACAAAGCCAATCATGGCATCAGCAAACGAACACAACTATGCATTTGGCGCATTCAACGTCAACGCAGTCGATCAGGTCGAGCCGTTAATCAAAGTTCATGAAGTGTTGAGATCGCCACTAATTATCCAGGTCGCTGATTTGGCGATGGGTTTTATCGGGGGTCGTGGTAATTTTATCGAATCCACTTTAGAGGATAAAATAAAAGGAGCCAAAATTATTGGCGACTGTGTCAAGAAATATGGTGAACAAGCAAGCATTCCAATTGTCTTACATTTGGACCACGGACAAAATTTAGATTCCGTAAAAGCAGCCATTGATGGTGGCTTTACGTCAGTCATGTTTGACGGTTCATCTTTACCATACGAAGAAAATGTCGCAAAGACACGCGAAGTCGTCGAATATGCACACGCTCGTGGCGTATCCGTTGAAGGTGAATTAGGGATTATCGCAGGGGTTGAAGACAATATTTATGCCGAAACCTCAACGTATACAAACCCGACACAAGCTTTGGACTTTATCAAGCGAACGAATGTTGAATTACTCGCCATTTCATATGGAACACTTCATGGTCCCAATAAAGGGAAGAATGTGAAGCTCAGAAATGAAATCGTGATTGCGCTAAAAGAGCTGTTGTCCTTTGAAGACCTTCATTGTGACATCGTTTCTCACGGTTCATCAACGGTGCCACAGCACATTATCAGAGACCTGTTAGAGTACGGGGTCGACATATCCGGTGCCAGTGGTATTTCACACGAAGAGATGGATAAAGCTATTGCAGCAGGCGTCCGAAAAATCAACATCGACACAGATATTCGCATGGCAACGACCAGAAACTTGTACCAAATCTTTAAAGACCATGGTGAAATGAAAGAACTTGAAAAAAATAAAGCCTTATACGAACAATTAGCGAATAACGACACAAATAACATTGATCCACGCGTGTTTTGGACACCGTATATGCATGAAGTAGCCAATGGGTTTTCCGATGAAGAATATAAGTTGGTTAAGCAGGCGATACAAGATGGCGTGACGGAAATTTCGGCTCAAATTTCAACAAGGTTTGGTTCCGTTGGGCAAGCAAACACAATAAAAATTTAAAAGATAAGTAGGGTAATAATGAATTATTTAACCGTTCATGGTGGAGGACCTACAGCAGTCATTAACGGGTCGCTCTACGGAGTCATAAAAGAATTACAAAGCAATCAGCAAGTCGAACATATTTATGGAGCACTTGGTGGGATGGAAGCTATTTACACTGAAAATTATGTTGATTTTAACCAAGTGTCAGCAACAGAAATCGAGCATTTATTAGATACACCCGGAAGTGCGATTGGAACGTCTCGCTACCCCTTAGAAGATGAGGATTATGAAAAGTTAGCAAATATTCTGCATGAGCAAAACATAAATGGCGTCTTCCTAAACGGTGGAAATGGCACAATGAATACATGTGGGAAGTTATCGGCTGCTTGTGCGAGATATGATATTTCAGTCATTGGCATTCCGAAAACGATGGACAATGATATCGCCGTGATTGATCACAGCCCTGGATTTGGTAGTGCTGCAAATTACATAGCGAACACAGTTGCAGAGATTGCAATGGATGTTCAAAGCTTACCCATCCATGTGTGTATTGTAGAAACAATGGGTCGTAATGCCGGATGGCTTGCAGGCGCATCAGCCTTAGCCAAGTCAGACAATAACCCGGGACCCGATTTGATTTATACATCAGAACGTCCTTTCAGCACGGAGAAGTTCTTAGAAGATGTTGAAAAAGCTTGGGCGCAGAAAAAAGGGGTCGTAGTGGTTGTTAGTGAAGGCTTAGTAGATGAAAAGGGCGAGCCAATTGTTCCTCCTATTTTTGAAACGGGTCGCTCTGTCTACTATGGCGATGTAGGGGCATATCTCGTCGAAACGATCATTAAAGAATTAGGCTTAAAAGCTCGTACAGAAAAACCAGGGTTGGCCGGTCGTGCAGATATCACGAAAAGGTCAGCAACGGATTTAGCAGAAGCGATCCAGGTTGGAAGAGAAGCTGCTAAAGCAATTTTAAACAATGAGACCAACGTTATGGTGGGGATTATGCGTGAAGATAGCAAGGACTACCAAGTGACGTATCCGTTAATTCCCATTGAAAAAGTGATGCTTCATGAAAAGAAAATGCCAAGTAAATATATCAATGACGAAGGCAACTTCGTAACCGAAGAGTATATCGAGTGGGTCGCACCAATTGTTGCGTATACACCTGAAAAATATACATTTTTTAACAAATAAAGAAAGCGCTTCAGTATAAAAAAGATTTAAATAAGGAGAATAAAAAAAGATGAAGCATATTTATGTCAATTTAAAACGATTTGATATCCCCAAAGAAATGGGTGGCGTCAATAGTGTTAGTGATGCAAAAGATTGGGCAGCAACACTACTAGCACCCGTTCAGGAGGGCGTCAAACAATATGAAGACGCTGGGGAATTTACATTTTTCCTCCCAGAAGCCCATCTGATTCCAGCACTTAATACATTAGATGAAGATTCGAAAGTGAAGATCGGTGCACAAAGTGTGTTTAGAGAAGATGTTGAAGAAGGGGGCAACTTCGGAGCCTTCACATCAAACCGTACAGCGAAAGCGGTCAAAGCGTTAGGAAGCGACTCGGTATTAATAGGTCACCTGGAAGAACGCAAGGATTATTTAAGCATTCTCGAACAAGCTGGTGTGAGTGACCTGACGCTAGTCAATACATTTTTTAACCAAGAAATGAAGCAAGCTGAAAATGCAGACTTATCGATCTTATATTGTATCGGTGAACGCGAAGAAGAGATGGAAAATTGGCAGGAAGTATTACGTACACAATTAATCAAAGGGCTAGAAGGTATTGATAAGAGTAATGTAGCCATTGCCTACGAGCCCGTATGGGCGATTGGTCCTGGTAAAATTCCACCAGGAAAAGAATATATCAAAAAAATCGTGACATTCATTAAAAGCGAAGTAGGCGCGGATGTCCCGGTCATTTATGGTGGCGGCTTACAAGAGTCAAACGTTGAAATGATTCGTTCAATTGACGCATTAGATGGTGGACTAATCGCACTCACTCGTTTCAGTGGTGATATCGGTTTTTACCCAGAGGAATTTTTAAGAATTGTTGAATTGTATTTCCAAAGTCATTAGGAGGAAGAAAATATGAAAGTATCATTTGAATATGGTCTAGGTTTTATGGAAGCAGAGTTGCCAGATGAGTTTACAGACGTCTTTGTCCCAGGAGAAACCGTTCCGGATCCGGATCACATTCCAGAAGACAAGGTCATTGAAGAAACATTGAAATCGATGCGCAACCCGATTGGAATGGAGCCTATTTCAGAATTAGTTGAAGAAGGTTCGAAAGTAACGATTGTTTTCCCAGATCGCGTAAAAGGTGGCGAACACGAAACAGCCCACAGAAAAGTGTCGATCCGTTTAGCCTTGGATGAGTTATATAGTGCTGGCGTGAAAAAAGAAGATATTCTTTTGATTTGTTCAAACGGACTCCATAGTAAAAATACAGTCGAAGAGATTCGTGGCATTTTAGGCGAAGAATTATTCAATGAATTCGCGCATTCAAACCAAATTATTAACCACGATAGTGAGGACCATGAAAACTTAGTCGACTTAGGCACGACACGCCGAGGCGACCCAGTTACAATAAACCGTTACGTTTTTGAAAGTGACTTATGTATTATGATTGGGCACACGCAAGGAAACCCTTATGGTGGTTATTCTGGTGGCTACAAACATAGTGCAACAGGTATTACAGACTGGCGTTCCATTTCATCCCATCACGTTCCAAAAGTGATGCATAGAGATGACTTTGTACCGGTAAACTCAAAATCTTTAATGCGTACGAAATTTAATGAAATAAGTCTGCATATTGAAGAAAAAATGAACCGTAAATTCTTCATGATTGATGCCGTTTTAGACACGAAAGCTAGACAAATAAAAGTTTTCTCAGGGTATGCGAAAGAAATGCAGTCGTTATCTTGGGATGTAGCAGATGAAAGAACCTACGTACCTTTTGCTGAAGAAAAATACGATGTCATGATTTTTGGGGCACCTCGTTTCTTCCACTATGGCGATGGTATGGGCTCGAACCCAATTATGTTAATGCAAGCTATTTCAGCGCAAGTGGCGCGCCATAAACGTGTTATGAGTGACAACTGTGTCATTATTTGTGTGGCAGATGTGAACGGCTATTGGAACGAAGATAAGTGGCCTTATTTACCAGAAATATATGAACTATTCCAAGACCACAATACACTACCAGACATTAATCGCTACGGTGAATACTTTGCAACGAACGAAGAGTTTATTCGCAAATATCGTTATGCAAATTCATTCCACCCATTCCATGGTTTCTCAATGATCTCATCCGCTCACTTAGCTGAAAAGAACACAGCCGCTACTTATATCGTAGGAGCGAGCAAGCCAGGATTAGCGCGAGGCATGGGCATGAAAACACGTGCGACCGTTGAAGACGCACTAGCAGATGCAATGAAAATCGTCGGCAAAGAGCCAAACATCTTAGCTCTACCACGTACATTCCGAACAACAGCTGTTCATTTAACAATGAAAGACGAAATTTTCACAAGAGATTAAGCTCTCGGTGAAATGGATTTAAATGGCGATTAAAAGGAAAGACAAAGGGATATAAGTATGAATTTATTATTTGACATGCATGCTGGAATAGCCGGCGATATGACGATTGGTGCTCTTTTAGATTTTGGAGCCGATAAAAGCAAGTTAATTGCGGGAATCAAACACCTAAATTTAGAAGGTTACACCTTGTCGTTTGAAAAAGAGATCGTCAATGGAGTCGAAGGGTACAACTTTGATGTGTTTTTAGAAGAAAATGTTCGTGGGAAGAAACGGTATCTAAAAGATATCAAACAATTATTAGAACAATCCGATTTATCCGTAACCGTTAAGAAAAATGCGATTAATATGTTTATGATTTTAGCGGAAGCCGAAGCAAAAGCACACAAAACATCCATGGATAAAATTGATTTCCATGAAGTCGGTGCCGTGGATACGATCATTGATATCGTAGGCACAAGTATTTTACTCGAAGACATCGCACCAGAAAATATTTATTTCACAGAATTATATGATGGCACGGGTTTTATAAACTATCGGTTTGGGCAATTGCCTGTTCCGGTACCAGCCGTGAAAAATGTTGCAGCAAAATTTGGCTTAGTCATTCATGAACTCGATGAATCTGGCGAGCACGTGACCCCAACGGGTGCAAGTATTGTAGCGAACTATAAAAACCAACCATTACCAAGCGATGATTTTCGTATTGGGAAAACAGGGTATGGCGTTGGTAACAATGTATTTGACAGTGGGAAAGGTGTCTTAAAGATACAAGAACTCCATTTTTGAAAGAAAACTGTCAAGAAATCAGCAGTCATTACCTGAGGAGAAAAAATATGAAAGATATAGAAATAGCAAAAGAAACCATGTTCAAAGAGGATTTAAATTTTGCATTGGTCCATAAAGGAGAAGTATTATTAACGTCTAAAAAAAGAGGCATCGCACCGATTTATGACTTATACAACAATACTTCTCAAACATTTGCAGGAGCTTCCATATCTGATCGCGTCATTGGTCAGGCAGCAGCGACCTTATTAATTGATGTAAAGATAGCTAAAGTGTTTGGAGAATTAGTCAGTGAAAAAGCAATTGTGCTACTAGAAGCCAACAATATTGAGGTTTCTTATGACAAAAAGGTCAAAAACATTCTGAATCGATCACAAGATGATCTTTGCCCAATGGAAAAGCTTTCTTTAGATTCTCCAAGAGCAGACGAATTAAATGAAAAAATCAGACAATTTTTGGAGGATAAGTAAATGAAAACAAGAAATTTAGTACAAGTCGCTCTATTTGTGACGGCAGGCTTACTATTGCCAATGGTCTTTCACCAATTTGGTATGGGTGGACCAATGTTTTTACCAATGCACATTCCCGTTTTATTAGCCGGTTTATTGCTAGGTAAAAGAGAAGGGCTTCTCGTGGGCATGATCACACCGATTGTGAGTAGCATCCTGACAGGAATGCCTCCTGTTATACCTATGCTACCGATTATGTTTTTTGAACTAGCTACTTACGGCTTTATCGTTGGTTTACTATATAAAGAGATGAAATTACGTTTAATTCCCTCTTTATTACTAGCGATGTTAGGTGGCAGAATTATTGTCGGTCTCGTAGTCTTTGTTATGGCGACAGGCTTTGGCTTTAATTTCCAACCAATTGGTTTTGTGATAGGCGCGATTACGACAGGTGTACCCGGCATCATCATCCAACTCGTGATGATACCATTGGTCGTGAGTCAATTAGAAAAAGTGTATGCAAGATATCAACTGACAGAAAGTTACTAAAACGAAAAAACGTTGGAAAAGGAGAAAGCTTAATAGATGACCATTAAATTATTTGTTGGTGAACAAACTGCTTTTACAGAATTTTACCAAGGTGAAATCAACTATTATTTTGACCAAGTTTTTCAAACGAAAACAGAAGAAGTCTCTAGTAAGGAAGAAGCCGATATCGTTGTGGCATTTACAGAAGAAGACCAATTAGATGCGATTGTAGTCAACTTATCAGAAGGAAAAGGGCGAATATCAGCTACTTCTAAAAGTGGCTTGCTAACAGCTATTTATCGTTTTTTTGAAGAGTTTGGCGTCCGTTATTTAAGACCAGGCAGACAAAATGAATATGTACTAACACATCCCATTGAGGTGTTTACGCAAACAACAATCAACATATCAGAACAAGCGAGCTATAAACATCGTGGGGTTTGTATCGAGGGTGCCGATTCTTTTGAAAACATCAAAGACTTTATTGATTGGTTGCCAAAAGTTGGCTTTAACAGTTTCTTTATTCAATTTGAAAACCCATATTCATTTTTAAAAAGATGGTACGACCACGAATTGAACCCTTATCTAGATAAAGAACCGTTTAACGAAGAAATCGCGCAAGAAATGAGTGATTTACTCGATGATGAAATGAACAAAAGAGGCGTTATCCACCATCGCGTTGGCCATGGTTGGACGGGTGAAGTCTTAGGCTATTCATCAAAATATGGTTGGGAATCCGGCTGGGAATTACCAGAAGAGAAGAAGCCCTTGGTTGCTGAAATAAATGGCAAGAGAGAACTATATAATGGTGGACCAATCTTTACGAGTTTAGACTTCTCAAATCCTGAAGTAACAGAAGAGATGGTAGGCTTAATCGTAGATTATTCCAAGAAACGTAAAGATGTCGATTACCTCCATGTCTGGCTATCAGACGCGCACAACAATGCTTGTGAGTGTGCCGAGTGTCAAAAAGATTTAATTGCTGATCACTATGTCCGTGTTTTAAACCGTTTAGATGAGCGCTTAACAGAGGAAGGGCTCGATACAAAAATCTGTTTCTTACTTTATCATGAACTATTATTCCCACCTCAAGTAGAAGTTCTCAATAATCCTGAGCGCTTTTCAATGATGTTTGCGCCAATTAGTCGAACGTTTGAAAAGAGTTATGCCGACGTCGATTACGAAAGTGACATTCCAGAAATTGCGCCATACCAACGTAACAAGATGGTTCTTCCGAACTCGTTAGAAGAAAACTTATCTTACTTACTCGGTTGGCAAAAAGTATTTACAGGCGATAGCTTTGTTTATGACTATCCACTAGGCCGAGCACATTATGGCGACTTAGGTTATATGGCGATTAGTGAAATAATTTATCGCGATATCCAATATTTAGAAAAAATTGATTTAAATGGTTACATTAGTTGCCAGGAACTTCGAGCAGGCTTCCCCCATAACTTCCCAAATTATGTGATGGGTAAAACTTTATGGAACAAAGAACGTTCATATGAAGAGTTGAAGAAAGAATACTTCTCAGCCATGTATGGACCAGATTGGGCAGACGTTACGGATTACCTAGAAACCTTATCAGATCACTCATCTGTTGATTACATTAACGGACTTGGTGAGCGAAAAAATGAGGAGTTTGCAGCGGATGCACAAACGAATATTGATACAGCTTATAACTTCCTAAGTAAAATCGATCAAAACTTTAGCGCAACGACAGGTGTTCAAAAACACAACTGGAACGTGCTAAGTTACCATCGCGAATATGTTGCGAAGTTTGGTAAAGCTTTACACTTACTGGCAAACGGTCAGGATGATTCAGCACAAACGCAATGGAAAGACATGCTCGATTTTATTCGCCGAAGTGAATTAGCTATTCAGGAAAACTTCGACATCTATCGTGTCATTGAAGTAACGAAAAATTATACAGGTTTTAGAATGTAAAACACAAAATCCATCAACTCATTTTACCGGAATGACTTGATGGATTTTTTTGGCGAAATTTCGTGAAATGAAAGAATACTATCGTTAAGTGGCAATATGGAAGGTGTAAAATGAATTTTTATCAAGTTTGTGACATGTTATTGAGTTTTTGACAGTGAGTGTTATACTTTTTATAAGGTAAAAGCGCTTTCAATAAGTGCTGTTACGTAGTTCGAAAACTAGACCATAATGAATGAAGTCGATAGGAGGTCAATGGCAAGAAGAATGTTTTAGAAATAGTGTTTCAGATTCAAATCCTAATCACAGCAATTATTTCAACTAAAAAAGACTAAGTTTAGAAATAGTACATATAAATAGGAGGAAAAATTGATGAAGAAGAAATTATTGACTATTATTCCACTCGCACTAACTCTTGCGGCATGTGGTGGAGGAGCGCAAGAAGCAGGTGGAGACCCAGTAGATCCTGGTGTAGAAGTTAATAAAGATTCATTTCCAATAGTAGACGAACCAATCGAAATGGAGTTTTTCGTAGGGAAATCACCAGCAAACCAAGATATTAACTGGAACGACGATTATGAATTTTGGGATGATTATGCTGAAAAAACAGGTATCGACATTGAATGGAACCAGGTTTATAACGATGCTTTAGATGAGCAACGTAACCTTTCTTTAGTTCAAAGTGACTTACCTGACGTATATAACTTCGCATACTTTCCAAACACAGATATTTTCCGTTACGGAAACCAAGGCGTATTCATCGCTTTAAATGATTTAATCGACGAATATGCACCAAACTTAACAGCTTTAATGGAAGAATATCCTGAAATTAGAAAATCAATCACTTTCCCCGATGGCAATATTTACTCCATGCCAGCGATTATGGAAGAAGAATTCTTATCCGTACGAGTTGGAGCGAGACCTTGGATTAACCAAGTTTGGCTAGATGAGTTAGGAATGGACGTTCCTGAAACAACAGAAGAATTTTATGACTATTTAGTAGCTGTTAAAGATTTAGACCCAGCAGGAAATGGCAATACGATTCCATTAGGTGGAACATCTGTTGGTGAACTAGTTAGTTACTTTGCTGGTTCATTTGGTGTAATGAACCGTGGTACTCGTAACGGTCCAGTTGATTTTGATGAAGAAACAGAAGAAATTAGATTCTATGCAACAACAGAGGAAAATAGAGATTTACTAAGATATGCAAACAAACTTTACTCAGAAGGATTAATGGATTCAAATATCTTTACAATTGAGTGGGGTCAATTCTTAGCAAACGCACAAGAAAACAAATATGCATCAATGGTCTTCTATGATCCAATTGATTTATTTGGTGAAGAAGTTGGGGGACAGTACAATAGTTTATCTGCTCTTGAAGGTCCAAATGGGGATCAACAATACACGAAAGTTATTCCAATGGTTAGTGACGTAGGTCCGTTTATCATTACAGAGCAAAACGAAAACCCTGCTGCTGCTGTTCGTTGGATGGATAGTTTCTATAGTGATGAAGGTGCGTTACTTTACTACATGGGTGAAGAAGGCGTAACTTATGAAGAAGTTGATGGAGAGCTACAATATATGGACTTCATCCGTAACCCAGCAGATGGGCTAACATTCCAGCAAGAATTAGCAAAACACTTGCCATGGATTGGTCAAACGCAAGGTATTCTAAAAGCTGAATACTTTAACGGATCAGAAGGTGCTCCTACATCGTTAGAAGCTGCAGAAAAAATCAGACCATATGTACCTGAAATTTGGGGTGGCTTTACGTACACGATTGAAGAAAACGAAGTTCTAGAATCGTACGGTGCAGATATTGAGAAATATATCAATGAATCTCAGGACCGCTTTGTAGCAGGTGACTTGTCATTAGATGATGACTGGGATACTTATATCAAAACACTGGAAGATATGGGTCTAGAAGGCTATATGGACGTTAAACGTGCTGCTTACGAGCGTTATACAGCTGAATAATATTAGAAGCATTCAATTTAATTGAGGAGAGAAGGGGTTAGATTCTAACCTCTTTTTTTACTTGAATGGTCTATCGGGCTAATAAAATCAAAAGCATAGCCGAATACCCCTCCAACTCACTCTTTCAAAAGACGTCATTATTATATTAATCAAGAAGAACAGGCACTATAAATCCACTTGTGGTAAGCTTAATAGGAGTCCTTTTTAAAATGAGGAGAGTGATCAGTAATAATTGCGATAATTTTATGACTCAGAGAAAAGCGTAACAAAATTAATGGAAGGGAAGACACAAATTGGATTTATTTTTTAAATTAAGTATTATTATCTTGATAGGTCTTTTAGGAGGGCGGGTAGCAAAAAAACTTGCACTACCAAGTGTTTCTGGTTATATCGTTGCAGGTTTGATTTTAGGTCCATCCTTTATTGATTTAGTAAGTAAGCAGGATTTAGGATCGCTTGGTTTTATTACAGAAATAGCTTTGGCAGCAATTGCTTTTTCCATTGGAAGTGAATTTTTATTATCGGATATGAAGAAGGTAGGAAAAAGAGCCCTAATACTTACTGTAAACGAAGTAGTTGGTGCATTTGTAGTCGTATTTATAGCTATGTTTTATATTTTTAGACAGTCTTTCGAGTTTAGTATAGTTATTGCAAGTATGTCAGCAGCGACAGCGCCGGCAGGTATTGTGATGGTAATCCGTGAGTTAAGAGCGGATGGACCACTTGTAAAAACCATTTTACCGATAGTTGCCTTAGATGATGCTTTAGGAATAATGGTGTTTGGAGTAGCATTATCCTTGGCTAAGATGACTTCAGGATTAGAGGAATTTACGGTATTTAGATTAGTAAGTGCTCCATTAATTGAGATCTTTGGCTCACTATTGCTTGGTTTCCTCTTAGGAATTGTATTGACTTATTTAGCGAGAAAAGCAAAAGGCAGAGATGAGTTATTGAAAATTTCTTTAGCCTTTATTTTAGCAGGAGTGGGTGTTTCAAACTTCTTTAATTTATCACCATTGTTAACTTCAATGATGATGGGTGGAACGTTAGTCAACTTGAAGCAGAATTCTAAAAGAGTATTTGGCACAATAAATGAATTTACTCCTCCAATTAATCTTTTGTTTTTTACTTTAGCGGGTATGAGCTTAGATTTAAGAGTTTTA
>CAZUZA010000030.1:14757-17578 GCA_964624875.1 uncultured Carnobacteriaceae bacterium | reverse complement strand
ATTGAACCAGGTATCTTAGGATTCAATTTAGAGTCTAAGGAATAGGCACTCTTAACTCGTACAACTCACCCAGCTAATTGCATCTTAACGAGTCATCCATAGGTTACTGGATACTTGCTATGATCACTCAATACATCTATTTCACCGAGAGTTTTTTATACTTGGAATCTAGTCAATTAAATTGCATGTTTTACAGACTTGTTTTACACTTAATGTACATATGTTTATAACCATATGTATTTACATAAATGGAGGGACTACATGATTGAATTTAACCAAGTTACGAAGAATTACGGTGGCGTGACGGGGACGGACGCGTTGAAAAATGTTTCGTTTACGATTAAAGATGGTCAGATTTTTGGACTGATTGGGCATAATGGAGCTGGAAAAACGACAGCGATTAAAATTTTAGTAAGTATTATTAACCAGACAGAAGGGGAAGTTTCTGTGGATGGTGAATTGCTGGAAGACGACCGTCAAGGGATTAAGCAAAAAATTGGCTATGTGGCTGATTCGCCGAACGTGTTTTTACGCTTGAGAGCTAGTGAATACTGGGAATTAATGGGGACGGCTTATGATGTTCCAGAAGATCAATACATATCACGTTTGAATTATTTTTCAGATTTATTTGATATTGCAGGAAATGCCGATGAATTAATCGAGACGTTCTCACACGGAATGCGTCAAAAGACATTTTTAGTGGGTGCGCTATTAGCGAATCCGGATATTTGGGTGTTGGACGAGCCGATGACTGGTTTGGATCCACAGGCTATTTTTGACTTGAAACAATTGATGCGTAGCCATGCGAATGAGGGGAAGATTGTTCTATTCTCAACGCATAACTTAGAAAATGCACAGGAACTCTGTGATGAAATTGTGATTTTAAGAAAAGGCGAAGTGCTTTATAACGGGACGATTGAAGACTTGCAAGCGCAAAACGAAAATGAGTCACTTGAAACAATTTACTTAAAAATTGCGGGACGTGAGGCACAGGCGTATCCTTCGAATAATGATACTGTTACAGACGAAGGTGATTCGTTATGATTCGTTGGAAACAAACGAAAGACCTCGTTATTGTAGACTTACTGCAATCGAATCGGCAAGCCAATCAAGATGGTAAAAGCAATAAGGTAGCGAAGTCGAACTTGTGGTGGCGTGTGCTATTGCAAAACGTATTATTCTTATTTATTTATGGCATATTTATAGGGACGCTATTATTCAGAATCCCACTACCAATGTTTCCCGGCTTATTTACACAATCGATTGGTTTTATGGTGTTATTTGTTTTCATGCAAGTTTTTCAGCTCATCTTTAACTTATTTTACGATGATAACAATAACTTGAGTGAATACTTATCCTTGCCGTTTTCAATGAGTGAATTATTCTTATCGAAGATGCTGACGATTTTGTTGAACACACTAGCTTTATTCTTATTGCCGTTTGTTTTAATGGTGATGTTAGGGACGCAAGCAGGTACCAATATAATCTACGTCGTTTTAGCAGCCTTGTTTAATACGGTGTTACTGATGATTGGGATGGTGTTCATTCCGTTTATCTTGATTCACTTGCTGCATAAAATTCCACTTTATGTGAAGCACAAGAAAGTACTGACAATATTTATTTACATTGCGATGTTTGTCGTGATCTTTTTAGTATTTTACACGGTTGATTCAGATCCAGATGGAATGGAGATGGTCCTTGACCCACCCGCAAATCCATTGTTTATCGGCTTTTTTGAAATGTTTGTGCCGGGTCTATTTTTAGCTGGTTGGATGAAATTAAGTGGATGGATTGTTTTAGCAGTCGTACTGCTAGCTTATACATTTTGGAAGGTTATTCCGGAATTGTATTCGGAAGGGCAGAGAAGTCCTGCGAAGCGTAAGAAGTCGAAAGCGAAACAAGGAAAGAAAGCAACCCAGCCATATCGCTCGAAATGGCACGTCTTTGCGCGTTATCAATTGCGTCAACTACAAGACACGACTTTTATTTTACAAATGCTTTTTTCAAAACTCTATTTCCCATTCATCTTTATCGCTCCGGCTTTAATTGATGGGGGCGGCTTTAGTTTAGCGATGCTATCGGATTTTTCTCATTTCTGGGGACTATACATGCTAATTGGAGTCGTTCTGGCTATTGTACTGATTACCGAAATTTCACTGCCAGGCGTCATCATTTCATTTGATAAAGAAAATTTCCATTACATCAAATCGATCCCGATGTCCTTCCGTCAATACATGCAATTCAAGTTTTGGTTTGCGTATGCAGTGGAATGGCTACTCGGCGTCATCATTATCGGCATCACAGCGATTTTCATTAAATTACCGATACTTGTGTTTCTAAACGTCGTCATCGGCTACTCAGTCGGGACGTATCTCACAACCGTTTACTACTACATGCGTGACTATCGCCTCCTGAATCTAAACTGGAGCAATTTCACGGAGCTCATGCAAAGAGGGATGAACCAATTTATCAGTATGATTTTCAAGTTCATTCTCTTCTTAGCAGCAATGTTCGGACTAATGGCGCTCAGTTTCTGGATATTCACACAAACCACTCCTATGGTCACGCTCGGGATTTCCATCCTCATCTTAGTTTTACTGGTTGGCATCACGTACGGTGCGTACATGTATTCGAAGAAAAAATTCTGGGTGAAATTTAATGCATAATAATTAATTGTGCAAATGGAATGGTTATTGGAATAAAATTAAAAAGACGCTTGAAATCCCAAGGGATTTCAAACGTCTTTTTTGCGCTCGATTCTCGGCTAATCGAGAAGATAACCAAAATTATGTGCTCGATTCTCGGCTAATCGAGAAGATAA
>CAZUZA010000030.1:2830-14657 GCA_964624875.1 uncultured Carnobacteriaceae bacterium | reverse complement strand
GCTCGTTAGACCCGAGCGATGTGATATAAATAGGGCAATTAGCAATAACTGCTTCTACAGGCGGCAGCTATTTCACCAGGAAGATGAGGCAAATAATCGGTTACTGTAATTAAAATAAAAAGTATATCTATTATGAGAACTTCTTTGATAATGGTTTGGTTTATGATAAAATTATTAAAATGTGTACAATTGTTCATTTTACTCTAATGAACGCTAGAAACGACGAAAAGGAAGGTGGTAGGAGTGGGTAAAATCACACAGACAATCGAAGAAACGACGAAGTATATGTGGCGAAACCAGAAGAACCGGCTCTTTATGCTGATTATGCTTGGTTTGATGCTGATTTATGTACTGTTATTTGCGCCAGATTTCCGTAGCAATTATGACGAAGATATGGAAGAGTTGCGCACGGAGATGACTGGGAATGCGGTACAGGCTCAAAATGCGAAAGACAATGGACACATTGCGCCGAGCATTATGACTGGTACGACGGCTTACATAGAACAAGAATTTGAATTTGGGGCGCAGCGTGAGCTTTATACGACGATTAAGCATGGGGATATTTATCGTTACCTTGAGCTGAAAGACGTTTGGGCGCCAACAACGACGGACACGGATATTGCCAGTTTGTTTTATGACATATTTGGTGAGGATCCGTTATTTATTAAGAACCAAGCTTATCGTGAGCAAGTGCCGAACTTAAATTTCCATGTGGTGCATGAAATTACGAGTTTGCAGCAAATTCATTTATTTTTAATCGGAATGGGACCATTAATTTTACTTAGCGGACTTATTTTTATGATTAGTGATGTCCATACAAAAGACTTAACCTTATCGACACAAAAATCCGGACTTCCATTGCGCTGGCAAGGCTATTTACTTGTGCAATCGCTGACGGCTTTAGGCTTTGTGCTGGCTTTTTACGTGGTTTTCTTTGGGGTGTTTTACTTAGTGAACGGTCTATTACATGGCTTTGGAGGTCTGTTTTATCCAATTAGCCTTCCGTTTACGGGTAGTGGTCTGACGATCGGTTGGTTCCTCCTGCGCACACTTCCGTATATTTTTATCTTATTTATTTTGTTCACTCGTTTAAATACGCTAATCAGTTTATGGACTGGGCAAGCCGTTGTTTCGATGGGCTTATTGATTTTCATCGTCTTCTTTTCAAAGATTTATATGGATGCTTACACCGGAGACGTTTTACCGTTTAACCTGGCTTATTTACCGACAAGTTACCTTTCGTTTGGGAAAATTATTATCGGTGAACATGGCTTAACTACGGGTATAGCGGACTTAGATATTTATATGAGTGGGTTAGTGGTGCTAGGTATCACATTAGCCGTCACCGAACTTATCTTATTCGTAACATCAAAACGCATGACACGTCAAAAATATATTGCATGGGGGGCGAATTAAATGAAAAATATTGTTTATTGGTCGGGTTTACGTATCTTTAGAGATCGTAAAACACGCGTCTTACTGGTTTTGTTTTTTGTTTTCTTTGCGTCCTTCTCACTCATTTATCGCCAACAAAATTTAACCTTTCCTTATTCTGAAATTCGTAATGAGTATCATGAAGAAGAGCAAGTTTATCGTATGATTCCGAGTCAACATTTTGAGGGAGAACTCGGGAAAGAAGTCCAGCATCGTTTAGGTGGAAACTCGGTCGCCTTAGGGGTTCAAAGTTACTACTTAAAACGAGAAGAAAAAGGCGATGCCGATGAACTCTTTTTTATGCCAGATTATACCGAAATCGGCCAGCAACTGGTTGATAACTACTTGTTTTTACATCATGCAACAGATTTTGGTTCGCATGAGTTACTTGTAAATGAATACTTACCACCACTTGAAGAAGTAGAAGAGCAAGCACGTTATTTTACGGCTCTGTCTGATAGCGATCTGGATGTGGAGTGGAATTATTTTTCAGCTTCTCAGGTCGTTAAGGCTGAAGTTGAGATGATATCGGGCATTCTCTTATTCTTATTTATCGCCTTATTGGCAGCAGACCATTTCACAAAGGACCACGACAAGCATTGGAGCGTGACGCACGGGCTGCCGGTTCCGTGGAAAACGATGTGGCGGGTTCGCAGCGGCTATCTGTTTGGTTTGTTTTGGACGGTGGCTTTGTTAGGTTTAGTGATCAGCTATCTTGTGGGGATGGTGGTTGATACAAGCGGCAGTCTCGCTTATCCAACGGCAATTTACTTTGACCAAGCTGTACGTTATATCCCCTTGTGGCAGTATTTAGGAATTGTGGTCGTGCTGACAATGCTGTTGAGCTACGTCCTCATGCTGTTAACGACCGGGATCAGTTGGTTTATTCGCAACTCATATCTAACGATTTTAACAATCAGCGGGTTGTTTGCGATACCTCAAATTTGGCAAGTGTTACCGGCATTCAGTAGCTGGCAACCGTCGATTTATTTAAACATTTTCGGTGTTGTCAGTGGCGAGATGGCCGCAACGACCGGCTTAGTGAACGTTGTTTGGTGGAAGGGCGTTGTGCTCTTTATCGTACTGATTGTGGCACTAGAGCTGATTTTCGAAATCGTCTTTTCACGTATCCCAACGGAAACGGCAGGACTTAAAAGGAGAGTGCTTACATGACATTAGAAGTGAAAAATTTAAATGTGTCTTATGGAGATTTTGAAGTTTTACAAGATGTTTCGTTTAAGTTAGAAGATGGTCAGATCATTGGTTTGGTGGCGCCGAACGGGACGGGGAAAACGACCATGTTTAATGCGATTATGCGGTTTATCCCAATTGCTCAGGGTGAAATATTGATCGATGATGTATCTTATTCGCCCAGCGATAAAGATGTGTTGGCTTTGCATCAATTGATTACTTTTTTCCCAGACCAAGGGGATTTGTTTGAGAATTTCTCCGGCCGTGAGCATATTAAGATCTATGCGCAAATGTGGTCTGGTAGAGTAGATGATATCGATGCGATTATTGAGCGTCTGCGTATGGGTCACTATGTGGATCGAAAAGTTGAAGAATATTCACTAGGTATGCGCCAACGTCTGTGTTTTGCGATGATGGTCGCAGCGAATACGCCGATTATGCTGATGGATGAAGTGATGAACGGGCTTGACCCAGAGAACGTTTCATTGGTGTCGAGTGTCTTAATAGAATTGCGTAAAGCGGGTAAAATTATTATGATTGCCTCGCATTTATTGGACAACTTAGATGAATATGCAGACCAAGTCTTTTTCTTGAAAGATAAAAAACTGCATAAGATCACCAACTTGAATGAGAAACGCCCGCTTTATTACTTAATTGTGTGTTCAAAAGATGAAGTAGCCGTTTTGAAACAAGAAGGCTTTTTAACAAAAAATACTTATCATATTGATGGCCAATTACTCTGTATCCCATTAGCAGACTTAAATGATGAACATGAAATTGCCCTCTATAAAAGAGCACGTCAGTTAGATTCAGAAAGTATTGAGATTGCCCCTTTAGGAACGGCTGAACAGTATGCTGTTTTATACGACTTGCCGGTTTACTCTTACGATAGGAGTGAATAGTATGACCAAAAAAATCATTCAAACACTGTCGCTGACAAGTCTAGCTATTCTTTTGAGTGCGTGTAGTAGTTTCACGGGCATTCGGACGCCACGTTATGACGGGCAACCTTTTATCGAACAACCCGATAAAATTGCTGCTTATGCTGCCAATCAAGAAATCATTGGCGAAGAAAAAGAATTATATGTCATGGAGCCTTTTAGTGAGGATATGCTCGCGCCAAGTTTACCCTATGAGGATCATGAACCTGTTTTATTAGAAGAAGGGACCTTTACTGTTGGGGTTGATTTACCAGCGAGTCGTGTGACGATGCTTGGTGAAAAAGACGATCCAATGGTTTCGATTATGGACTCGAATGTAGACCCATGGGCACCACTTCAACCCGATGAATATGAAGTCGGCACGATGACAATTCGAGATACAGACGGCAATTTCTATTTTGAAAACATGTTCCACCCAATGTATGGAGTGATGATTACGCAAGTGGATTTAATTGAAGGCCATACGATTGAAATTATCGGAAACAATCCAAAAGTCGTTATCTTTTATGATGAAAGGCTGCCGGATGACCCTTACGTCTTTGATACAAGATGGGAAGACCACTTAGCTGAAATAGAAGCACAAGGTGGAACGATTTTTGAAGCTGAAGAGGAAGATGATTCGGATGCTTTTGAAGGTATTGAGTTTGATGACCAATATCAACGGCAAGTCCTTGAAGTGTCAGAAGATGGCAAAACAGTTCAGTTAAAAGCAGGTGTTTATGAAGCGGGTGTCCACTTTGATGCAGGCACTTATGAAATTATCGAGCACGGTGCGCCTTCCTATACCGCGATTTATCATTTCAGCGATCAAGCAGAACCACGTGTGTATAATATTTCAACCAACTTACACGGTCTATATATGGGGATGTTGTTTAATCAACACCCAGCTGATGCTGAACCAATTGTAATCGAGTTAGAGCAGGGGGATAAAATTTACCCACGCTATCTCTCGCATTTATTATTAACAAAACAAGATGAGTAATATTGAGAAGAAAGTAGGATGCAGCAAATGACAAAATGGCTACATAAAATACAATATTATGAGACGGACCAAATGCAAATCGTGCACCATTCTAATTATATTAAATGGTTTGAAGAAGCACGCATGCATTTATTGGATGAAATTGATTTTGGTTATGACAAAATGGAAGAAGCTGGTCTCCTTGTACCGGTTTTATCAGTGTACGCAGAGTACCGCTCCATGACACGCTTCGGAGAAACGGTGGCCATTTCAGCCAAAATAAAAGAACTGACAGGTGTGAAATTAATCCTGTCCTATGAAGTGACCGATGAAGAAACCGGGAAGATACGCTGTTTAGGCGAGTCTAAGCATACGTTTTTAGATAAGGACACTTACCGTCCGATCTCGATTGAGAAACATAACGAAGAGATATTCGCGTTGTTTAAGGATATGCAAGAAAAACAAGAAGAGTAAGCTAGGCGTTCAACAGTAAGTACAGAAGCCCAGACGAATTTGAAATTCCTGAATATGATAAAGCGTTTTCATGAAGTGTGTGGTAAACTAATAAGGAATGTGAGTCTAAAATGTATGGGAATATTGCACTATTGTTTTAGATGAAAAACTTGTTATTTAATGACGAAAGGAAATCGCTAGATGAAAAAAGTTTATATTACAGGCGCAAAACGCACACCTATTGGTAGTTTCTTAGGCTCGTTGAAAGATGTTTCAGCGCCGGAGTTAGGAAGCTATGCCATTAAGGGTGCGGTGGAACAGAGTGCTATCCAGCCAGAAGATATTGATGAAGTTTTATTAGGGAATGCTTTACCAGCTGGACAAGGGCAAGGTGTCGCAAGACAAGCAGCCATTCAAGCTGGTTTAGGTGTAAAAATCCCAGCTTATTCCTTGAATATGGTTTGTGGGAGTGGCTTGAAAACCGTTATGAATGCTTACTTAAGTATTCGTGCAGGTGAATACAATGTCGTTGTGGCTGGTGGAACAGAATCCATGAGTCAGGCACCTTATTTGTTGCCTTGGAAAAATCGTCTAGGCCAAAAAATGGGCGGTTATGAAGTGAAAGACCATATGCTAGATGATGCGTTAACGGATGCGTTTGAAGGTTACCATATGGGTGTGACAGCTGAAAATATAGTTGAACAATATGGTATCACTCGCGAAGCCCAAGATAAGTTTGCAATCAACTCGCAACACAAAGCGATTGCGGCTGTTGATCAAGGTTTATTTAAAGATGAAATTGTTCCGGTTGAAACGAAGGTCCGTCGTGAAACGGTTGTCGTTGATACGGACGAGTATCCAAATCGCAACACATCGGAAGAGAAGCTAAATGGTCTACGTGCAGTCTTTAAAAAAGATGGTTCTGTGACGGCTGGAAATGCTTCAGGTATCAATGATGGGGCGAGCGCAACGGTCTTAGTGAGTGAAGACTACTTAGAAGAACACAATTTAACACCATTGGTAGAAGTGGTGGCGATTGGACAAGGTGGTGTCGATCCATCGGTTATGGGACTTGGACCAACACCAGCTATTAAACAAGCAATTGAACGTGCAGGCATTGCCTTTGAAGAGATTGATGTCTTTGAGTTAAACGAAGCATTCGCCTCGCAAAGTCTTGGGGTCATTAAAGAGATCACGGAGGAATTCGGTGTCTCAGAAGAATACATATTAGAGCGAACAAACTTAAATGGTGGCGCAATTGCTTTAGGTCACCCAGTAGGCGCAAGCGGTAACCGAGTATTGGTCACACTGATTCACATCATGAAAAATCGTGCCTTGAAATATGGTCTCGCAACATTATGTATCGGTGGTGGTATGGGTGTCGCCGTCTTAGTCAAGAATACAGACAACATCGAATAATATTTTATTAGAAGCACTTCACTCGATTCGTAGGTTATACAGCGAGTTGGGTGGAGTGTTTTTGCTTAGCGACAGTAGGGTTAGCACTGATAGACAATAACTTTTGACATGTTGTGCTTATCATGGTATTTTAAATTCAACAAATACAGAGAAGAGGGCAAAATTAAAACGATGCGCAACTAAACCTATAAATCCAAAGAAAATAGAACCGGGTGAAATGAAGCAGCTTCTAGAGAGCTTTATTTTGTGACGACTATTTGTTGTGTTGGGGAATGGGGGTTGTGGCATCCAGCTATTTTGAGGACGTATCCTTAAGGTAGGTCTGTTTTATTTGCCGTACAGTTAGCCTCCATTTACGAATGTGGGGCTATTTTTTATGCCTCGGAGTAGGAGGATTGTGTATGACTGTATTAGCCATACAAAAAATAAAGCATGCGATTGGGATTAGAGATTTACTGAATGTTGAAAAACTCCAAGTCCAAGATCGACAACGAATTGGCTTGATTGGTCCAAATGGTAGTGGGAAAACGACCTTATTTAATATTCTAAATGGAGATGTTGAAGCAGATGTAGCGGACTTTCATATAAATGGCAGCGTTACGTTGCTGCCACAATTGAAGAAAACAGATACAAACAAAAGTGGAGGCGAAGTCACACAAGCCTATATTCTAGAAGCCTTAGCGAGAAATCCAAAATTATTATTGGCGGATGAACCGACGACAAATCTAGATACATCGCATACAGAATGGGTCGAGAAACAGTTTAGGTCCTTTCAAGGTGCAATTCTCCTCATTTCACATGATCGAACGTTCTTAGATGAACTGTGCGATATGATTTGGGAGTTAGACGAAGGACAAATCACAGAATATTCGGGGAACTATTCAGCCTATGTGCAGCAGAAAGAAAATGAGCGTAAGCACCAACAAAAAGAATACGAGAAGTTTCAGCAAAAACGTCAGCAGTTGGAAGATGCGATTGGCTTAAAGGAGCGCCAAGCTCAAAGAGCTGGGAAGTCGCAGAAGAAGTTGACTTCATCGGAAGCGCGCGATGCGAGTGGGGTGAGTCCGCACCATCAGACCATTCAAAAAGGCTTACACCAGAATCGGAAGGCATTAGAGAAACGACTGGAGAAATTAGAAGTCGTGGAGCGACCGGAAGATGAAATGCCAATCCAGATGAAGCTACCGAATGAAAAGTCCTTTAAAAACAAAGTAATGATTCGTGCCGAACAAATAAAAGGAGAAGTAGGTGACCGAGAATTGTGGGAACCAACGACCTTCTTTATAAAAGGTGGCGACAAAGTAGCTCTAATCGGACCGAACGGGAGTGGGAAGACGACCCTGATTCGTCAAATTATCGCAAATGAAACGGAGCAATTATACTGCTCACCTGCGATGAAAATTGGTTATTTCGCCCAAAATTTAAATCTCTTAGAGACGGAGCGAACGATTTTAGAGAACGTCAAACAAGATGCGATTCAAAATGAAACCTTGATTCGAACGGTACTCGCGCAATTAGGTTTCTATCGCGATGATGTTTATAAAAAGATAGCTGTCTTAAGTGGGGGTGAGCGCGTGAAAGTGTCCTTGGCGAAATTGTTAGTTGGTGATTATAACACTTTGATTTTAGATGAGCCGACGAATTACTTGGATGTCTATGCCTTGGAAGCTTTGGAAACCTTATTGCAAAACTATGAAGGCACGCTGTTGTTTGTCTCGCATGACCGTCACTTTGTGTCAGAAATTGCGGACAATATATTAGCATTTGAAGACGGGCAGTTAGAATGGTTCGAAGGCGATTATAAGACGTTTCTAGATCGTGATGATTCAAGTGAACGCGATATGCAGGCAGAAGAGTTAGCTGCAATAGAGATGAAAATTACCCGGGTGTTATCGGATTTAAGTCATCCGCTATTAGCCACACCAGATAAAGAAGCGCTCGATCAAGAATTTCAAGCCTTATTAAAACAAAAACGCCATTTACAAACAGAATAAGACAGAAAAAAGACTTCCCCGAAAACCCAATCGTGGAAGTCTTTTCATCTGTTTAAAAGGCAAATTCTTCAATGTTTGCTTGTTCTTCTGTGACATTATTTTCAGCCAATAAACTTTTCGCAGCCACTAGCATTGGTGGCGGACCACAAACGTGCCACGAAGCTGTTTCATAAAATTCGCCGAGGCCTTCAGCTTGAATAAAGTCATCATCCACAAAACCAAATGGAAAACTTTTAACTTCTTCTTCACTAAAGATGATATGATGTGAGAAGTTTGGGTATTTCTCAGCCAGCTCCTGCAGTTCATCATAGTACATTAACTGTTCTTCAAAGCCGACACCCCAGATAAACACAATGCGTCGATTTGAATTTCGCGCAATTTCCTCACGCAGTAAACTCAAGTTGGGTGTGACACCAATACCACCGGATAACAGCACCATGGGCTCATTGGATTCACGAACATCTTCGGGGTAAAAGTTTCCATAAGGTCCTTCAATCGTGACCTGATCACCTACGACAACTTGGTCGAGAGATCCTGTAAAGTCCCCATCTTCTTGAATCATCACCATCACGCTCTCCTTATTGTAAGTTGGCGCACTCGAAAACGAGAACGGATGGGCTTCGCTCGTAACATCAGAATCCACAAATCGGAAAAAGCCATATTGGCCAGCTACATAATCGAATCGCGTTCCATTTACCGGCCTTAACTCAAACTCATGAATTTTCGGCGAAGGGTTATCGTGACGAATAACCTCATACTTCGGCAAACGGCCTAAACGGAATTTATAGAGGAAATACCACCCTAGAATAAATATCGTATAAAATGACGTCAGCATGCGAAATGGAATATTGTGTCGTAAATAATAAACTTGATACACATGGAAATGAATCGCAAGCACACTCACAATCGCTAACCGGTGCAACCACAAATGCGTATTTCGCTTATACACATTTTGTTTCAGATCCAGCAACTTCTTTGAACCTTTAATCAACGTATCCGACAAGACGAAAATTCCCGTCAACATAACAACAATCAACGTCAACAAACCAATATAACCTAATATCGAAGCATCTGAAAGATCTAGCGTTAACACATTCTCCAAACCACTCCAACGAATCCACACATGAATCAGTAGGGTAACCGGCAGCGCCATTGCCATCCATGCATGAATCTCATACATATCCGTCAGCCCCAGCTTTTCTTCAATCGCTTTCGGACGCACAGCAATCAGCACCAACGTCAACATAATACAAAACGATAACGTCCCTGTCGCCGTCGATAAAAATATTTGCATCGTTTCCGGCACATAATCCTGCAACAACGCAATTAAAAACGTCGTAAACATAAAAATCGCCAGCCCTGGGAAAAACCATCGAACCACCTTTTTACTCATTTTCACTTCTCCTTTTCAAAATTCATCTCTTTTATCCTCAAAAGTTCCTTCTTGGTGAAATAAACCAAGTGACTACTTGTATCCATCTTTTCATTCATTACTAAAAACGTAACACAAGAATAAAAATTCAAGCAAACCATTTGCATTGATTTAGCGAAAAACATTTCTCTATTTACTAGACTTTTGTAGCGTTTTCATAATGACTTGTGTATACTTATAGCTATTGAAGATGAGTGTTAAGGAGGACAGATGAATTCTTAACGAAAGACTTATCATTTCATGATGAAGATGTTTAATTGGGAGTAATATTATAGGGGAAATAGCAGTGTCTGCATGAATTTGTGGACGCTGTTATTTTTTATGATGATTCGTGAATAAAATGTGGTATGCTTTTAAAAAGTTGGAAGGGGAGATTGGTGTGGAAATTCGTTTAGCGACTGTGGTGGATATGGGAGAGATGCGTGCGGTTTTTGATTATGGACGCGCAGTTCAATTAGAGACAGGCAACTTAAAGCAGTGGGAAGAGGGCTACCCCAATGAAGTGTTGATGCGTAGTGATATCGAACGTGAAGCAGCACATGTTTGCGTGGATGAGGCGGGCGAGATTGTCGCAGTCTTTTCATTATTTACGGATCCGGATCCGACTTACACGGAGATTGATGGCGCTTGGTTGAATGATGAACCTTATGCGACGATTCATCGAATTGCGACAAACGGCAAGGTGAAGGGCGTGGGTCAGTATTGTTTGAAATGGGTCCAGGACCGTTTTGCTAATGTGCGCATTGATACGCATGATGACAATGAGCCGATGAAATACTTAATGAAGAAGTTGGATTTTGCATATTGTGGCGTGATTACCCTAGAAAATGGCGACCCACGGAATGCTTATCACTATGTAAAAGCTTAAAGTTAGAGTAAAATTTGAGTGTAATCAGATGCTGAAAAGACCCTTGTATGAATGAAAGGAAGCGTTAAAATGGATAGAATAGTTCCTTATCTATGGTTTGAGCAAGACGCAGAAGAAGCCGTTCAATTTTATGTGTCCTTGTTTGATGACTCTGAAATCACTCTCGAACAAAAATTAGAAGGTACCCCATCTGGCGCTGACGCGGCTACTTATGAGTTTAAGTTAGCCGGACAGTTGTTTGGTGCGATTAATGGTGGACCTGGCTTTACGTTTAATCCCTCGATTTCTTTATCGGTCATTTGTGATACCCATGATGAAATTGATACATTATGGGCGAAACTAAGTGAGGGTGGACGCGCATTGATGCCATTACAAAAGCACCCGTTTAGTGAATATTACGGTTGGGTAGAAGACAAGTATGGCTTGTCTTGGCAGTTAATAGATAGCGAAGGGCACGATTATAAACAAAAAATATCTGTGCAATTGATGTTCTCGGGCTCACACACGGGAAAAGCACATGAAGCGATGCAATTTTATACCGACATTTTCAAAGACGGTCTGATTGATGATCTGCATGAATATGATGCTCGTGATGCGAATCATCCCGATGCGAAAGTTGCACATGCACGCTTTGAAATTTTGGATACGGAAATTTTAGCAGCGGATAATGGCAACCCGACAGACTATGATTTTAATGAAGCATTCTCGTTGATGGTGATGTGTGTGACGCAAGCAGAAATTGATTATTATTGGGAGAAGTTGTCGGCTTATCCAGAATCGGAACAATGTGGCTGGTTGAAAGATAAGTTTGGCGTCTCATGGCAAATCGTGCCAGCGAATTTGAATGACTTGCTAGCTAGAGGAACACAAAAACAAATCAATGCTGTAACTGAAGCGTTTCTACCGATGAAAAAACTAGAAATCGAACGATTAGAACGCGCTTGGGAAATCGCAGCAGAATAATAGTAGGGAAGAGGTTGAATGTAGAGGCATTCAACCTCTTTTTAGATTGCATAGTTGAATAAATATATCCAATAAAAAAGCTCTAAGCAGGCAGATTTAATTCTGTCTACTTAGAGCTTTCCACTGTTAATCGTTCGCAATAATTCTCAGGAATAACTGCTTGTATACTTG
>CAZUZA010000030.1:0-2730 GCA_964624875.1 uncultured Carnobacteriaceae bacterium | reverse complement strand
TACGTGCTCGATTACCAATTAATCGAGAAGATAAAAAAAGACTTGCGAAGAATCGCAAGTCTAAAAAAATGATGTTGTTTAAATTAACGAATTGTTTTCATTGCTTTGGCCCATTGAACAACGCCATCGATTGTTGCTTGGATGGATTCATTGTGGTGGTCACCAGGCTTGAATGTTGACATGTTTTCGAAGTCAGTGAATAGGCTTAGTGCACCGAATGCTGGAACGATTGCAACACCTAGGTTTGCTAATGTTTGACGTAATGCTAATGTTGCACCAACACCTAAAGTTGAACCATATGATACTGAACCTGCAGCTTTGTTTGCCCACTCTGGTCCTAGGTGATCAATTGCGTTCTTTAATGATGGTGAAATGTTTTTGTTGTACTCAGGTGTAACAAAGATGAAACCATCTAGCTCATCAATTTTGTTTGACCATTTTGTAATGTTTTCATTGCTATATTCCTTGTTTAACATTCCTGGTGGTAACATGTTGAATTCTTCGAAGCTATAGTCTTTAATATCGACTAATTCGAATTCAGCTTCTGTGTTACCTTCTGCAAATGTCTTTACCCATTCTGCAACACCTGTACTTACACGACCGTCACGCGTACTACCAATAACAATACCAATTTTTAACATGCTTTATTCCTCCATGATTATGTATATTTCTGTTGGTTTATATGAATCAAACCTCATGTATAATACCTCTAATTAGGAATAAAAGCAAATGTTCTCTACCATATTAAAAAACACTCCAAAAAGTTTGTTTTGGAGTGTTCGGCTAATGCTATTTTTAAAAATCAAATTCATCTAAATTTTCTTTTGGTTTACCTGACTCTACTTTTGGTTCCTTGTTTTTATCACCATCGGATTTACCTAAGGCACTTCGCCACCAATTGAAGAGTAGGAAGATGATAACTGCTCCACCAATAATAATGAAGACAGGAATCCAGGGACTACGTGTTACGGTCATGATGCGTTCTGCAGTATCACGGAAAGCACCGGAGAAGTATTCTTCTTCACTGACTTCATTTGGATCCATTGCATAATAGTAGTCTAAGTAATCGAATAAAATGTCTTCGGCTTCATTGTCCATTAATACTTTAGCTTGTGTACCATAAACCGTGTGGTATGAATATTCGTAATTGTAATAATCATAGTTTTCAAAATGCACGAGTAACAAGTGTGCTTCATCGGTAAATAATTCGTCATAGACTTCATTCGCAAAGGCATCAATAGCTTCTGGTGCAGGGTTTGGATCACCATTTATATTATCTGTGATATAGACTACTGGCTGCACATTTGTTAGATCATAGAAATGTCTTAAGCCATCTTCTAAGGCACGTTCATCACGAATCCAATCTAAATTGTCTACATAATATGGCGTTTCATTAACGAGCCCTGCTTCAATAGGTTCTCTTTCGATTGTCGAAGAGTTCACCTGAACCGACTGAACAGCTGTTGTGTTGTTTGTGCCGGGAACGCGAGCCCACATGAAGTTAAAAACAACTAAAATGAGGACGAGTGCGATAATTGGGCCTAGACAGCCACAGCCACCACCTGCACAGCCACCAGGACCACAGCCGCCACCTCGATTATATCGTCTGCGACCATAACCATAACCACCGTAGCCACCATAGCCTCCGCCCCAGCCACCATAGAATGGTCGTGGACGACCAAAGTAGCCACCTGAACGATTTGAGCTGTTACCTCCTGTATTTTGATTACCTGATCCACGAGAACCTCCGCGACCGCGAGAAGAACCGCCTCCTAGACGACTACCTCCGCCTCGACTTCCACCGAATGAGCTCCCGCCACCACGGAAACCTCCTCCGCCGCCACCGAAGCTACCACCGCCTCCTCCGCGACCTCCACCTCTAGCCATATAACCACTCCTTCCAAGATTATCTGTATGCAATACTATTTTACCACAAGTGTGAATGTGACCCGTAATATTATACACGCATAATAAAAAAATCGGTCGAAAGACGGAGAAGAAGGTGAAATGTTGGACATCTAAAAAAACTTTTGGCGAAATGAGTAAAAGCGCTTGCAAGATTTTAAAATAGGGGGTATAGTAAAGATGCAAGCAACTTGTATGTACAAGTTACGAAATAAAACATACATGTTAAATATGAGGAGGAAGAAAAATGGCTGAATTTACAGAAGATGCGAAAAAGCTTCTGGAAGGAGTCGGTGGGAAAGACAATATTAGTGCTGTTACACACTGTGTGACGCGTATGCGCTTTGTATTAAATGACCCATCAGATGCAGATGTGAAGGCGATTGAAGATATTCCATCAGTAAAAGGAACGTTTACTCAATCAGGTCAGTTTCAGGTAATTATTGGGAATCAGGTAGGAGATTTCTACAATGAGTTCTCAAAAATCTCAGGTGTAGAAGGTGTCTCGAAGGATCAAGCGAAACAAGCAGCGAAGTCGAACCAAAACTGGTTCCAGCAAGCAGCGTCCGTCATGGCAGAAATTTTTAGTCCGTTAATTCCAGCAATTGTTGTTGGTGGTCTTATTTTAGGATTCCGTAATATTTTAAATAGTATTCAAATTGAAGCATTAGGACAATTGCTTGTCGACGGTGTACCGGCAGTAACAAACTCTGGCGCTCCTGTTTTCAACACGATTGTTGACGTGAATCAATTCTGGGCCGGGGTCGACCATTTCTTATGGCTGATTGCAGAAGCGATATTCCACTTCTTACCAGTTGGGATTAC
>CAZUZA010000029.1:13400-17949 GCA_964624875.1 uncultured Carnobacteriaceae bacterium | reverse complement strand
AAAAAGCACAGTCGCTTGGACTGCACTTTTCAATCTTCTTATTCACTACTTGGTGTTCGGAACGAGTTGAACCATCTTAAGGCTTTTTCGGAGACGTCTCGTAAGACTTCGCCGGTACGATCAATTCCGTCTTGGATTTTTTGTAAAGTATCATTTTGTTTATTTTCACGAACGATGACTTGAATATCTGCATCATTGACTGCAAATTGGGTCTGTTCGGTATAAGGTATCATCTGTTCAAACTCGGCTTTCATGACTTGTCCAATACCGGCTGAGGTCAGTGTTTTCATATAGTGACCCTGTTCAATATTCGCTTCATCATAACCTGCCCAAGAGGCGATGACTAAATCGGGTGTGTAACCCACAATCCATTGGTCTGTTGACCCGGTTGTGCCCCCTTCGATTTCTGTCGTTCCTGTTTTACCAGCGATTTGGAAACCAGCTGGTTGGGCACTAGTCGCATTCCCATTTGAAAAGACATTCAATAACATCCGGTTCATATCGTCATTGACTTCTGTCGATAAGACGCGTCTTTCGCGTGGGTTCGTATTGTCTACAACCACAGCTCCAGTTGCGTCTACAATTTTTGTAATGAAGTGTGGCTCAATGCGCACACCGTCATTCGCAAATACCGTATAGGCACTAGCCATTTCAAGTGGTGAGGTCCCATTGACGAGTCCCCCTAAGGCAACTCCTGATAAGGTATTGTCTTTTTCAGACACACTCACACCAAATTCTTTCAATTTATTGAAACCTTTATTCAACCCAATTTCTTGGAGTAACCAAGTTGTTGCGGAGTTTTTACTCACTGCCAACGCTTGGTACATCGGTATTTCACCATCATAGGTAAAGTCGACGTTTTCGGGAATATACGGGTCTCCATTTTCGAGTTCACCGAATGCTTGTCGTTCATCGATTAAAATATCATCGATTTCCCAACCAGCTTCTAAGGCTGGTGCGTACACACCGAGTGGTTTAATAATGGACCCAGGTTGACGTTTCATGTGTATCGCCCGGTTAAAGCCTCGGGCAGTATAATCGCGTCCACCGATAATCGCTGTCACCCCACCTGTTTGGGGATTAATGGCCACGGAGGCACTTTGTGAGAGCGTGTCATCTGGTGCTTGTTCGAAGCGCCATGGTTCTGCATAAATAGCATCCATCCGCTTTTGCTGATCCTGATTTAAAGCTGTATGAATGGTGTAGCCACCATTTAACAAATCTTGTTCTTTAATGTCATAACGTGTTTTTGCTTCATTAATTACGGCGTCAAAGTAAGACGGGTAAAGGTAGCCATTTTCAAAAGTATAGCCATCAGACAACGATAAGCCATTTGCTGCCGCATTGGCACGGTCATCTGCGGTAATGGCACCGGTATTTTCCATCAACATTAATACCGTGTTGCGTCGGTTGATAGACGCTTCATAGTTATCAATAGGATTTAAATATGTGGGCGACTGTAACATCCCGGCTAAGGTTGCTCCTTCGCTCAACGTTAAATCGGCCGCATTTTTATTAAAATATTTCTTGGATGCATCTTGCACACCCCACACCCCGTGTCCGAAGTAGGAGTTGTTTAAATACATCTCTAAAATCGTCTCTTTCGGGTAAGTCTTCTCAATTTCAATCGCTAAAAATAATTCTTTCAACTTACGGACTAACGTCTGGTCAGCCGTTAAATAAGCATTCTTGGCCAACTGCTGCGTAATCGTACTACCACCGCCTACAATTCCACCCTGAACGAAATAACCGAGAGCTGCACGCCCGATCCCAATGGGGTCAAAGCCGATGTGTTTGAGAAAGCGCTGGTCTTCCGTCGAAATGACGGCGTGTTGAATGTTCGGCGAAATCTCCTCGATGGGAATATACGAGCCTTTTTGGGCATAAAGCGTCCCGGCTTCTTCGCCTTGCTGGTCAATAATCGTCGTTGTTTCCTGCAGTCCGACTTGGAGCGATTGCACAGGCACGCGGCGCGCCTGAATCGTCAGCACGACGCTCATGATGAGCCCGATGGTTAAAACGAGTAAAATGCCGACTTTTGTGACGTGGAACTTTTTCCAGTTACGCCGGAAAAGCACCCAAAAGCGCTGCAACTTTTGCTTAATGAGGGTCCAAAACGCTTGCCCATATTCTTTTGCTTTTTGTTTGAATTCATCCATTTTTTTCACCTAATTCTTTTGAACCTTGCCTGTTCAATTTACCAAAATAAAACCTTCAGGGCATCCTCCTTTGGAATGATTTTTCGTGAGGAAGTCTTATCTTTAGTTTACGTTACGGCGACCGTTCAAAGAGGTGTCTAACGTAAATTATTTGCGCATAATATAATCTGCAGCCACTTGTTCGAATTTTTCTAGGATCACGTTGATTTCATCGAGGTCGGCCGCATTTGCACCACTTGCTAGTGGATGGCCTCCACCCCCGTGTTCTTTGGCGATTTGATTAATCACCGGTCCTTTAGAACGTAAGCGACAACGGTACTTGCCATTTTCTTGCTGGACAAAAATACCCCAATTTAAAACGCCGGCAATCGAGCCTGGTAGTGCCACAACTTGGTGCGTATCTTCATCTTGTAAGCCGAAGCGCTTTAAAATGTCTTGCGTCAAGATAATATGTGCGACGCCATTATCGGATACTTGAATATTTTCTAAAACGTAACCGATTAATTGCGCCACTTTCGGGACAATTTCATTCATTTTATGATTTAAATCGGTATGTGAGAAATCAAGCTTCATTAGTTCGGATGCCAACTGCATTGTTTTCGGTGTTGTTGCATCATATAAGAAGCGATTCGTGTCGCCTACAATCCCCGCATACAATAAGCGTGCGCCTGTACTGCTTAGTTCCAGTTCTTCAGGGAACGTGCGCCAGAAATCGGCAATCATTTCACTACAAGAACTTGCTGTTGTGTCGACCCACTGGATATCTCCGTACTGATCTTCGTCGGGATGGTGGTCGATTTTGATGAGGTGCTTCGCCAGTTTGAGGCCGCGTTTGTCGTCGACGCGTGGACGGTTTGCAGTGTCCGTGATGATAACGAGCGCATCATCGTAGTCTTCGTCCGTTGGTGGATTCATAACACCTAGATAAGCCAGGGACTGATTATCTTCACCAGCTGTGTAAACTGTTTTTTCAGGGAAGCTTGTTTGAATCAGGTCAGCTAGACCGATTTGCGAACCTAAGGCATCTGGGTCCGATCGTTCATGGCGGTGAATAATGATTTTATCCCATTTTTTTATTTCTTCTAGTATTGCTTTTTTTGTTTCCATATATGTCTCTTGGCTCATCTTCTCACGTCTCCTAATAATTTGTTGTGTTAAACATAGCATATTTTTTAGTTTGATTCATTTTTTTGTTGTTTCCAAAGTGGTAACGGAATGTTTTCAAAATAAACCGGATCGAGATTGGTCATGGTCACGCCGATTAAGCGGATGCCACGTTCGACATCGCTGACTTCTTGCCAGAGGCCGTATGCGATCCCAAAGAGTTCATCTTCGTCTTCGATATAGTTTAACATGGTTTTGCGTCGGGTATGCGTTTCAAAGTCTGAATAACGTACTTTTAAGACGACAGTTTTCCCATGCATTTCTTTGGCACGCAGAGCCTGGAAGACTTCGGTTGAAATATAGCGAATAAAGGTTAAGAGTTGTTCTTCATTGACGATATCTTCTTGGAAGGTGCGTTCTTTTCCGAGTGACTTGCGTTCGCGCTCGACTTCCACAGCGCCGTCATCAATACCACGGACGCGACGGAATAAGGAATGGCCTAGTTTCCCAAAACGTGTAGAAAGCTCGATCTCCGTTTTGTTGTACAAATCTTGCCCAGTATAAATATCCATTTCGTGCATCTTCTCGAGTGTCTTTTCACCAACGCCGGAGAAGTTTTTAATATCTAATTTCATTAAGAAGTCATGTGATCGGTTGGGCGGCACGACGGTGATGCCAGCTGGCTTTTTAAAATCGGAGGCCAGTTTGGCTAGAAATTTATTGTAGGAGACTCCGGCTGAACTCGTTAATTGAAGCTCCTTATAAATGTCTTGTTGAATGGCGTGTGCGATTAATGTCGCTGACTTAATATTTTTCTTGTTTTTGGTGACGTCTAAATAAGCCTCATCGAGCGAGAGGGGTTGGACAATATCGGTATAGCGACGGAAAATATCGTGAATCTGATTGGATACTCGGCGATACAAAGCGAAGTTTCCGGGCACGAAGATGCCTTCCGGACACAGTTCGTAGGCCTTCATCGCGCTCATTGCCGAATGCACACCATATTTTCGTGCTTCATAACTCGCTGTCGCAACCACACCACGACCGCCACTCTCTTTGGGGTGACGAGCAATAATAACCGGTTTGCCTTTTAAATCTGGATTTTCACGTATTTCTACCGATGCGTAAAAAGCATCCATATCGACATGGATAATTTTGCGGGACGTATCTCGTTTGGGTTCTTTAAAGCGTAATAGGCCATATTGCATCTCGTCACCTTCTTTCTGTTTTTCGTTATCTCTATTATACAATAAATCGCGCGATTGCGAACACCTGTTTCTGAATAA
>CAZUZA010000029.1:3297-13300 GCA_964624875.1 uncultured Carnobacteriaceae bacterium | reverse complement strand
GCGAGAATCTGGCACCTATTCAATGCTCTTCAAAAAAGCGAGAGCTTTTTGACCGATCGTGTTTGGAAGAATGTGGAAAATCTCCAAGAGATTTTCCTCCCCTTTATGGTATCGATTCGTGTGCCCACACAAATCCACTCTACTTCTACGCACCCCTGCCTTCTTCCAATTCTCCACCAGAATCAAAAAAAATCTACAAACAGCTTATCTGCTTGTAGATTTATCATTTCACTTAAAAAAACTTTTAGAATAAGCCGTCTAAGTCCATTTCATCGAGTGATGAGACGTTGTAGACTTGGGCTTTTAGAGATTCATAGGTAAAGTAGTCATTGGGTTCGATGGCCATGATATCGCGAACTTCTTCGAAATATCGTTGTGGGCGTTTGTGCTTCCATAAAAAATTCAGACAAAACTCCCATAAGTCTTCGGTTGTGACTTCTTTGTACCCTTGTTTGGCAAAAGAATCTTTGATGATATTTAGCCAAACGTCGTACTTTGAGTCGTCATGTAGTTCTTCTGCCATGATGTACCTCCAAACGTTTGAATGTGAACGACTGCTCTATTCCTCGTCGTTTTCTGCTGTCTCAGGAACGTTTGTGCCTAAGTCTTCTGGTTGTGCACTAACTGTTTCTGTTCCTTTTGTGACGATACGTGATACTGCGCGACGCTCGAATGTTAAGTAAATGCCTTCACAGTCTAGGACAACTGTTTTTCTGTCTTCTGATATTTCGTCAACGACGCCGTGTAGACCACTGATTGTGATGATGCTGTCGCCTACTGCTAAGCTGTCTAACATGTCTTGTGTTTTACGTTGTGCTTTTTGTTGTGGACGGATTAATACAAAGTACATAATCCCTATCATTAATATAAATGGAAAAAATGCTCCGAGAAGTTCCAAAAAAATCTTCCTTTCAAAATGTTTCGTATTTTTATTTTTATTTCATATAGATATTACCTTATAAGATTACCAAATTTTCGCTTGAAATGCTACTGTTCGAGCAGAATTCACATTTTTTCATGTCTTTTGTTCGCTCGTTTTTTCTTAAAATGTGCGTGCGTTTGGTTCATTGTAACCGTATTCCTCATAAAATGCATCTCTAAACTCTAAAAGGTTGTCATTTCGGATTGCTTCACGAATTTGTTCCATTAAACGAATAAGGAAACGAATGTTGTGAGTAGACGCTAAACGGTGCCCTAAAATTTCATTCGTCTTGAATAAGTGACGAATGTAAGCGCGCGTGTAGTTCTTACATGCATAACAATCACATTTTTCATCAATCGGACGCCAGTCGCGTGCATATTTCGCGTTTTTCACAACAAGTCGACCTTGACTGGTCATCAACGTTCCGTTACGCGCGATTCGTGTTGGTAACACACAGTCAAAGATATCGACACCACGAATCACACTTTCGATTAAGGCTTTTGGTGTTCCGACACCCATTAAGTAACGCGTTTTGTCTTCTGGTAATTCAGGCGTTGTATAATCTAATACTTCAAACATTTCTTCGTGCGTTTCGCCAACCGATAAACCACCGATTGAATAACCCGAGAAGTCCATGCTGCTTAAGTCACGCGCATGTTGTACACGAATATCCTTGTAGCCGCCTCCTTGGACAATTCCAAATAAGCCCTGTTTGTCCCAGTTCTGGTGCGCTTCTAAGCCACGTTCCGCCCAGCGTGTAGTACGCTCGACCGATTTTTTCATGTAGTCATACGACTCGTGGAAAGGTGGACACTCGTCAAAACTCATGATGACGTCGGCTCCTAATTGGTTTTGAACGTGAATCGCTTTTTCAGGCGATAAGAATAAATTGCTGCCGTCTAAGTGGCTCTTAAAGTGCACACCTTCTTCAACAATTTCACGCGAATCAGCTAATGAGAACACTTGGAAACCACCAGAGTCCGTTAAGATACCTTGGTCCCAGTTCATAAATCCATGCAAGCCACCTGCTTCTTCGATTAAGTCTGATCCTGGACGTAACCATAAGTGGTACGTGTTGCTCAAAATAATCCCCGCACCCAGATTTTTTAACTCTTCAGGTGTCATTGCTTTAACCGTTGCTTGCGTTCCTACTGGCATAAACATAGGGGTTTCGTATGTTCCGTGAGGCGTCTCAATCTTTCCTAAGCGCGCACCGGTATGTTTTTCTTTTTTCTCTAATGTATATTTAATTGGATGATCCACTATTTTTCTTCCTTTTCTGTATCATTTTTCATTATTTCACAAACATCGCATCGCCAAAACTAAAGAAGCGATACTGTCCATCAACTGCGTGTTTATAAGCATCGAGTACAAATTCACGGCCGGCAAAGGCACTCACTAGCATAATCAAGGTTGATTTCGGCAAGTGAAAATTTGTTAAAAAGGCATCGACAAACTGAAACGTATAGCCCGGTTTAATAAAAATATCGGTCCAGCCACTATCGGCTTCCAGCTTCCCGTCGAACTTATTCGCGATCGTTTCCAGCGTCCGAATACTCGTCGTACCCACTGCCACCACGCGACCACCTTTGGCCTTCGTCTCATTCAGCACCTGCGCCGTCTCAGCCGACAACTGATAATATTCACTGTGCATCGTATGATTTTCAACATCGTCCACACTCACCGGTCGGAAAGTTCCCAGTCCCACATGCAAGGTCAAGAACGCTAGCTGAACACCTTTCGCTTCCAGCTTTTCCAAAACCTCATTGGTGAAATGAAGACCGGCAGTTGGTGCCGCTGCTGAGCCGTTTTCTTTGGCGTAAACCGTTTGATAACGATCGGCTTCATCTAATTTTTCTTTGATGTATGGTGGCAGTGGCATTTCACCCAAATCTTCTAATATTTCTAAGAAGATTCCTTCATAAGAAAATTCCACCATGCGTCCACCGTCCTCTAAAAGTTCGGTAACTGTTGCGATTAAGTGCCCGTCACCAAAGGCGATTTGCGTCCCAATTTTGGCTTTTTTAGCAGGTTTCATGAGTGTTTCCCAAGTATCGCCTTCCGTATTGGTCAGCAATAAAACTTCCATGTTTGCGCCGGTATCGACTTTTGTTCCAAATAATCGTGCCGGTAAAACGCGCGTATTGTTCATAACAAGCGCGTCGTTTGGTTCGAGTTGCTCAATAATATCTAAAAATTGCGTGTCTTTCATCGTACCTTTTTTGTGGTCAAGGACCATTAATTTTGACTGGCTACGATTTTTTAATGGGACTTGCGCAATCAATTCTTCGGGTAAATAAAAATCAAAATCATCAGTTTTAAAATTACTCACGGTTCGTCATCACTTTCTGTGTTTAAAGTTTTCAGTTGTCTTGAATAAAGGGAATGCCTAAATGACGGTAAGCTTTTTCCGTTGCTACTCGTCCACGTGGGGTTCTTTGGATAAAACCTTCTTGTAGTAAAAAGGGCTCCACCATATCTTCAATCGTCCCTGCATCTTCCCCAATATTTGCGGCTAGCGTGTTTAAGCCAACAGGGCCACCATTGTATAAAGTAATCATGACTTCTAGCATCCGCTGATCCACGGTATCTAAGCCTTCTTTGTCCACACTCAGCATATCGAGTGCTTCATTGGCGACAGGTGACGTGATGACGCCATCTGCTTCGACTTCCGCAAAGTCACGCACTCGTTTTAATAAACGGTTCGCTACTCGCGGCGTGCCTCGTGAGCGCCGAGCAATTTCATGCGCCCCGTCAGCCACAATTTCAGCACCGAATACTGCACCGGTTCTGGTGACGATACGGCTCAGGCTTTCAGTCGAATAATATTCCATATGGGACACAATCCCAAAACGATCGCGTAAGGGTGCCGATAATAAACCAGCTCGCGTCGTCGCTCCAATTAAGGTAAAAGGTGGAAGTGGGAAATGCACAGGTCGCGCCGTGTCGCCTTCCCCGATTATAATATCAATATAATAATCTTCCATGGCCGAATACAGCATCTCTTCGACAAAGCGTGGCAGGCGATGAATTTCATCAATAAACAAAATCCCACCGGGCTCTAAATCGTTTAAAAGTGCCACAATATCTCCAGCCTTTTCAATAGCTGGTCCACTCGTTGTACGAATGCTGGCGCCCATTTCATTGGCGATAACCATAGCCATCGTCGTCTTCCCTAATCCTGGTGGGCCATACAGCAACACGTGGTCTAGCGCCTCACTTCGATTCTTCGCTGCCTGAATATAAATCGAAATTTCCTTTTTTATTTTATCTTGGCCAATATACTGACTGAGACGTTGAGGACGAAGCGATAGTTCCTCTAGCCCTTCCTCTTCGTCAATGACCTCACTTGAAATCATACGTTCGTGATCCACGTTATGTACCTCCTAGGTGTTTCTATTTTAATGAATTAAGTGTTTCAAGGCTTCACGGATATAATCATCTGCTGAAGCATTTGGCATTTCTTTTAATTTCGGTGTTAATTTTTTGATATCTCTTTGTGAGTAGCCTAAGACGGTTAGTGCTTCTAAGGCTTCTTCTAACTCAATAATGCGCTCAGCTGCTGGTGCTTGGCCATTGCCAAATGCCTCCATGACTTCTGGTGACAAGTCTGCTAGCTTACCTTGTAAGTCGAGAATAATTTGTGACGCTGTCTTTTTCCCAACGCCTGGGAATTTTTGTAAGTATTTCACATCGTTGTCTTCAATCGCTTGGACTAAGCCGACATGGTCTTCGGCTGCTAGGATGGCTTGCGCGCTCTTCGGTCCAATGCCGGATACGCCTATCAGCTTTAAGAATAATTCTTTTTCTTCTTTATTAATAAAGCCATACAAACGGATGTCATCTTGTGTGACGCTTTGGTAAATATATACTTTTGCTTCCTTTTTCATTTTACCAGAAAGGCGAAACGGATTCGCAAAATGAATGTGGTAGCCGATGCCGTTGTTTTCAGCGACGACATAGCTTGGTGTGATTTCTTCGATCGTTCCTTTTATGTATGCGTACATGGTTGATGCTCCTCTATTTTGTTGAAAATTCTGTCCTATTATACCATAGATGGAGTCGTTTCTGCAGGAAGTAGAACAAATGTTTAGGTGGAAAATAGACGACTAGTGTCATGCGTTTTTAGTCCTTTCCACCTTTCGCCAGGAATGCTAAAGAATTCTGTTCCCACAAAAATACCCTAGTCGGGGGACTAGGGTATTGAAATACTGCTCTTATTTGAATTCGGCTTTGTATTCGCCGTAACCTTCTGCTTCTAAATCGTCTTTCGACACAAAGCGCATGGCTGCCGAGTTGATACAGTAGCGTAAGCCGCCTGCTGCTTTGGGTCCATCCGTGAAGATGTGCCCTAAGTGCGAATCTCCTTCGCGACTTCTCACTTCAACACGTTCCATTCCGTGTGATTGGTCACGATGTTCTGTGACGCCTCGTTTTTGGATCGGTTGTGTGAATGACGGCCAACCACAGCCGGCATCGTATTTATCGTTTGATGAAAAGAGTGGCTCACCACTAACAACATCGACAAAAATACCATCTTCGTAAAAGTCATCGTACTCACCCGTAAAGGCGCGTTCGGTTCCATTCTCTTGAGTGACTTGGTATTGGATATCGGTTAAGCGTTGCTTTAATTCTTCTTTGGTTTCTTTTTGTTTCAAATTATTCATCTCCTAAAATGACGCTAGTGAAACAAAGTGCCCTAAAAACCTCTTGTTCTATTACGGTTTTAGAGCACTCTTTATATTTTTTAGTTGTCTTCGTCTACATTTTTCGCATCTGTAGAGACTGTGTTTTGTTCTTCTGGAAGTTTGTGGCCATCTTCTTCAGCCTCTTCACGTTTATCTTCGTTTAAGCCGAATTCGTATTGCTCTTCAACATTTTCTTCCTCAGTGATGTTTGCTTTTTCTTCTTCGTTTTCACGTTTGTTTTCTTCTGTCATAATTATTCGCTTCCTTTCAAAGATAATATCGTAATCCAATCACTGCATGTGATTCATTTTTATTTTAGTGCATAAAAACGATTTTGGCTACTATTACGCCTTCTAAAGGACAATGACGCAAGCAAGTAGAGCTGCTCGCAAGAGTGAATTAATTTCGATCTTGGATGCGTTTAAACATTTTTTCCAAGTCACGGGTAGTCAGTTTCACTAAGACTGGACGCCCATGGGGACAGTTATACGGATTTTCACACTCAGGTAGTTGCTCGATTAAGGCGATCGCTTCGGCATCACTTAATCGGTGGTTGGCTTTAATTGATCGTTTACAACTCATCATAATGGCGGTTGCTTCGCGGAAAAGGCCCAGGGTTAAGTTTTTACGTTCGAGGAAGAAATCAATCATCTCTTCAATCGTCGCTTGTTCTTGTCCAGCAATCATCCACGTTGGGTGTTCCCGCACAATAAAACTATTCTGTCCAAAGGATTCCAAGACCACACCAGCTGATGCTAGCGTGTCTAAATTTTCGGAAATAATCATTACCTCATCACTTGGATACTCCAAAACTAAAGGAACCAGTAACTCTTGCATGGCATCCGCTTCTTCAGCCAACAACGCTTTAAAGTACTCATACTTAATGCGCTCCTGCGCAGCATGCTGGTCAATGAAAAAGAGTCCTTCTTCGTTTTGGGTCAGTAAATAGGTGCCATGAAGTTGTCCGATATATTCTAACTCCGGAAAGCCCGCTGTTTTTTCTTCGTTATATTGATGACGTTCGGCCTGTTCGGCTAACAACAAGGCGGAATCATCCACTCGAACATCATGCGTCAACATATTGTCCTCTGTTGGCTCGGCAGCCCTTTCAGCAGGCGTTTGTGGTTCTGGTGGGGTGACCGGTGTGCCTAAAAAGGGCGTGCTTCGATTCTGTGCTTGGGGCACGCGAAAGTTGAAGTTGGTCTGCTCCGGTTTTTCCTCGCGCGTTGGCGACGGTAGCGGCGCGCTGGTATAAGAGCCAGGAATGCGCACTTCTTGATGCATCGTTTTGTGCAGCGCTTGGCGAATCAACGCCCCCAGCTCGTCTTCGCTACTAATTCGAATCTGTTGTTTGGTCGGATGCACGTTCACATCCAGGAGTAGCGGGTCCATCTCGATTTCGATGACGCTAATCGGATAGCGGCCAATCATCAAGGTCGAGCCGTAGCCCGCGATGACGGCTTTGTTCAGGGCGAAATTGCGAATAAAGCGGCCGTTCACGATTAACGTAATGTACGAATTGTTCGCACGGGTCAGTTCCGGTAAGGACGAATAGCCCGTCACCTTGAAGTCAAAGTCTTCGGCTTCAATTTTGCGCATCTTCTTCGCGACGTCCACCCCATAGACGCCAGCGATTGCTTGTCTTAAGTCGCCGTTTCCGACTGATTTTAAGACTTGATACCCATCGTTATAAAACTCGAATGAAATGTCCGAGTGTGCAAGGGCAAAGCGATTCATGAAGTTGGTCACATGCGCCACCTCTGTTTTGAGTGAGCGGATGTGCTTCAGTCGGGCGGGTGTATTGAAAAAGAGGTTTTCAACTTTGATCGTTGTCCCTCGGCGAGACGCGGCAGATGTGCTTTCGATGACTTCGCCACCTTTTAAATACACATGTTTCCCTGGTTTATCTGCTTCGGCTGAATGGATTGTTAATTCCGAGACGGAGGCAATACTGGGTAAAGCTTCCCCACGAAAGCCGAGTGTGCGAATACGGAAAAGTTCATCGGTTGTGTACAACTTACTCGTCGCATGGCGTTCAAAAGCACGTTCGACTTCGTCACTGGGAATCCCTGCCCCATTGTCGGTGATGACAATTTGTTGGAGGCCGGCTTCTTTGATTTCGACTTTAATTTGCGTACTTCCTGCATCAATCGCGTTTTCCACTAATTCTTTGACTACCGAAGCGGGTCGTTCCACCACTTCTCCGGCTGCGATTTGATTCGCAAGGGTTTCGGATAATATTTGAATCGTTGACATAGCTTGCCCTCCTTTCTACTTAGGGTGTTTGACTTTGTAATTTGTTTTGTAATTCATTTAAGGTATTCATTGCTTGTAAGGGCGTTAAGTTCAAGACATCTAGTTTCTGCAGCACTTCAAGCACTTCTTCTTGTTCTTCCGACCAAGCTGCACCAAATAAAGACATTTGGGCGGCATCTGGTTCTTCTAAAACGGTCGCCTCTTTTTCAGCAACGACTTCTGGTTTTGTTTCTGTAGGTTCTGCCTTTGCTTCCGTTTCCGGCTTCGACATTTGGACCACGTTGTTTTTCTCTAACTCCACTAAAATGGATGAAGCACGGCTTAATACCGAATGCGGTAAGCCAGCTAATTTTGCGACTTGAACCCCATAACTTTTATCGGCTGAGCCCGATGTAATTTTATGCAAGAAGACTAGGTTGCCATCTTCTTCAACGGCGCCAACGTGGACGTTCTCTAAATGCTCTAAACGTTCTTCTAAGACGGTTAATTCATGATAATGCGTAGAAAATAAGGTTTTTGCCCCGACTTTATCATGTACATATTCAATAATCGCTTCAGCGAGCGCCATCCCGTCATAGGTTGCGGTCCCTCGACCAATTTCATCAAACAGCAACAGACTGTTACGGGTTGCTTTCGAAATCGCTTCGTTGGTCTCCGTCATTTCAACCATGAAGGTACTTTGCCCGGAAATTAGGTCATCCATCGCGCCGATACGTGCAAAAACTTGATCGAAAATAGGTAATTTTGCTTTGGTCGCTGGGATAAAACAGCCCATTTGCGCCATGATGATGATGAGCGCGACTTGTCGCATGTAGGTACTTTTACCGGACATGTTCGGCCCGGTGATGAGCAGGATGTCGGTGTTGTCTTCGAGATAGACGTCGTTTGGTACGTATTCTTGATTGTCCATGACATGCTCGACGACCGGGTGACGGCCTTCTTCGATGTGGACGTCTTGGGTGTTTTCATGGAAAGTTGGGCGTGTGTAGTGATAGTCCTCGCTGATCTGCGCGAAGCTTTGAATCACGTCGACTTGCGCAATTAAGCGCGCCAACTTTTGAATGCGTTGGATTTCATTTTTAACTTGTTCACGCACTTGGACGAACAGTTCATATTCGAGTGCTTGCGCTTTTTCTTCGGCGCCTAAAATCGTCGCTTCCATCTCTTTTAGTTCTGGTGTAATGAAGCGCTCTGCGTTCGCTAGGGTTTGCTTGCGTTCGTAGCGATCTTCTTCCACTTTGCCTAAATGCGACTTCGTGATTTCGATATAGTAACCAAAGACTTTGTTGAAGCCTATTTTTAGGTTTTTAATCCCTGTTGCTTCACGTTCACTTGTTTCCAGTTGCGCTAACCATTGTTTTCCGTTGGTCATCGCATCGTGGTATTCGTCCAATTGTTCGTGGTAACCGGTTTTGATGATTTCTCCTTCGGTAATGGCGATTGGTGGTTCATCCTCGATGGCTTGGTCAATTAAGGTACGTACCTCGTCAACGGGATCGATTTGATTCAGCAGTTCATCCCAAACGCCATCGACGTTCATGAGTGAAAGGACTTGGACGATTAGAGGCACTTGGTCTAAAGAACGTTTTAACTGCACTAAATCACGCGCGTTAACTGTTCCATAGGCAATCCGGCCTGCAAGTCGTTCTAAGTCATAAACACGCGTCAGCACTTCATTTAAGTCCGTACGCTCAAAGAAGTGGTTCATCATGCTTTCCACTAAGTCTTGGCGGTACTCAATTTCTTGTAAGTTTATGAGTGGTTTATCTAACCAACTGCGTAACATGCGTCCACCCATCGCTGTTTTTGTTTTGTCTAACACCCACAGAAGCGTCCCTTTACGGGTACCATCTCTGAGTGAAGTCGTTAGTTCTAAGTTGCGACGAACTTCTTGCGTATAATTTAGAAAATGCGTTGTATCGTACGCTTCTGCTTTTTGCAAATGATCTAAACTACGCATTTGTGTCTTCGCTAAATAATGCAACAACAACTCAAGTACGGGCATGAGCGTGTCATCCGCTATCTTTTCGGTCACAAGCTGGAAAGTTTCCTCATCCATACTTTTATTGTCCTTGTTCAAATAAGAGTAAACAATTCCCAAGCGTTTTTGTAATTCGGCTTGTAAATCGGCACTCTC
>CAZUZA010000029.1:0-3197 GCA_964624875.1 uncultured Carnobacteriaceae bacterium | reverse complement strand
TTCACCATGCCTTTAGCTACTTTCGGGTCTTCGACTTGTTCCGCAATCGCTACTTTATACCCCTTCTCAATTAAACGATCCACATAACCTTGGGCCGCATGGTGGGGCACTCCACACATTGGAATCGGGTCGTCCGCATTTTTATTGCGAGCTGTTAATGTTAACTCTAATAATTGGGATACCTTTATCGCATCCTCGTAAAACAATTCATAAAAATCACCAAGTCTGAAAAATAAAAATTCATTTGGATAATCTTTCTTCATTGAAAAATATTGCTTCATCATTGGTGTGTGTTCTTTTTTTTGAGGCAATCATTCCACTCCTCTATCTATTTCCATCATTCATTAATCAAAAAATATGGTGTCACTATCAATTCGAATCGGTTGAATACTTTTCGCTAAACCGGTTTTATCATCGGTCTCGATAATAACCCCATTTAACTGCCCATCCCCTGTATCCGGCGTTGAAAAGCGCGTCGGTAATTGGGTCGTAAAATTTTCAATAATCGTATCTTTTTGCATGCCTAAAATCCCACCATAAAAACCAGTCATTCCAGCATCTGTCTGGAAAGCTGTTCCCTTTGGTAAAATACGGGCATCATTCGTCTGCACATGTGTATGTGTACCGACTAAAGCCGAAATGCGCCCGTCGAAATACCAAGCTGCTGCTTGTTTTTCACTGGTCACTTCTGCATGAAAATCAATAAAAATATGGTCCGTTTCTTTTTTCGCTTCCGCAATTAATTCATCACCGACACGAAATGGATCATCATACGGTCCCATGTATACGCGCCCAAATAAGTTAATAACGGCTAACTTGTGGTTGTTAATTTTTAAGATACGCATACCATGTCCCGGTACTTTATCGTTTCGTTCATAATTCGCTGGTCGGATCAAATGGGTCGCTTCATCAATAAAATTGTATATGTCATAATTATCCCACGTGTGGTTCCCCATTGTTATCAGGTCCACGCCGGCTGCCAAAAACTCTTTATATATTTTTTCCGTGATTCCTCTACCATCTGCAGCATTTTCACCATTCAAAATAACAACTTGTGGTCTATGAATTTGTCGAAGTTTCGGTAAAAAATCATGAACCATCTTCTGGCCCACTTTTCCTACCACATCGCCTATAAATAAAATTTTCACCCCTGCACCTCTTCTAGATATTTATCCTACTTATTTTATCAATACTCAGCGCATAAAACAAAGAAGTTTCCTGTGCGCCTGTGCACAAATAAAATCACTGAACAGTTGCTAAGTTTGCTCGCTCCATTTAAACTAAGAAGGCAAATAAAAACCAAGAAATGAGGACCCTACATGAATAAAAGTTGGAAACAAAAACTTTCGAATTTTGCACTCGGCATCCTCATTTTACTCAATGTCCTGCTTTATATTTATCTGTTTGCCTTCGATACATTTACCATCAGCGGAAGGAGCATGGAACCGACATTATACCACGAGGACCACATAATTGCTCACAAAACCGATAACGTCGATCGTGGTCAAATCATCCTCATCCAAGACCCCGGCCTAGCTGATATCGCCAATGGGACACCCGAAGAACCACCTAAACTCATCAAGCGCGTCATCGGCATCCCGGGCGACAAAATCACCCTGCAACAAAACAGGCTCTACGTAAACGACGAACTGCTCATCGAAGACCTTCCAGGTGAAATGGCTCAAGATGGTGAAGAAGTCGTGCAACTCGCAGATAATGAATACTTTGTATTAGGCGACAATTATGCCACCAGTTTAGATTCACGCACATTCGGACCTATAAAAAGAGAGACGATTATCGGACGGGCCATCTTTCGTCTACCCAAATGGATTCCGTAAACAAAAAAACTCGGTTGCGAACGAAATCGCACTGAGTTTTTCATTATATTCACTTATTTCAATTTAACTGAATATATTTCCAAATATATTTAGTTATTCTATTTTAACTGAATACCAATTTCTAAAATATTCATCTATTCTGATTTAACTGAATATTTTCCCCTTTACTCTGCAATTTTGAGTTACTTTGTTCGAGAACCACCCGTCGCGTTCAAAAGTATAGCCTCATTTCCTACTCTCCCTCATAAAAGCAAAAAAATAACGACGCACAATGAAGTGCGCCGTTTTTTATTGGCTTAAATACCTAAATTTATTTCGGCTAAAGACTCATCTAATTGGAAATCAAAGGATTCAATTTCATCATAACGATCGAGGTTAAAACTTTCAATCGTTTGATTTAACTTGTCAGCATATAACGTATCTGTTGCGTAGCGACCTTGTAGCCATGCCGTTGCATCACGATAGCTTTGTGTATTCGCACGCCATGTGCCACTATAAAAGTTGTTATCATGTTTTAAACCATTCTTCATTAATAGACCATATCGGTTCAATGAGTCGGCCCATGAATCATACACACTAAAACCAGCGTTAATATACACGCTTTGGCCATTGACGTCTTCTCTTGTTGAAACGGTAACGGATTTCCCATTCCAGCTTCCTTTTGTTCCCATTAAGTTGTTGTAGTTTTGTGCTAGACCGGATTGCCCCCAACTGGATTCAAGACTTGCTTGTGCAATCATTACAGATGGATAAATTCCATGTGTATTTGCGATTAAGACTGCGGCAGGTGCAATGGTTTCGATGAATTCTGTTTGGTGAGCATCTGAATCATATGTTGGAAAGCTTTCTTCCCATTCTTTCAATGCGAGTAGTTGTTTTTCTTCGTCGGTCAATTCTGGTTCGGCTGGCTCTTCTTCAATCGCTTCGACTGAAGTGACCATCGTTGTTACAGCTTGTTCCTCTTCTTCTATTGCTTCTTCTTGATCGAAGTCCAATAAGTCTCCATTCAATAAAACAAATAGTCGATTCACTATATTTTCAATGTGCTTAATCGATTGAGTATCTATAGTCGTTTCTTCCGTTGCGTCAGCGTTACTTGATGTCCCTACTAAAAATGAATACATATTCGTTGAAAATAAGGTCATCATTGCAAAAAAGCTAAGCAATGTTTGATTTATCATTATACTCTCAATTCTCCTTAAATCTATTTAATTGCGAGTGAAAGTATAAAGGAAGGGGTTTGTAATCGCAACGTATAAGCCTTCTTGTAAACCAATTGATAACTAAGCGCTATCTAACCAATACTCTGGTAACCCCCTTGTAATATTTGAAATGTTATAGATTGACCTATTCAATGAA
>CAZUZA010000028.1:0-18623 GCA_964624875.1 uncultured Carnobacteriaceae bacterium | reverse complement strand
TTGTGCCATAACAATTCCTCCTAGTAAAGTTTGTCTTTTACGACTTGCATCCATTTTACCACAGACGTTTGAAATAAGAATTGACGAATATCAAGATTTGTTCATTCATTTTAAATCAAATAAAAAACACCAACCGCCGGAAAACAAGCGATTGGTGCGTTATATAAAGGAAAACTAGTTAATGTGTTTTGGCTTACGAACAACGTCGATTAGCGTACCATCACGATATTCGATTAGAGCAACCACACGATCTTCAAATTCAATTGGCTCAGGAACGCCAGCCATACGGTAACCAATATCACGTAATTCTTCAATTGTGACCAGTGGAATATCCGTTCCGGAAAGAGCTTCTAATAAATCTTGACGTAAGGGGTTAACAGCAACACCATAGTCTGTAACTAAAATATCAATCGATTCACCTGGCGTTGTGATGGACGTTAGCTCATCACGTACTGTTGTTAAACGACTTCTAATTAGTGGTGCAACGATAATCGTCACTGCCGCACCGGCTGCTGTATCTGGGTGACCACCTGGTGCACCTTGCAGCATACCTGTCGAACCTTGAACAACGTTTACGTTAAAGTTGGTATCAATTTCTAAAGCCCCTAAAATAACAAAGTCTAATAAGTTTACGAAAGCACCTTTGTTGAATGGGTTCGCATATTGTGAGGCACTAATCTCATGGTGCTCTGGATCGATTTGCATCGACTCAATAGTCGCCACGTCAAAAGCTTGGTCATCGATTAATTTATTGACATAGCCTTCACGATGTAATTTTACAATCGGTTCTGTAATTCCACCCATCGCCCAGCTCGCTTGAATATTTTCTTGATCCATATACTCTTTTAAATAAAGGGTCGTAGCTAATGATGGGCCACCACCACCTGTTTGGAAAGTAAACCCATCTTTAAAGTAACCTGAGTGGTACATCACTTTTGCAGCATATTCAGCAATCATTAATTGTCTCGTGTCGTTCGTTAATTTTAAAACGTTCGAAGCAATCTTTGAAGGGTCCCCAATTTTATCCACTTCAACCACAAAGTCGACATCGATTCCTTGAATACTTGCTGGGAAGTTTGGCGTTTCAACAACGGTGTCTGTAATGACAACCACATTGTCGGCATAGCGTGAATCGCCGTGCATGTAACTTAATACTCCACTATCCGATTTTCCACCAACACCACGAGCGTTTCCTTGCACGTCACTTGTAGGTGCGCCAATAAAGGCTACATCAATTTTCACTGATCCGTCTTCAATTGCGCGCGCACGTCCACCGTGTGAACGAATTGTTGCTGGGTTTTTAAGCTTTCCAGCCGAGACTGCTTCCCCAATTTCGTCACGAATCCCACTTGTTGAAATATTTGTAACCGACCCATCATCAATTCCTTTTAATAATGAATTGTGGGCATTGTTTAAACTTGTTGCTACGACTGTTAAGTCCTTGATGCCTAATTCATAAATTTCTTCCATCACCATGTTTAACACAAAGTCTCCGTTACGGAAGTGGTGGTGGAATGAAATCGTCATGCCATCTTTTAGATCAGACTGAATAATGGCTTCACGAATATTTTTAACCATTTTACTTCTGCGAGGTTTCACAGAAGCTTTCACTGTAGGGGCAGCTTTTGTGTACTCAAAGCCATCACGGTAATGAATCCCTTGAAACACTTCGACACCATCTACTAAAAATTCATCTGGAATTTCACGTCCTAATATATTTTTCATTCTACATCCCCCTCATACAAACCAGCTGCTTTAGCGAGTCTTAATGTTTTTTGTGCACCTTCAACGTGGGCGATATCAACCATTTGACCATCAACCACTAATACACCAACACCTGCAGCTTCATTTTCTTTAATCGCTTCGACAATGTTAATCGCATGTTCAACTTCAGCTTCAGTAGGCGTGAAGGCTTGATGCACAGGACCAATTTGTTTCGGACTAATTAATGACTTCCCGTCAAAACCTAAATCAACAATGAATTTTGCTTCTTTCTTGAAAGCTTCCTCGTTATCGACATCCGTATAAACCGTATCAAATGCCATAATACCAGCAGCACGTGCAGCCATTAATAATTGCGATCGAGCCACAAATAATTCATGCCCTTCATCCGTACGTTTTGATTGCATTGTACGCGTGAAGTCACCAGCACTTAAAGCCATTCCCATCATACGCTCACTACTGCGCGCAATATCAAACGCATTAATAATCGCTAGTGGCGATTCTAAAGCCGCCATAATCATCGTCGAACCAACTTCGCGCCCAAACTCTTTCTCTGCCTTTTCAATTAAACCTTCAACTAACTCAACGTCTTCAACCGTCTCTGTTTTTGGTAGACGAATCCCTTCCGCGCCACCAGCAACAGCTGCACGAATATCTTCAGGGAACAAATCTGTATCTAACGCATTAATACGAACCCAACGCTCAACATTCCCGTAATCCACTTCGCGAAGCGTGTTATATAACTGGATACGAGCCGAATCTTTCTCACTTTCAGCCACCGCATCTTCCAAGTCAAAAATCACACAGTCCGGTTGGAACACAAAAGCGTCTTGAACTAAAGCCGCACGTTGCGCATTCAGGAAAATCATCGTTCTTCTTAATCGTTGTTTAATCATGAAATCGCACCTCCCCAATCAATATTCTCTTTAATATCATTCGCACGTAAAACAGCCGTCTGCAGTCTAGACTTAATCGTACAATCTAGCGCACCTTGGTCATTTACGCGTACTAAAATATTCTCAACACCCAACTTACCCAATACTTCATGAATCGTCTGCTTAATCTGCTCACTATACTGCTCATAAACCGAACTCTCTAACTCAATCACAACACCTGACTCATTCGGTTCAACAATAACCAATACATCACTCGATTCAACCGTTCCAGCAATTGCTTTCTTATTAATTTCCATGTGAAGCCTCCTTAAATTTTCTTTGTCTTTCTGGTAAAATATAAGACTTGCGCATTAGTGATGGATCACATCCTCACTTTGCTTCAGCTGTTCAATAATGTGTTTTGCTTCGTCACTCTTTAAAAATTCTAAAGTAGTCATCGGGACAAAAGATTCGATTAACGACCAATCGTCTTGTGTGAGTGCATAACGAATCTTCGAGCCACTAATAATGTTTCCATTCGCTTCTTGGCGAGGAATCACAATTAATTCGATTTCTGTATCGGCAAATGCCTGTTCCATCATGTGATTGTATTGTTGGGTCATTTCACTATAAGGTTCTTCCCCAACATAACGCGTCGAAATGTCTAAATGGTTGGCAATTTTGGTAAATAATGTCGCATCGAGTAGGGCGTGACTATCGATTACGTTCTTTTCGTCTTTTTGGAAATAGCTTGGGAAAGTGGCCTGACTAATAATATAAAAACTAGTCGGCTGAATAATGACGTTGTCTAAATGCTTTGTACCTTCTTCGACTAACTGTTTACGTACTGAATAAGGAAATGCACTCGCGTCTTCTTCTAATAAGAAGAGGTGCACATAATCATTCTCAGCGGCAGCTTGTTCGATTAAATGTTGATGCCCCGAAGAAAATGGATTAGCATTCATCACAATCGCTGCATTTTTCGCCTCTTCAACAGGTGCTCGCTTCAATGTTTGCAAGTAATCTGTAAACCCATCCTTTTTATTCTCCATAAAACTCAAGTAACCATCAATATTGATAATTTCCTCAAAACTTAATTGGTCAAATGAGTGGGTTGCACAATGTTTTGTATATAAAAACAAATGGTCAAAGCCTTTGTTATACAAAAAATGAATCAAATGTGAAACAATTGTATTCATTAATCCTTCACCTTGGCGCTTGTTGCTAACCGCTAAACAACGAAGGGTATTTTGATAGGTACTTCCTGTTGCGATTAAGTTTCTGTTTTGGTCATAAATACCACAAATGTAATCGAGATTCTTATCTTGACGAATGCCTTGTTCTTCAAGTAATTTTTTTACTTTACGTATGGCAATCGCGTTCGTTGGAAAAATTTTCTCAACAGTTAGATTCGTCATTGCATCTACTCCTTTGTGAATTGCTTCCTTAATTAGTATAAGGTAAAATGAAAACGATTAAAATGTAAGGAAGTCCAAATAACCCTATTGGAAAAAGGGTTATTTTGTATGGATACACAAGAATAGGAGCGAATGAAATGTTATCAAAGATTGGGCTGAAATTTACGAGAGATTTACTGCATCATGCTGGTATTTCTAAGGGGGAATTGCTAGATGAAGGTGGGAGAAATATCACAACGGGGCACCACAACCAGACGGTTCAGAGAAATAAGTCAAAAGCTTGTTTTGTGTCTGATGACTTTATTTATATACCGCTACAATTTGAAGAAGAGACGAAGTTAATCGTACAAATTTCAGAGACTGCAAACCCCCATTTCACCATGGAAGAAGCTCTTAAGCTTAAAAAGATCTTGGAGCACAGCCTTTCCTTTGTTGAGATAAACCCACGCTCCTTGGATCCGGATTTGGAAAATGAATTTTTAATTGAATTGTTGTTGCGAGATAAGCTGGACGATACGGAACAGATGATTGAACGGGCTCGTGTGTTGAATTTTGATTTGAAGAAAGCGCGACAGCTCGTATTTATTGATATTCGTGATTTTAAGACGCGTACGCGAGGTGAGCAGGGAAGAAAGAAGATTCGCGAGGCGTTGGTTGATTTATACGAATTGTTGCAGCAGTCCATAACTACCTATGATGAATATGCCTTTTATTTGTATGATGATAAATTTGTTTTGTTAAAGGAAACGTCGGAACATCTGCATGAAGAGTTGAAACATATTAGTGAGCAATCGATGACGGCGTTAAATTTGGAGATGCTGTTTGTTGTGAGTGAGCCTTGTTTAGAAGTAGAGGATTATTATATGTCCTTTAAGAAAATTCATGCTTTTCATCAGTCTTATATTAAGAAGGAAACCACCCAACCTTTATTTGAAATGAAGGATTATACGGTAGAATTGTTGGTGTTGGGCCTTTCTGAGGAGGCAAAGAGTCTGTTTCTGCATGCTAAAAAAGAAAAGATTTTACATGTGCAGCAACAAAACCCAGATCTTCTTGCGACATTTAAGGTGTTTTTTAAGAGCGATTTGAATACGAAGGTAGCGGCTGAAAAAATGTATGTCCACGCAAATACGATTTATTACCGGATGCAGAAACTTTCGGAGTCGTTGGAGATGGCTGTCTTTACACCGACTGATGCCCAAATTTTGTATATGGCCTTACTTTTAATGGATTTGTAAAGAATCTTATCCAAAAGTTTACAATAAATTGACAATGAAATTTACATTCGCTGTTTATACTGAAGCCTAAGAGTAGCGTATCATTTCCCCAAAGTAATATTATGATACTCCCCAAAGCTACTCAAAGAATAATCGTCTACGATAGACAAGCAAAGAAGCAGAGCCCGATACTCTGCTTCTTTGCTTGTCTTTTTTTCAAGAAGCAAGCTGTCGAAAATCTCCTCTATACCGTCGTATAGCGTCTCGATAACTACCGAAACTCCCTTCCCCCCACAGATCTATTCCCGTTATCTGAATATTGTCTCTATTCCGAGAAATTGAATTAGAAATCTAGTATAATAAGAATGAATATATACTTAGGGAGCGTTTTACACATGATTTCAGAATTAAAAAATAAAGTTAAGCATTATCAACCACAAGCTTATGGCGAAAGAAAAGAATCGGCAGTGTTGTTACCTTTAATCCAAATTGATAACGAATGGCATGTCCTCTATGAAGTTCGTAGTCAATTGGTTTCACAAGCTGGGGACTCCTCTTTCCCCGGTGGAAAAGTGGAAGCTGGCGAGAGCTTTGAAGAAGCAGCCATTCGCGAGACGATGGAAGAATTAAATATAAAGCGCGAAAACATTGTTGTTCATGGTGAAATTGATTATATCATCAGTCAAAATTTAGTCATCCGTTGTTTTGTAGGGGAGCTTGTGGGTCTACAATTTGAAGACATTTCACCTAATGAAGAAGTTGAAAAGGTCTATACGGTATCATTAGATTATCTATTAAATAACCCACCACGCTATTTCAAGATTCGCATGAATCCTGTTTTAGATGATGAATTTTTGATGAGCCAAGGCAAAGAAGAATTCGAATATGAGTTTAGAGAACATACGGATGAAGTGCCCGTTTATGAAATAAAAGACCATTCCTTATGGGGTTATACGGCGAATATGACGGAGCGATTTATTCAGATTATTCAAGATGAAGCCTAAATGACGTGAATAAAAACAGCTTTGTTTAAGTGTTCAGTTATTTGTACAGAATTTATTTCTGTGATAAAATGAACTCATTATCATTAGTTTTATGATTTTTAATAAAACTGATATATAGAATAACAGGGGGAAAAATGAATTATGAATTACAAGAAATTAGTTAGTTTATTTGCAGTTTCTACTTTAGCATTAAGCGCATGTGGAACAACAAATGATGCTGAAGAAACACCGACAGACGATACTGAAGAAGTAGAGGAAGTTGAAACAGACCAAACTGAAGGCGCAGATGACGCTGAAGATTCGCCATCAAGCTTTGACTTAATGGATGCAGCAGCTGAAAAAGCTGGTGACGCATACCCAGAGTACGGTCTATACGTTACAGGTACGTGGACACAAGAAGGACGCGTTGTTCAATATGCGCCAGGCGAAGCAGCAACTATTCCAGTATCCATTTTAACTGAACATGAAGATTACAATGTTTACTTAATGGAAGACGGCGTAATTACTGAAGTTGTTTCAAGTGAGCCGGAAGTAGAATTAACAGTTGACTCTCCATCAGCAGACACTGAATATATCGTTGGAGTTTCTCCAGACGCATTAGGTGAAGTTGGCGATGAAGTTGCAGAGGAAGATTTCTACCGTTCAGAAGTTGTTGTTTTTGAAGAAGCAACTCCAGCAGCACCAGCAGCTGAAGAATAAAATTAAATTTATCTTTTATGAAGAAGGCACCTTGCGTTGCCTTCTTTCTATTTGTCTAACGATCTTAGAAAAAATGATATGAACTAATTCGCTTTTAATAAGTAAAGTTTTATGAAAATAGATAACAGGTATGCTATAATTTAGCTACTTAAGACAGGACTGGGTGGGGCGACTTACCCAGCTTTTTTGCATGTTATCTACAGGATAACAAGACAAATCAGGAGGAAAATGATGAAGCTAATTATTGGACTGGGTAACCCTGGGAAAAAATATGAAAAAACAAAACACAACATAGGGTTTCTAGCATTAGATGAAATTGCAAGAAAACACGGTATGGCTTTTAGTAAAACGAAATTCAATTCGATTTATGCTGAAGGAAATATCGGAACAGAAAAAGTGGTATTGATTAAACCACAAACCTATATGAACTTATCTGGTGAATCCGTTCGTCCTTGGGTCGATTTTTATAATCTAACAGTAGAAGATATTGTCGTGATTTATGATGATATGGATTTAAATCCTGGAAAAATACGCTTGCGTCTACAAGGTGGACACGGTGGTCATAATGGGATGAAGAGTTTGATCCAACATTTAGGAACGAAAACATTCAATCGCGTTCGTGTAGGTATTGGTCGTCCATACCCACAACAAGATGTGGTCTCACATGTATTAAGCCAATTTTCAAAAGACACCGTCGATGATATGCGAAACGCTGTGAATAAAATTGAAGAAGCGGTTACTTATTGGGTGAACGGTCACACCTATGAGGAAACAATGACTGCTTATAACTAACAAATGAATACAAAAAACAATAAAGGAGGAGAGCTTTAATCATGTCTGAAATGATTCAGTTTTTATCAAAAAAATTCAACTTTCAAAATGTTATGCGTAGTATCGAGGCCGGTTCGGCTCAACTTGTTACAGGGATAGCAGACTCAGCAAGGGCAACTCATATTGCGATGATTGCTAAAGAAAAGAACTTACCAACAATTGTCTTTTCACCGAACTTGCACCGAGCAAACCTTTTACACCATGACTTGCGCGAATTTTACCCTGACGAAGATATCTATATTTACAACGTAAACGATATGATTCATGCGCAACTCTCCGTGGCATCACCCGAAGAGCAAGCTGAACGAATCGAGACACTTGAATTTTTATTAACGAATAAACCAGGGATTATTATTATTCCAGTTGCAGGAGCAAGACGTCTCCTGCCTCCAAAAGAGGAATATCAAAAAGCCCATATGACACTTAAACTTGAAAATGATATTGAGTTAGATCATTTAATTCAGCAATTAGTGAACATGGGTTATGTACGCGAACAAATTGTCGCCAAACCAGGTGAGTTTAGTATGCGTGGGGGGATTATTGATATTTACCCATTGACTGAAAAATACCCGGTCCGAGTCGAGTTGTTTGATGTGGAAATTGATTCCATTCGCTCTTTTGATGCGGATACCCAGCGCTCGTTAACACAATTAGAAGAGGTGGTCATTCCACCCGTTACCGAAGCGATTTTACCAAATGCCTTCCGTGAGGGCGCGACAGAGCGCTTAAAGAAAGCTTACGAGAAAACAAACGGTAAGCTTGAGGATGAGGTCGATAAAGAGAATCTGGCTAAAAACTTAATGCCGGTGATCGAAGCTCTTGAAACAGGTTCGTGGCATGAAGACTTCACTTACTATGTGGACTTGTTCTTTGAAAAAGCAGCGACAGTATTGGATTACATTCCGGAAGAGTCGATTCTTTTATTTGATGAGTATCCAAGAGTTTTGGAAAATAACCAAAAGTTACAAGAGGAAGAAATCGAATGGCTGAGTAATCAACTGCAGCACCAAAAGATGTTAATGGATCAGAGTCTCAGTCAAGACTTTATGGAAAATCTCTATACCTTAAAACAACCACGAATTTACTTTTCACTTTTCCAAAAAGGGATGGGGAGCACACGCTTTACGTCGATTCATACGTTCCATTATCGTGAAATGCAGAAGTTCTTTAACCAAATGCCGATGATTCAAGCCGAAGTACAAGGTTGGCAGAAGAAGGGTGCCACCGTCATTGTGATGGCTGAAAACCAAGAACGTGCGGAGCAAATCCAAACGATTTTTAAAGACTTCAAGATTGAAGCAACACTAGAGGATCGCGCCGATGTGATTCAAGAAGGGAAAGTACAAATCGTCCCTTATACGGTTCAGACTGGCTTTGAGTTAATCGAAGAAAAATTAGCCGTGCTAACCGAAAAAGAAATGTTTAACCGTGCGCCTAAGAAGAAGCGCCGTCAATTAAATATCTCGAACGCGGAACGCATTAAAAATTATAGCGAATTAAACCCGGGTGATTATGTCGTCCATATTAATCACGGAATCGGTAAGTACATAGGGATGGAGACTCTTGAAATTAAAGGGATTCACCAAGATTATTTATCGGTGCAATACCAAAAAAATGACCGTGTTTTAATTCCCGTCACGCAGTTAAACTTATTGCAAAAATATGTTTCTGCTGAAGGTAAAGAACCACGCATTCATAAATTGGGTGGCTCAACGTGGGCGAAGACAAAAACACGTGTCTTAAAACAAGTGGAAGACATTGCCGATCAATTAATCGAATTGTATGCCGAACGTGAAAGTCATAAAGGCTTTGCCTTTTCACGAAACACGTCTTACTATCAAGAATTTGAAGATGCTTTTCCATATGTACCGACAGCTGACCAGGAACGTTCGATTAAAGAAGTCAGTGCTGATATGGAAAAAGAAAAGCCAATGGATCGTTTAGTCGTAGGAGACGTAGGTTATGGAAAGACAGAAGTAGCGATGCGTGCAGCCTTTAAAGCGGTTCATGACGGGAAACAAGTGGCGTTTTTAGTGCCGACAACCGTACTGGCCCAGCAACACTATGAATCTTTCATTGAACGCTTTGTGGATTTCCCCGTTGAAATTGAAATGCTTAGTCGTTTCCGTACGGCTAAACAAGCGGATGCCATTAAAACGAAATTACGCAAAGGCCAAATAGATATTGTTATCGGAACGCATAGTTTGCTTTCAAAAGATGTTGTTTTCCAAGACTTAGGCTTGCTCGTAGTGGATGAGGAACAACGCTTTGGGGTCAAGCATAAAGAGCGAATTAAATCGATCAAGAAAGATGTCGATGTACTGACACTAACAGCGACGCCAATTCCACGAACACTGCATATGTCTTTAGTCGGTGCGCGTGATTTATCCGTTATTGAAACACCACCAGCAAACCGTTATCCGGTACAAACTTATGTATTAGAAATGAATGCGTTAGTTATTCGCGAAGCCATCGAACGTGAAATGGCTCGAGGAGGGCAAGTATTCTTCCTGCATAATCGAATTGATAGTATCGAAAAACGAGTAGCAGATATTCAAAACTTAGTACCCGACGCAAGAGTGACCTACATTCACGGACGTCTGAACCAAACGCAAATTGAAAATGTCCTCTATGCCTTTTTACAAGGGGAATATGATGTTTTAGTTACGACGACGATTATTGAAACAGGTGTGGACATGCCAAACGTCAACACCCTGCTAGTTGAAGATTCGGATCGCATGGGCTTATCCCAGTTGTATCAACTGCGTGGGCGCGTTGGTCGATCCAATCGTGTGGCTTATGCCTACTTTATGTATGAACAAAACAAAATATTACGCGAAGAGAGCGAGAAGCGTCTCCAAGCGATTAAAGATTTCACCGAATTAGGAAGCGGCTTTAAGATTGCGATGCGCGACTTGTCGATTCGTGGAGCAGGGAACTTACTGGGACAACAACAGTCCGGTTTCATCGATTCCGTTGGGTTCGACCTTTATACACAGATGCTGCAAGATGCCATTGCGCGTAAACAAGGGTCAGATGTAGAAGAGCGTACCTCGGTTGAAATTGATGTCGAAGTCGATGCCTATCTGCCATCCTCATATGTTGGGGACGAAAGACAGAAGATTGAACTCTATAAACGAATTCGTTCGATCTCTGGTGAAGAAGAATTTGTTGAGCTGCAAGATGAGTTTATTGACCGCTTTGGTGACTTCCCACAAGAAGTCGATGATTTACTCGTGATTGGTTTAATTAAATACTTCAGTGAACGCATCTTGTTAGAAACCATTAAGCAAGTGAAAAACAGAGTGGATATCACATTCTCTGAGCAAGGGACACGAGCGTTTCCAGTTCAAGAAATATTCCGCGCCTTAGATGGTCTACCGATTCAAGTCGACATCCAACCAGAAGATAAACTTGGTGTGACTTTCCATTTACCAAAAGGCATAAACAATTACGAATGGTTGCAACACATCCTAAAATTTGTACGCAAGCTTTATGAATATTATGAAAAACAAGTAGAGAAGAAAAGAAAACAAGCGATAGCGGATGAGAAAGCTGATTTAGAAAGAGATTTCGTTCAGGGCGGAACAGAAAAAGAGGGTTAATTTAAATGGAAAATAAAAACAAACATTTAAATCATATCATCAAAGGTGGCCTTATTTTAACGGCGAGTTCTTTTATCGCTAAGTTACTAAGTGCTGTCTATAAAGTTCCGTTTCAAAACTTAACTGGGGATGCCGGCTTTTACGTCTACCAACAAATTTATCCGATTTACGGTTTAGCTGTCGGGTTAACGTTGACCGGGCTACCGGCCTTTATCTCCAAAGTTGTTTCCGAAGCAGAAGATGAAACGATGTTGCAGACGAGCATGCAAGAACTCAACACATGGTTATGGACAATCGGCCTCGGCATGTTTGCGCTCTTACAGTTTGGAGCCACGACGATGGCACAGCTTATGGGGGACGTTCAATTGGTACCGGTCATACAGTCGGTCTCCTATTTCTTTTTATTTTTACCCTTCCTTGCATTAACGAGAGGGTACTTTCAAGGAGACGCCAATATGGTGCCGACAAGTATTTCGCAAGTCATCGAACAATTGGTGCGGGTGCTTGTTTTACTCGGTGTAGCCATCTACTTTACTAGCAGCTCCTGGTCCGTTTATGAAATGGGTCAGAATGCTTATACATCTTCCTGGCTATCCGCAATCGCTAGTAGTGTCGTCTTGCTTTACTATTTATGGAAGCGACAAAAAGGTCACCAATTTCTAAAAGTCTTAAAACCACGATGGTCGCTAAAGATGGGACGACGCCTTTTTTCTGAAGGGGTGTTGCTCATCGCCACCAGTAGTCTCATGGTCCTCTTTCAATTTATTGATTCCTTTACTGTTTTTAATGCTTTGAGTGAAGTGCGATATGCGCCAAGCCTAGCGATGAATTTAAAAGGGGTTTATGATCGAGGGCAACCTTTTGTGCAATTAGGTTTAGTGGTCGGTTTAGGTTTTGCCACGTCCTCTTTACCAATTTTACGAAAGTGGGCATTAGAAAATAAGAAAATAGAGTGGGTTAAAAATGCCTCGTCTTTATTAAGAATGACCTTATTACTAGCAGGTGCTGCAACAGTTGGCTTAATGGCTGTCATGCCAGCGATGAACTATACCCTTTTTACAGATCATGCAGGGACAAGCACCTTACAAATATTTGTTATTAGTGTCTTGCTCGCTTCATTTATTTACAGCATGCACACTATTTTACAAAGTAAACAAGGCAAAGATAACAGTATACTCGCTTTACTAATAGGCTTAGTCTTCAAAGCAACGATGAATAAGCTGGCCGTGCGCACCTTAGGCATATCTGGCGCGAGCTTAGTCACTGTATTCTCCTTACTCATCATTTGTGGGCTCATGATGCAAATGATTGAAAAAGAAGTCTGGCGTGCAACCTTCCGGCACCACTTCCTATTCAAAACAGCGGCTTTATTGTTCGCTATGTATTTCAGCGTGTGGGGAACAGCCCAACTCGCAACCAATCTATTCGATTTATCCGGAAGAACGGCTAACCTTATGCTGACATTACTCGGGGTCTTCGTAGGCCTGCTCGTCTTTGGCGCAGGTGCCATCTGGTTAAATATATTTCACCAAGACGAACTTGAACAATTACCGATTCCGAGCCGATTGAAACAACGAAAGAGAAAGTAGGGTTTTGATGCATACAATTTATATTTTTGGACTAGGTCCAGGTCATTTGGGTGAAATGCCTAAGCAAGTGTATGACACGATTACACAGCAAGATAAAATATATTTGCGTACGATGGATCATCCAGCAGCGCAAGAACTAGCGAGTGAAGGACTTGATATCCAGGCTTTTGATCACGTGTATGAAAAGTTTGATGAAGACTTTAAACAAGTGTATCCAGCGATTGTAGATGAATTAGTCGCCTTAGCGAAAACACAAGATGTGTATTATGGCGTTCCGGGTCACCCAGCTGTCGCTGAACGCACAGTGCAATTGCTGTTTGAAGCGGATGTCCCTACGAAAATAATCGGTGGGAAGAGTTTTATTGATGATTTATTTTCATCTGTAAAAGTGGACCCAGTGGAAGGCTTCCAACTAGTGGATTCCTTTGAAATCAATGCCGATAAAATTTATCCCGGACAACACCTGATTGTTATGCAAGTTTTCCATTCCTTAATTGCTGGCGACGTCAAATTGGCTTTAATGGAAATTTATCCAGCAGAACACAAGATAGCAATCATCGATGCGGCCGGTAGTGCCGAAGAAGTTGTGACGTGGTTGCCTTTATATGAAATGGACTATTTCGAAGGCGTTCATAATTTACGCTCGGTTTATATTCCACCATTAACCCGTGATGAAGCGATTTACTCCATCCAAACGATGCAATCTTATATTGATGACATATTTGGGGAGCAGGGTGACGTTTGGGCAAAAGCACAATCAGGGGAAATTTTATTGCATCATTTCCAAGAAGAATTAGATGAGTTGAAAGAAGCTTATGCCAAAGATGACATCGATAATGTGGTGGAGGAACTTGGTGATTTATTGATGCAGGTGCTGTATCATACGAATATTGGCGAACAAGAGCATCTCTTTTCATTCGAAGAAGTATTGGCGGGTATTAATCAAAAGTTGAGAAGACGACACCCACATGTGTTTGATGGCGTCAAAGCGGAAACACCAGAAGAAGTGGATGCATTGTGGCAGCAGATAAAAGCAGAAGAAAGAAAAAATAAGGAGCGATAATATGCGTTTAGATAAATTTTTAAAAGTTTCTCGAATTATTAAAAGAAGAACCATTGCAAAGGAAATCGCCGATCAAGATCGAGTCCTTGTGAATGGGCGTCCAGCAAAATCGTCGACAAAAGTAGCAGTTGGTGACGAATTAGAGATTGTTTTTGGAAATAAGACGCTAGTTGTTCGTATTGAAGACTTAAGAGATACGACGAAAAAAGCAGAAGCAGAAGGTATGTTTACTGTAATCGAAGAAAAATTTGCTGAAGCATAAAAAAGGTTTCATATATTTAAAGGAAACGGTTTTCAATTTCCCGAATCATTGCTATAATGAGAATATATTATATTTAAAAGGGGTTGAGTGTTTTGAAGACGGAAAATACGAAGAACATCACCCATTTAAACAATTATTCAATTAATAAAACACTTGAAAATATTCGTCAACACAAAAGAAAGAAATTTGTGCGAGTACGTACAGGAATTATTCTTGTAACAGGTCTTGTTTTAATTGGAATGACTGGGTTGCCGTTGATCGAAAATATGCAAAAAACGGAAGAGTATAATCAATTATATGTAGAAGCTGCAAGTAACCTTGAAACATTAGAGGCTGAAAAAGAACAACTTGAATATAAAGTTGCCTTACTTGAAGATGAAGAATATATTGCTAAGTTGGCTCGTCAGGAGTTAAACTTATCAAAACCAAATGAAATTTTGATAAACCTTCCCGAAGAAGAAAACTCGTCTGAATCAAATGAAGAAACAAATAATAATGAAGAAGAGAATGAATCGCGATAAAATGTCTAATAGATATGAATGATCGGTATAATTAAATGACGTGTTGTTTAAAAATAGACTTAAGCAACGCGTATTTAGTTTGTCGTCATAAAAATTATAAAAAATTCTTAATTTTTACAGCATATTCCATGTGAACATGTTATAATAGTTTCAAATTAAATGGAGGAGAAATAATTTAATGTCATTAGAAGTTGGCAATAAGGTAGAAGGTAAGATTACAGGTTTAGCAAAGTTTGGTGCGTTTATCGATTTAGGGAATAATAAAACAGGACTTGTTCACATCAGTGAAGTATCTGACAAGTTCGTAGAAGACATCAACGATGAGCTAAGTGTAGGCCAAGTTGTTACAGTTGAAGTATTAACAATTGGAAACGACGGCAAAATCGCATTGTCTATGCGAGACAAAGAGAAGGAAGCTGAAGCGAAAAAAGAAGCGAGAAAAGCTGAACCAGCAAAACCTCGTCCTACTCAAACTACAAACTATCAATCAAATAACTACAACAATAACCGTAGAAATGATAGCAGAAACTTTGATTCGTTAATGGATGATTTCTTAAAAGATAGCGAAACACGTCTATCATCATTACGTAAAAATACTGAAAACAAGCGTGGCGGCCGTGGTGGACGTCGTAGCTAAACAATTTTAAACTAAATGAATATAAATGAATAAGGCAGGAGCTCCCTGCCTTCTTTTTTAGTTATTAAAGGTGGTGCCAAATCATGTATGAGGAATTTGTCAAAGAGCTTTTGAAGTTAAAAACATTCACTAGTGAAATGAACGTCGTACTTGCTGTGTCAGGCGGGGTCGATTCGATTGCATTATTTCATTTGATGCGAACATTTAATCATGCAAATCTTTCAATTGCACATGTGAACCACAGTTTGCGGCCAGAGGCCTATAGCGAAGAAGCCTTTATAAGAACACTCGCTGAGAAGCACCAAGTGCCAGCCTATTATTACTACTGGGATAAAGAAGTACACCCACAAACAGGTATTGAAGAAGCCGCAAGAAAAATACGCTATTCGTTTTTCAAGCAAGTAATGGATGAGACAAATGCAGACGTTTTAATGACGGCCCATCACCAGGATGATCAAGTCGAGACGATTCTCATGAAGCTGACACGTGGAAGTACGCTAGAACAACTGACAGGAATCGAAGCTGAGCAACCATTTCACCAAGGGGTTTTGATTCGACCGTTACTCCCATTCCCGAAAAAGGCCTTATACGACTATGCCCACCGACATCACTTTCAATACGTAGAAGATGAAACGAATAAAGAGTTATTCTATACTCGCAATCGCTTTCGCAATCAAATTATTCCATTGTTATTAAATGAAAATAATCAGTTGAATGAGCATGTTGAACAATTCTCATCGGATTTAAGTGACTTGCTTTTTATTGCAAAGGAACCGATTGAGCGGGCTTATACTGATTTGGTGCGTAGCTATGCGAATACATTTGAATTTACACTGAATGATTACACCTCTCTCTCACAGCCACTGAAACGAGCAGTTCTTAAGGAGCTTCTCCAAAATATATACGATGGTAAAGAACACATGTATAAAACATCCTATATTGACATCATTATGGGATGGCTGAAAGAAGCTGAGGGTAATTCACAGTTGGACTTAACAGGTGATATTGTTGCGAAGAAGGCCTATGACCAAATTGTTTTTACGGCAAAAACAAAGAATGAATCAATACAACAACAAACAAAGTTCGTTTTAGAGACCTTAATTGAAGAGGTTGAACTATCGCCTGAAGAAACTTTGAAGATTGAAGAATGGACCGATTCAAAAGAAGAGCCAGAGGAAGCGAATGATTTTCTCGTCTTTCATTCAGGAGCGATTGAGCTGCCGTTAACAATACGACATCGTCAACCAGGTGATCGTATGACCTATGAAGGACTGACGGGTTCGAAAAAGCTGAAGGACATCTTTATTGATGCTAAAGTACCTTTAGAAGAACGAGATCAGACGTGGGTTGTTGAAGATGCGACTGGTAAAATAATTTGGTTGATTGGCTATCGTAAAATGTATTTGTTAAGTCGCTTAGAAACTGATAAACTAACCTATATTATAAAGTATAAAATAAACAAAAAATAACCATGAAATAACCATAAAAACTTTCAAGAGGGGAAAATACAATGCAAATGGACGAAACAATTAAACATGTATTAATATCTGAAGAAGAAATCAAAGAGAAGATTACAGAGCTTGGTGCAACGTTGTCTGAAGAATACAAAGATAAAAATCCATTAGTAGTTGGAATCTTAAAAGGCGCATTACCTTTTATGGCTGACTTATTAAAAGCAATGCCAATTTATTTAGAGTATGACATGATGGACGTTTCTAGTTATGGAACAGCAATGACCTCATCTGGTGAAGTAAAAATTGTTAAAGATTTAGATTCTTCAATAGAAGGACGTCACGTATTAGTCGTTGAAGACATTATTGATACAGGTCGTACATTAAAATATTTACAAGACATGTTAATCCGTAGAAATGCGGCATCTGTAAAAATTGTAACGCTTTTAGATAAGCCTTCTGGTCGTCTTATTGACTTAAACGTCGACTGGAAATGTTTCGATGTTCCAGATGAGTTCGTTGTAGGCTACGGTTTAGACTATCGTGAAAATTACCGTAATTTACCTTATGTAGGTGTTTTAAAAGAAGAGGTTTATATCTAAACGCATATGAATCAGGCTTTTTTACCAAAAAAGTCAAATAATATTCATAGAGTTCACGCGTATGTTATGATACTATATTAAAAGGCGTTCGATTAATCTAATTGTTTTTTAATCGAATATTTCTGAAAAAAATAACATAATATATACTTAATTGTAATTAGTTACGGAGGATGAAATGAAGAGAAAGAATTTTTTAAATAGTAGTCTCTTCTATATAGTTGTATTTGTAGCGATCATTGGACTTGCTCAAATATTTGCTAGCAATAGCGCACCAGCCAGTACGGATAACATTAGTACTACTGAGTTCGTTGAGTATTTAGAAGAAGACCGAGTGGAAAAGTATTCCATACAACCTGTAGGTGGAATCTATGAAATAAACGGAACTTTCCGTGAAGGGCAAGAAATCGAAACAGGAACGGATCAAGAGGGGAATTCACTCCCGTTCTTTGGCCAATTAGATAATTCGCCAACACGTAGTTTTACAGCTTACGTTTTGACGAACGATTCAGTGGTTACAGATATCTATGATTTAACAAAAGCCAATGAAATCGAAATGTTACCAATTGAAGAGCCGACTGCCAGTATTTGGGCTAGTTTACTCTTTACATTTTTACCAGTCATTGTTTTAGGTGGTTTTCTCTTCTATATGATGAGACAAGCCGGACAAGGTGGCGGTGGATCTGGTGGTGGCCGTGGAGTCATGAACTTTGGTAAGTCACAGGCAAAAGAAGCAGATGCTGAAACAAGTAAAGTTCGTTTTGCAGATGTTGCTGGTGCCGATGAAGAGAAACAAGAATTAGTTGAAATCGTAGAGTTCCTAAAAGATCCTCGTCGATTTAACCAACTAGGTGCACGTATCCCTGCTGGTGTTCTATTAGAAGGACCTCCAGGAACAGGTAAAACATTATTAGCAAAAGCAGTTGCCGGTGAAGCGGGCGTTCCTTTCTTTAGCATCTCAGGTTCTGAGTTCGTGGAAATGTTCGTCGGGGTCGGTGCAAGCCGTGTACGTGATTTATTTGAAAACGCGAAGAAGAACTCACCATCAATCATCTTTATTGATGAGATAGATGCAGTAGGTCGTCAACGTGGAGCTGGTATGGGTGGAGGACACGATGAACGTGAACAAA
>CAZUZA010000027.1:0-19809 GCA_964624875.1 uncultured Carnobacteriaceae bacterium | reverse complement strand
AATCGAGCACGTAATTTCGTTTATCTTCTCGATTAGCTGGTAATCGAACACGTAATCTGTTTTATACGCTCAATTAGCGATTGACATTCGTTTTAACGAATGTCTTCCACTTTAAAAATGCAAATAAAAAAAGCACTCCATTTACCTATAAATAAATCATGCGCCTATTTTGGGCACGATCTTAGGTAAAAAAGTACTTTCACTACTCTTTTAAGTAAGTTGGTTGTATTCTATTTTCTATTTGCGCATTCCATTCTATACAATGTCGCTTTGTATTTCAAGGGTTTTGCTGCATTTTTTTATATTTATGTAAGAAAAAACTCTAGTTCAAAATGAACTAGAGTTTTAATATCTATTTTAATTAGATTTTTTGAATGTTTGCTGCTTGTGGTCCACGGTCACCTTGTTCGATATCGAAAGTAACTTTTTGACCTTCTTCTAAAGATTTAAATCCGTCACCTTGAATAGCTGTGAAGTGTGCGAAAACATCTTCTCCGCCTTCTTGTTCGATGAATCCAAAACCTTTATCTGCGTTAAACCATTTTACTGTACCTGTGTTCATATATATTTCCTCCTGGGTGCATAAAGCACGAATATTTATAATAAAATTTCTAAAAAATAAACGGGAAATTAATAGAACTTGATTTAACTTACCACTAAATTTTTCTAGCTAAATTACTACATGAATAAATATACCATGCCCCCGAATGAATGTAAAGCTTTATTTTCTATTTGTTGAAAATAATTCCCGTAACTTCTTCAAATAAGACCATTTCATCCGCTTGATTCACTCAATTAAACGTTCCAAACACATCCACACGGCCTTCTTTGACCTGTTTGACCTCTTTTAACGTCGCTGTACGAACTATTTTCTCACTCGTATAAACTGGGCGTCTAAAGTTATAAGAAATATTCTTCGTCATTAAATTCATGGATCATGCATGAACTGATTTTTTAATATCCCCTACTAAATACAAAGAACCAAACTGAATAACAATCTCATCCTTCGGCACTTCTGTTTTTATATAAGAAAGAATCCCCGCAACACTCTCCATCGGCGTCGCTTTAAAACCATCCGCTCGCAAGTCAGCCGCAACAGCATCCGGATCAAAGCCACGGTATGGATCCGGCGAAATCAAGATAAACTCAGCCGCCAAATGCTTCACCTGTTCAATCATCGCCTCATAAGCCTTGTCCTTCATCATCCCAATTACAAAATGGAACGTCTCGCCCGGAAACGTCTCTTCCAATGTTTCGACCAATCGTCCCACGCTCGCCTCATTGTGCGCGCCGTCAATATAGAACAAAGGCGCCGTCCCAACACATTCAAAACGCCCTGGCCAATAAGCCTTTTCTAAGCCCTTATAGACCTCTTCTGGTGAAATGGCTATATCTTGTGCAAGGAAGGTTTCGTGTGCTTCAAGGATCAAACTCGCATTCTCCACTTGGTGGACACCAAGCATGCCTAGTTGAACCGATTGCCAGTTTTTATACGTAAAGACTTGATGTGTAGGAAGACTTTCTTCTATATGAAGATCGGCTTTATCTATAAAAGTGACTGTACCATTAACTGCATCCGCTCTTTTTAGTGCAATTTCTTTTAATGAATCCTTTACAGGCCCCACAATTAAGTGGCCATTTTCTTTCAAAATTTGTACTTTTTCATACATAATTTCTTCTTCTGTTGTACCTAAAATTGCTAAGTGATCCAAACCAATTGAGGTAATAATAGATACAACGGACGATTCAATGACGTTCGTCGAATCTAATCGGCCCCCAATGCCTGCTTCTAACACCACAATATCGGGTTTTTTTTCTTGGAAATATATAAATGCCACCGTTGTTAGTAACTCAAACGCATAAAAATTCACACCCATTTTCGCTTCTAGCTCTAAAACAACCGGCTCAATCTGATCTACGATTCGAATGAAATCGGCATCGGCTATCATTTCACCATTCAAACGAATGCGTTCGTTGACTTGTTCGAGATGTGGCGACGTAAAGGAACCGACCGTTAAGTTGGCCTCTTGCAGCACCGATGAAAACATGGCTGAAGTCGAACCTTTCCCATTTGTCCCGGTTATATGGACGTATTTTAGATGCTTGTGTGGATTTCCGAGTCGATCTAAGAGAGTGAACAAACGGTCCAAACTTGATTTCTGGCCGTTTCCTCGATTTGTATTTACATATGAAATTACTTTTTCCATAGTCATTTATATATCACGCTTTCCACTTGATTTTCTGCTCATAATCATACCTTGTTTTTGTGAAATTGAAAAGAATTTATAGAAGTCATTTTTGCATTTAAAAAATCCCCCAAACCGTAAACAAGATGCTGCTTACTCGCTTGGGGGATCTATTTTAAAATTTAGTCGTTATTTGGTTCAACAACCAAGTAACGTTTTGGCTCGCGGCCTTCCGAATGTGTTTTAACTTTCGGATTTTGGTTTAAATAACGGTGAATTTGCTTACGTTCATGTGCAGGCATTGGATCAAGACGAACAGGTTTATTCGTTTTAATTACGCGATCTGCTGTACGATTTGCTAAGTTTTCAACCGTATTCTTACGACGTTCACGGTATTTTTCAGCATCTGCACGCACATTAATTTTGCTATACGCTAATTGATGCATGTGGTTTTGTGCCAGTGTTTGTAAACCATTTAACACTTTTCCATGACGTCCAATAACTAAACCAGCGTTTTCAGTTTCAATGTCATATTTTACATTGTTTCTCACGCGGCTTATATACACTTCAATATCATCGATACCCATTGCGACAATAACTTCTTTCAAGTATTGGCGAACTTCTTCAATGGCCTCTTGATCTTTTTCGTAGATTTCTTCTTCAGACATTTCTGACGAATCTTTTTCTTCGTAGTCTTCATCTTCTGCTTCTTCTGCATCAAATGCAAAGTCTGCTTCAAGATCTTCTTCTGTTTCTTCTACTTCACTTTGTGTAACTTGTTCTTCGCCTACAAGTTCGACTTCTGTGTGATCGCGACCGGCTAGCTTCTCTGCTTTATCCATGTCAGCTTCTTCTTCAAGAGCTTTCTCTTTCAATGGATCTTCATCCACTTCTGTCGGTGTAACACGTTCAACTTTTTCTTTCTTAGGTTGAGCGCTAAAACGATTACGTTTGATATCTAACTCATCTGCTAAAAAATCATCTAAAATGTTTGATTTTTCTTTTTTCTCTACAGTAACAACAGCATCTTTTTGACCAATACCCAAGAAACCTTTTTTACCAGGCTCATCCACACGGATAATCGCTTCATCTTTTGTAATACCTAAAGCGTCTAATCCTTTTTGAATCGCTTCTGCTTGAGTTGGTGCTTGTGCAACATATTTATCATTCACGAGTCTAATCCTCCATCCGATTACATTCGTTCTTTTATTTAATATCTATCTTAAACCAAAAAACTATTTTTTAACACTACGACCAGTTCTTCTTGCTTTATTTAAAGCTCTTTTTCTTCTACGTTCATCTTCTTCTTTCATTCGCTCTTCTTCTTCAAGCTTCGCACGTTTCTTAAATGGGTTATTTGTAATTAGCGTAATAATTGAACGTGTAAAGTTTGATGTTACAAAGTAAATAGCTAATGCACTTGATACTCTAAATGTGAAGAAGAAAATCATTGCTGGCATTAGGAACGTCATAAACTTACCTGTGTTAGCTGCTGGGTTACCATATTGCATTAACCATGTGTTTGCATACGTAAAGATCGCTGCTAAAATCGGTAAAATGTAGTACGGGTCTGGATTACCTAATTCCAACCATAAGAAGTTACCTTGTGCTAATTCAGGTGTACGAGTAACTGTTTGGAATAGTGCAATAAAAATTGGCATTTGAATTAATAATGGTAAACAACCCATTAAAGGATTCACGCCAGCTTCATCTTGAAGTTTTTGTGTTTCTTCAGCTAATTTTGCTTTTGTTTCTTCATCTTTAGCTGAGTACTTTTCTTGTAACGCTTGTAGTTCTGGTTGAATCGCTTGAGATTTTTCCATGCTTTCTTGCTGAAACTTCGTTAGAGGTAGCAAAACAATTTGTCCTAAAGCAGTAAAGACGATAATTGCAAGACCATAACTGCCTCCCAATAATTCCGAAAGCCATAAGATAAATTGTGATAAGTTGTATACAATATAGCGATCCCATAATCCTTGAGAATCTGCGTTTATTGCATCCGTTCGGCCACAGGCACTAAGAAAAACAACAAAAAAGACAAGAGCAAGCATTAAGAGTGTCTTTTTATTCTTTCTATAAAAGTCTTTCACTTTTTTTCTCTCCTAAAAGTATCTATACCTTAAATTCGGTATTCGATTTCATTTTTATTCAATTATAAGTCCCGATAAAGAAAAAACATGGATCAAACTTTTTTTTATTTCAGCAAAAGTCATATCTTTAACTGGGATACGAGCAATCACTATAAAGTCTGTTTGTGGATCCAGCGTATATTCTTTATCTAATTCCATTAAGGCATGACGAATTCTTCGTTTAATTTTATTTCTTTTCACTGCATTTCCTAATTTCGTTCCTACAGAAATACCTACTCGAAAATGTTTCTGTTCATCTTTAGGAAGTTTGTACACGACAAATTGTCGATTGGCCTTAGATTCACCTTTATGAAAAACTTTTTGAAAGTCTTTTTCAGACTTCACTCGATAGGCTTTTTTCATCGCACTTCCCCCTCTTATCTTGTAAGTATGAAAAAAAGCGACAATCACTCAAAATATGAGATCCTGTCGCTTTAATATTTAAAACGAATTCTTCATGAATTAATGAGTCAAACGTTTTCTACCTTTACGACGTCTGCTTTTTAAAACTCTACGTCCATTTTTAGTACTCATTCTTTTACGGAATCCGTGTACTTTTTTTCTTTTACGTTTTTTTGGTTGGTATGTTAATCCTTCTGACATGCTGAAACACCTCCTGAATTTTTTGAAAAATCAATGATTATCTTTTATTAAGTTAATGTAAACATTAACATCATGCGAACAGACTACTCAATTTTATGAAAAAATGCTGATGTTGTCAACACAATTCAGACTTTTCTTCGCTATTCGTCATTGACATTAAGATATTCTACAGGTTTATTCACAATTAATCAATATGTACTCGCTTCTAAAATCGCACTTTTTTCAAAATAAAGTCACTTTTTCCAGAAAGTTGTCCACATCTCCTGTGGGCAGTAAATTTCTTTTTTTATTTTATCCACAAGCTAAAATCGTTTTTTCATAGTATCCACAGGAGTGTTAATAAGTTATCCACTTGTCCACAAAACCTGTTGATAAGTCTCTGTAAACCTTTAGAATGTACATCCGTTTTTGACAATAGTTATCCACAAAGTGGGTTTTTCCCAAAAATCACCAAATAGATATCCACACTTTTTATCCAGTTGTGGACAACTTTTAAACAGCTTTTGGAAAGAATTATGCACACGTTCATAAATCTGTGGAAAACTTATTTAAATCGTGCTAAAATAGATAATGCTACATTACTTATAGAGGAGAGAATCCACGTGTACGAAAATCAAAATGAGATCTGGCTCTATTTAAAGAGTAAATTTAAAGATGATCTTTCAAAAGTTAGTTATGATACGTGGATTGATAGTGCGAAGGTTATTTCCCTTTCCAATCAATTAATCACGATTAAGGTACCGACTACCTTACATAAGGAATATTGGGAAAATCATCTTGCTACAAAAATTGTTGAATATATTTATGAATATACAGGACAAGAAATTAATCCAAGATTTGTAACGAAGGACGAACAAGATTTGCAAGAAAATGAAGTGGAAAAAGCTTCAAACGTTACAAATAGACCGAGTATTTCGCGATCAAGTGAATTAAATAGTAAATACACGTTTGATACCTTTGTTATTGGTAAAGGGAATCAGATGGCCCATGCAGCAGCCTTAGTGGTTTCTGAAGAGCCAGGAACAATTTATAACCCGTTATTTTTCTATGGTGGAGTGGGCTTAGGTAAAACACACTTAATGCACGCGATTGGCCATCAATACTTGACTATCAATCCAGATAAAAATGTTAAATATGTTTCGAGCGAAACATTTGCCAATGACTTTATCAATTCGATTCAAAACCGAACACAAGAAGAGTTCCGTCAAAAATATCGGACCGTTGACTTATTATTAGTCGATGATATCCAATTCTTTGCGGATAAAGAAGGAACACAAGAAGAGTTCTTCCATACCTTCAATGCTTTATACGATGACAGAAAGCAAATCGTCTTAACAAGTGATCGTCTACCAAATGAAATTCCAAAGATGCAAGAACGTCTCGTCTCACGCTTTGCTTGGGGTTTATCGGTCGACATTACGCCTCCAGATTTAGAAACTCGAATTGCGATCTTACGTAAAAAAGCTGATGCAGAGCGCTTAGAAATTCCAAACGATACCCTAAGCTACATTGCTGGGCAGATTGATTCCAACATTCGTGAATTAGAAGGTGCCTTAGTTCGAGTACAAGCTTATGCAACAATGCAAAACAAAGAATTCACGACAAGCCTTGCTGCAGATGCTTTAAAGAGTATGGTTAAAGGCTCAAATAAAGAAGTAACCATTAGTAAAATTCAGGAAGTTGTCGCGCGTTACTACCATATAACAGTTGAAGACATCAAAGGGAAGCGCCGTGTTAAAGATATTGTTAACCCACGACAGGTGGCTATGTATCTTTCTCGTGAAATGACAGAAGCTTCGTTTCCAAAGATTGGATCTGAATTTGGTGGCAAGGACCACACAACTGTTTTGCATGCACACGAGAAAATCACGAAATTAATTGCTGTGGATCCAAGTACAAAAAGAGAAGTGAATGAAATTAAGGAAAAATTGTAGTTTTGAACATGTGGATAACTAATCAAGTTATGCACTTTTTAATCCACAAGTTATCCACAGTGGAAAACTCTATCGTTTCAAGGGATTTTCACTTATCCACAGAATTCACAGGCCCTACTACTATTACTAATATATCTATTAAATATAATTAATAATAAAGGCCATAATTAATCAATGAATAATAAAATGAAAATATAAAAATTATGCTATACTTAGACAGAGAAAAGTATGATATAAAGGAGAGCTGAAAGAATGAAATTCACAGTTAATCGTTTAGAGTTACTCAAAAAGTTACGAGACGTTCAGTTAGCTATTTCTAATAAGACAACTATTCCAATACTTACGGGATTAAAATTAGAAGTAAATAAAGAAGGCATAAAGATCACAGGAAGTAATTCCGATATATCTATTGAATCTAAAATCTTTGTAGATGACGAAGAGGCCAATCTACAAATTGAAGAAACTGGAAGCATTGTATTACAACCTGCTCGTTTCTTTGCAGATATTATTAATAGATTGCCAGATGAGAACTTTACTTTTGAAGTAAACACACAATTACAAGCATCTATTTCATCATCGAATTCATTTTTCACTATTAATGCATTAGATGCAGCTAGTTACCCATATTTACCTGAAATTGATACAAGTGAATCATTTAAATTACCTGTTCAATTACTAAAGAAAGTAATCGAGCAAACAGTTATTGCTGTTTCTAAACATGAAAGTCGTCCAATCTTAACGGGTGTTAACTTCTCAATTAATGATGGCAAACTTAAAGCTGTTGCAACAGATAGTCACCGTTTAAGTCAACGTATTATTCCTGTTGAAGTTCCAGAAGGATTAAATTTCCAAATCGTTATTCCAGGAAATAGCTTAACGGAATTATCTAAAGTACTTACGGATGACATTGAAGAAGTAAGCATTTCGATTGCAGATAACCAAATCTTATTTATGACAGAAGACACATTCTTTTATTCAAGATTACTTGAAGGAAATTATCCACAGACGGATCAATTAATTCCAAGTGAGTCAACGACACAAATTGAATTAGATGTTTCAGTCCTAAAAGGGGCTGTAGGTCGTACATCACTGCTTTCACATGCTGGAAAGAACAACGTTGTTAAATTAACCGTTGAAAATGGCGAACTCCAATTAACAAGTAATTCGCCAGAAGTTGGATACGTAGAAGAAGATGTTGTTGTTCGTGAAGTTAACGGTGAAGATATGGACATTTCATTCAACCCGGACTACTTAAGAGACGCTTTAAACACATTTGACACGAATAAAGTGACCTTAAAATTAATTTCGACATTGCGTCCATTTGTTATTGTGCCCGCAGCAGCTGAATCGGACTATGATTTTGTTCAATTAATTACACCGATTCGAACATCTACAAACGTTCGCTAGATTTTAAGCATTTATAGTTCGAATAACATGGAGGTCGTTCATTTGGAAAATAAAACATATGCGAATGGTCAGAAAAAAGCTGAATTAATCAATAATCAAATGACTCATTATTTTAATGATGGGTCGATTAAGGCAGAAGGCCATGTTGAGAATGGTAAAATGCAAGGGGAATGGACATTTTATCGTAAAACAGGTCAGCTATGGCAAGTCGGTAACTTTAAAGACGACATGAAACATGGTCCATGGATCCGATACGATAAAGAAGATGAACTCGAATACGAAGAAATATTTGAAGAAAATAAAATCGTAAAAAAATAATACGAAATGAATAATTAAATAATGAATCATTTAAGTGGGTTTCTTTGGAAATCCACTTATTTTTTGTTTTTACGTGGAATGATTCTATCTAGTGTATTTTTATACAAACCACTTAAAATTCATTAGAAGCGAAATTTAGCCCGAAAAACGGCGGTCTAATTGAAAACAACCTATTTTTTTGGTATAATTATCTGGTACGTAAAAGGACATTCTGAATTTAAGGAGCATTTAAATGCAAATCACAATTATTAAAATAAAAGAAGCATACATTACACTGGGACAATTTCTAAAATTAGCAGATATTATCTCTAGTGGTGGCATGGCTAAGCCGTTTTTACAGCAAATGGAAGTCTATGTAAACGATGAGCCAGAAAATCGTCGTGGTAAGAAATTATACGATGGAGATAAAGTACGCATTCCAAACATTGGAGAGTTTCAAGTCAAATCATTATTAGAGTCAGAGAGTTAATGCATCTAGAAAACATTGAGATTCAAAATTATCGAAACTATGAACATGCAGAATTATCTTTTTCGCCATCAATTAATGTATTAATTGGAGAAAATGCTCAAGGTAAAACAAATCTGATTGAAAGTATTTATTTTTTAGCACTTTCTCGAAGTCATCGAACATCCCGGGATCGAGAGTTGATTCGTTGGGATAGTGACTTTGCGAAAGTGAAAGGTATTTTAAAAAAGAAGTCACATTCTGTTCCCTTAGAAATTATATTGTCTAAACGTGGTAAAAATGCTAAATTAAATCATTTAGAGCAAAAAAAGTTAAGTGACTACATTGGGCAACTAAATGTGGTTTTATTTGCACCGGAAGATTTATCTTTGGTTAAAGGATCACCATCTGTCCGTCGAAAATTCATTGATATGGAATTAGGACAAATGAATAAAATATATTTATACCACCTGACACAATATCAAAGGGTTTTAAGACAGAGGAATCAATTTTTAAAACAAGCCCGCTATAATAAAAAACACGATACCATTTATTTAGAAGTCTTAACCGAACAATTAGCTGCAGAGGCAGCTGAAGTCTTACATTCACGCTTTAAATTTGTCCGTCAATTAAGTAAATGGGCGAATGACGTCCAAAATGACATTTCAAATGAAAAAGAACAGCTTGTTATCAGCTATCGTACAACGACGAATGCGACAGCTGAAATGTCAGTTGAAGACATTTTCGAAAGTTTAAAAGAAGAGTATAAGTCAGCGACCACGCAAGAAATCGACCAAGGGACAACAACGATTGGCCCTCATCGAGATGATTTAATCTTTTATGTGAATGACCGTAATGTCCAAACTTATGGTTCTCAAGGACAACAACGAACAACAGCTTTAAGTTTAAAACTAGCTGAAATTGAGTTAATGCATGAAATGACGGGTGAATACCCTATTTTACTGCTTGATGATGTATTAAGTGAATTAGACGATAGTCGTCAAACCCATTTACTAAAGACGATTCAAGACAAAGTGCAAACATTTATTACAACAACGAGTTTAGACGGTGTCCAGATGGACTTATTAAATGATCCCTTAATCTTTTATGTGGATAATGGATCAATTTTAGAGGCTCCAGATGTGTCGGAAGACTGAAGACGCTTTAAGATTTAGAGATAGGAGAGTTTATAAATAATGGATGAAAACAAGAATATTGTTCCAAATAATTATGACGCAAGTCAAATTGAAGTATTAGAAGGCTTAGAAGCCGTTAGAAAACGACCAGGTATGTATATTGGAACAACAGGTTTAGACGGTGTCCATCACTTAGTCTGGGAGATTGTCGATAACTCAATTGATGAGGCAATGGCAGGATTTGCAGATACGATTCATATTCAAATCGAAGACGATAACTGTATTCGTGTATCGGATAATGGACGTGGAATTCCAGTTGACCTACAACATAAAACAGGACGCCCAGCATCTGAGACAGTATTTACTGTTTTACACGCTGGAGGGAAGTTCGGTGGAGGCAGTTATAAAGTTTCTGGTGGTCTTCATGGGGTTGGAGCGGCAGTTGTTAACGCGCTATCTACTTTCCTAGAATATCGAATTTATAAAGATGGCAATATCTATTACCAACGTTTCGAACGTGGTATTCCAATGACTGAATTAGAGATTATTGGAGAAACAGATCTTACTGGAACAGAAGTTTATTTCCGTCCAGATGAAGAAATATTTAAAGAAAGTATTGAATATAACTTTGAACGCCTACGCGATCGTATTCAAGAACTTGCTTATTTGAACCGTGATTTACAAATAGATATTACAGATATCCGTAAGCCGGAAGAAGTAGTAGAAGCTTCATACAAATATAGCGGTGGAATTAAAAGTTATGCAGAATACTTAAACGAAAATAAAGATACGCTTTATGAAGAGCCGATTTATTTAGAAGATGAGCAAGATGGTATCGTTGTTGAAATTTCCTTACAGCATACAACGGGTTATCACTTAAACTTATTAAGTTTCGCAAATAATATCCGTACCCACGAAGGTGGAACGCATGAGTCTGGTTTTAAAGCTGCTTTAACACGTGTGATTAACGATTATGCGCGAAAATCAGATCACTTGAAAGAAGCAGACGATAACTTCCTTGGAGAAGATGTTCGTGAAGGTTTGACGGCTGTTATTAGTGTGAAACATCCCGATCCACAATTTGAGGGGCAAACGAAGACAAAGCTTGGGAACTCAGAAGCTCGTACAATCGTTGACCGTCTATTTAGTGTGAACTTTGAACGTTTCTTGATGGAAAACCCAAGAATGGGTAAGCAAATTATTGAAAAAGCGGAACTTGCATCAAAAGCTCGTGTGGCTGCTAAACGTGCACGTGAAGTAACACGTAAGAAAAGTGGTCTAGAAATTAGTAACTTACCTGGTAAATTAGCAGACTGTTCTTCAAAAGATCCTAAAATCTCAGAATTATTTATTGTTGAGGGGGATTCAGCTGGAGGATCTGCAAAACTAGGTCGTTCGCGCTTATTCCAAGCGATTTTACCTATTCGAGGTAAGATTTTAAACGTTGAGAAAGCCTCACTTGACCGTATTTTAGCGAATGAGGAAATCCGTACGCTGTTTACAGCAATGGGTACTGGTTTCGGTGAAGAGTTTGATGTTGAGAAAGCTCGTTACCATAAATTAATTATTATGACGGATGCGGATGTCGATGGTGCACATATTCGTACACTATTACTGACGTTATTCTTCCGTTACATGCGCCCTGCGATTGACGCTGGCTTTATTTATGTTGCTCAACCACCCCTATATCAAGTTCGCCAAGGAAAAACATCGGTTTACCTTGATACGGATGAAGATTTAGAAGAGTACCTAAAGACGATTCCACAATCACCAAAACCTGCGATTCAGCGTTATAAAGGTTTAGGAGAGATGGATGCGGATCAGCTTTGGGAGACAACAATGGATCCTGAAACAAGACGTTTAACACGTGTTGGTGTAGAGGATGGGAAAGAAGCGGATCGTGTCATGACCATGCTAATGGGTGATAAAGTACCACCTCGTCGTGACTTTATCGAGAAAAACGCACGATACGTTCAAAATATTGATATTTAATTTTATAACTAGTATTTCAAGGTATTAAACCGGGAGGAGTAATATATAGTGTCAGAAGAAAGAAGTGGAATTGAAGAAATTCAACTTGCCCAAGAAATGAAGAAATCATTCCTTGATTATTCTATGAGTGTTATTGTAGCTAGAGCACTTCCAGACGTCCGCGATGGGTTAAAACCAGTTCACCGTCGGATTTTACATGGGATGAATGAATTAGGAAACACACCAGATAAAGCACATAAAAAATCTGCACGTATTGTTGGGGACGTAATGGGGAAATATCACCCACACGGAGACTTGGCAATTTATGATGCAATGGTTCGTATGGCGCAAGACTTTAGTTACCGTAATCCATTAGTTGATGGACATGGAAACTTTGGATCAGTGGATGGGGATGCAGCGGCAGCGATGCGTTATACTGAAGCGCGTATGAGTAAAATTGCTCTATCTTTATTACAAGACATTAATAAAAACACCGTCGACTTTAGAGAAAACTACGATGATAGTGAAACAGAACCAACTGTTTTACCAGCAAAATTCCCGAACTTATTAGTAAACGGTGCAAGCGGGATTGCGGTAGGGATGGCAACAAACATTCCAACACATAACTTAAGAGAAACAATTGAAGCTTGTCGTGTGATTTTACGCAACTCAGACGCGACAACAGCTGAATTAATGGACGTTTTACCTGGACCAGACTTCCCAACAGGTGGGATTATTCTAGGTAAATCAGGTATTCGTAAAGCTTACGAAACAGGTCGGGGATCGATTCAAGTTCGTGCGAAAACGCGTATTTTAGAAGAAAATGGCCGCGAAACAATTATTGTGGATGAATTGCCGTACTTAGTAAACAAGGCAAAACTGCACGAAAAGATTGTTGAGTTAGCTCGAGACAAGAACATTGAAGGCATTACAGCCGTTCGAGACGAGTCCGACCGTGATGGTATGCGTATGGTTATTGAAGTCCGTCGTGATGCCTCTGCAGCTGTTATTTTAAACAATTTATTCAAATTAACACAATTGCAAACATCTTTTGGTTTCAACATGGTTGCCATTGTAAATGGGACACCACGTACGTTAAGTCTAAAAGAAATTATCACGTATTATTTAGAGCACCAACGCGAAGTCATTCGTAGACGTACGATTTTCGAAAAAGAAAAAGCTGAAGCTAGAGCACATATTCTAGAAGGCTTACGTATTGCGTTAGATCATATTGATGCGATTATTTCGATCATTCGTAACTCAGATACAGGTGCCATTGCTAAAGAGCGCTTAATGACAGAGTACAATCTGTCTGATCGCCAAGCACAAGCTATTTTAGACATGCGTTTAGTTCGTTTAACGGGCTTAGAACGTGAAAAAGTAGAAGCCGAATATCAAGAACTCATCGCGTTAATTGAAGATTTAGATGATATTTTAGGCAACCCTGCTCGTATCGATACGATTATCGAAAGTGAAATGATTGAAATTGCCGATAAACATGGTGATGATCGCCGTACTGAGTTAATGATTGGTGAAGCGTTAAGCATTGAAGACGAAGATCTAATCGAAGAAGAAGAAGTGGTTATCACACTATCTCATAATGGTTATATGAAACGTATGCCAATCACGGAATTTAAAACACAAAACCGTGGAGGTCGTGGTGTTAAAGGAATGGGAACGAATGACGATGACTTCGTTGAGACAATCCTATCCTCATCAACGCATGATATGATCTTATTCTTTACAAACAATGGAAAAGTTTATCAAGCCAAAGCTTATGAGATTCCAGAATATGGCCGAACAGCTAAAGGAATTCCAGCACTAAACTTCCTAAACATCGAAAACGATGAGCATATTGAAGCGATTGTAGCGATATCGGATAAACCTGAAGAAGGCGAACAACTCTTCTTTACAACAAAATACGGAACGGTTAAACGTACCGAGATTTCAGAGTTTAAAAACATCCGTACAAGTGGTTTAATCGCGATTAACCTGAAAGACGGCGACGAATTAATTTCAGTCCAACTAACGGATGGCAAGCAAAAAATCATCATCGGAACAAAAGATGGATACGCAGCGAGCTTTGAAGAAAATGACGTTCGTTCAATGGGTCGAAACGCTACTGGAGTCCGAGGTATCAACCTTCGTGAAGGTGATTATGTCATTGGAACAGATATCCTGCATCCAGATAGTCACGTACTCGTTATTTCAGAAAAAGGTTATGGAAAAGTAACGCCTGCCGAAGAATACGGTATTCGTCGTCGTGGCGGTAAAGGCGTTAAAACGTTCAAGATTACAGAAAGAAATGGCTCTCTAGTAGGCTTAGCAACCGTTCAAGGTGAAGAAGAAATCCTCCTGGTCACAAACCACGGAATCATTATTCGCTTTGAAGTCGCAGACATTTCAACAACAGGACGCGACACGCAAGGGGTTCGCCTCATGCGCTTAGATGACGACCATGCGATCTCTACCCTGTCAATCGTTGAGCCAGACGATGAAGACGAAGAAGAACCTTCGGATGAAATGACAGAGCAAGTAGCAGCAGCAGAAACTGTTGAAGAAGTAGACTCAGCTGAAGAGGACATGCCATCTGAAGTAGAGGAATTACTCGACCGTGCTGAAGAAGATGAAGATTTAGAAGAATAATTAAATACACTTAATAAGAACCCGTTGGAATGAGAATGTTTCGATGGGTTCTTTTATTTTGACCGGTTATCGCTCCTACGTTTTATTGGAAAGTTAAGAGCACGTTCTTAATCAAAAGCTTTTTACACAAATTGTGAAAAGAATACTTTCGTTAAACACAATTATTAGTTGCTTTGTAAAGGTAAATAGTTTATCATATAGTTACTGATTGTGAAATAAGTAACAATCAGTAACTAAAGAGATATCTCAATTCGACTCAGTTTAATGAACTGTCAATCTATTATCTCCTCCCTCGTGCCTCATCAGCACGAGGGTTTTTTATGTTTTTTTCTAAGCTCTTTTGTTTTTGAACCCTTTGCTCCTATAGTAAAATGGATGCGATGGAACCCCTTTCATCAAAACTATATTAAAATAGGAGGACATATTCTATGGGAGAATATATCATGTCGATTGACCAAGGAACAACAAGTACACGTGCGATTATTTTCGATCGTGAAGGAACGCCAAAGTGGAGTGCACAGAGAGATATTGATCAGCATTATCCAGAACCAGGTTGGGTTGAACACGATGCGAATGAAATTTGGATTAAATCGCTCCAAGTTGTCGCAGGTGCTTTAATCGAGGCTGGCATTAGTGCAGAAGAGATTAAAGGGATTGGGATTACAAATCAACGTGAAACAACTGTTGTTTGGGATAAGAACACTGGTGAACCTATTCATAACGCAATCGTATGGCAATCAAAGCAGACTTCTGAACTTGCGGATAAGTTGATTGAAGATGGACACAAAGACCTCTTTCACAAAAAAACAGGTCTCGTTATTGATTCGTATTTCTCAGCGACAAAAGTGATGTGGCTATTAGATAAAGTAGAAGGTGCTCGCGAGAAAGCAAAAAACGGGGATCTTTTATTTGGGACGATTGATACATGGCTCTTATGGAAATTAACAGGTGGCGAGGTTCATGCGACGGATTATTCGAATGCAAGTCGTACGATGATGTTTAATATTATTGATTTAGAGTGGGATGAAGAGCTTTTAGAGTTGATGGATATTCCAAAATCAATGCTACCAGAAGTTCGTTCGTCTTCTGAAATTTATGGAAAAACAGTACCAAGTCATTTAAATGGTGTGAGTGTTCCCGTAGCAGGAATAGCAGGAGACCAGCAAGCAGCTTTAGTTGGACAAGCAGCCTTTGAAGATGGCATGGTTAAGAATACGTATGGAACAGGTGCGTTCATCATTATGAACACTGGGGATGAGCCAATATTTTCTGATAACGGCCTATTAACATCACTCGCTTATGGAATTGATGGCAAAGTAACTTATGCCCTAGAGGGAAGTATTTTTGTTGCTGGTTCGGCGATTCAGTGGTTACGTGATGAATTAAGAATGTTCCAACAATCCCCACAGTCCGAAGAATATGCAACGCGTGTGGATACAACAGATGGCGTTTACGTTGTTCCAGCCTTTACAGGTTTAGGTGCGCCCTATTGGGATCAAGATGCCCGAGGTGCCGTATTTGGTTTAACTAGAGGGACGTCCAAAGAGCAATTTATTCGTGCAACGCTTGAATCAATGGCTTACCAAACTAGAGACGTTCTGGATACGATGGTAAAAGACTCAGGGATTGAAATTCCAACGATGCGTGTTGATGGTGGTGCAGCAAATAATGACTTCCTCATGCAGTTCCAAGCCGATATTTTAAATACACAAATTGATCGTGCAGAGGTTATGGAAACAACGGCTTTAGGTGCAGCTTATTTAGCTGGAATCGCAGTCGGTATATGGAAAGATTTTGATGAAGTAAAAGAATATTGGGATATAGACAAGACGTTTAAACCTGAAATGGGCGAAGAACAACGAGAAGATTTATATGCCGGCTGGCAAAATGCGGTAGAAGCCGCACGAGTGTTTAAACATAAACCAATTCGTGCCAATCGCGATGAAGATGCAAAAAAGTAACAAAAACGAAGGAAACTTGATGTAAGGGGTGACTATTGCTAATGGAATTATCATTCGAAACGCGCAAAAAGACACTCGATACCCTAACGACGGAAACAATGGATTTACTAATTATAGGTGGTGGAATTACTGGTGCCGGCTTGGCTCTACAAGCAGGTGCTCAACAATTAAAAACAGGCTTAATTGAGATGCAGGACTTTGCAGCAGGTACGTCCAGTCGCTCCACAAAATTGGTGCATGGTGGCTTACGCTATTTAAAGCAGTTTGAAGTTGAATTGGTGGCAGACATTACAAAAGAACGAGCCGTTGTCTCAAAGAATGCGCCACACATTGTGAAACCTGAGTGGATGCTACTACCTGTTTATGACGAACCTGGCGCTTCCTTTACTGACTTTTCGGCTGATGTAGCCTTAGATTTATACGATCGTCTAGCGGAAGTCGACTCAAAATGGCATCACTCCCTCATTTCACGGGAAGAGGTTTTAAAGGATCTGCCGAACTTGAAAGCGGATGGCTTGATTAAGGGTGGTTTTTACCTAGATTATTTTAACGATGATGCGCGCTTGACGATTGAAATTATGAAAAAAGCGGCTGATTTAGGGACGTTGTTGGCGAATTATGTGAAAGCAACGGGCTTTTTATATGATGATGGGGGTCAAATTACGGGCGTCACGGCTGAGGATGTCTTGTCGGGCGAAACGTATGAAATAAAAGCTGAAGTGGTTGTAAACGCGACAGGTCCGTGGTCAGATGAAACGCGTGGCATGCTAAAAGAGGATGGTCCCGAGCGGATGTATCCGACGAAAGGGGTCCACTTTGTGGTGGATTCTGCGGATTTACCGGTGAAGCATACGGTTTATGCGGATACGGGGCTTGAAGATGAGCGAATGATCTTTATTATTCCTCGTGGAGACAAAACGTATTTTGGAACGACAGATACGCCTTATGAGGGAAATTTAGCCGAACCAGGCATTACTCTGGAAGATGTCGAATATTTGCTTAAAGCGGTGAATTTTCGCTTCCCAGAGGCTCATTTAACGATAGACCACATCGAGAGTGGATGGTCTGGTTTACGTCCTCTTATTTTAGAAGAAGATGCTACAGATGCTTCGAGTATTTCACGAACACATGATGTTTTTGTGTCCGAGGCAGGTTTAGTGACGATTGCTGGTGGAAAGTTAACGGATTATCGCTTGATGGCACAGGATACCTTTGACCAAATCTTAGTGGAATTTGAGGAAAAAACGGGTTCTAAGCATGAAAAAGTGGAGACGAGAGATATTCCTTTGTCTGGGGGCGAATTACCTGCAGGGATGGAATTTAATGTTTTTGTGGATGAGATGATGGACAAGGGAATCGAAATAGGTTTAACGGAAGAGCAAGCCCGAAAATTAGTGAAATGGTATGGCTCGAATATAGAAACTGTATTCGACATGAAAGGCCGAGTTGACGGGATCGATTTACCGTTAGATGTCGCCTTATCCTTATTTTATGCTCTAACGTATGAAATGGTGATCAGTCCGATTGATTTCTTTTTAAGACGAACCGATATCCTCTTGTTTAATACGGATAAAACAGATGAATGGAAAACAGTAGTTGTTAACTACATGGCAGAATACTTTAGCTGGCGTACCGAGGAAACAGAAAAATGGATGGAACAACTTGATGATGCAATTGCTCATATACAACTAAAAAATTTAAGATAAATAGGAGTTGTTTTTATGGAAACATCTATAGGATTACAGGTTTTAGGCGAATTTATTGGAACTTTTATTTTAATCCTTCTTGGTGATGGTGTCGTAGCAGCAGATGTCTTGAAGAAAACAAAGTCAAATGGCACAGGTTGGGTATTAATCACGCTTGGTTGGGGTCTAGCCGTTACAATGGGTGTATTCGTATCTGGCTACATGTCACCAGCACATTTAAACCCAGCAGTAACGATTGCGATGGCTATAGATGGCGCAACACCATGGAGTGCAGTTCTCCCTTATATTTTAGCGCAAATGGCTGGCGCGTTCTTTGGAGCCGTTTTTGTATGGCTACACTATAAACCTTATTTTGAAGCAACAGATGAACCGGATACTGTACTAGCTGTATTTTCGACGGGTCCTGGTATTCGAGAAACAGTGAATAACGTGATCGGTGAAGCGATTGGTACATTCATGCTCGTCTTTGGTATTTTATCTTTTGGTCGTCATGAATTTGCAGGTAGTTTAAATCCACTTGTTGTCGGTTTACTGATTGTGTCAATTGGTATGTCCCTTGGTGGAACAACGGGTTATGCGATTAATCCAGCCCGTGATTTAGCACCTCGTATCGCACATGCGATTTTACCAATTCCGACAAAAGGTGATTCAGATTGGGGTTACTCATGGATTCCAGTTGTTGGACCAATTCTTGGTGGTGCCCTAGCAGCTATTCTTTATGGAATGATTCCAGTAATTTAATTGAATGGCAAAATGAAAAAGGAATTCCTTGATTAGGAGGAATTCCTTTTTCGGCGTATAAAGTCAATCCTTTGGCCTAATAAAGACCCATTTCAAGTCATCTGACTGTTCCTTGCTAAATCGGTAATCGAGATCATTAAAGTCTTTGACGTCATTGATTTTCGTTATTTGATTTCGAGCGATGTAATTAACCAACTGGCCGCGCCCTTTTTTTGAAATAGAGGCGTGTTTTTTTAGTTCCCCCTCTGCAGTTCGCTCCAAAAAGTCAACGGTTATGATGCGGTCTTCATCCCTTGCATACCGAGTAATTGTTTTACTGTATTCGTTGCTGGCTAAATTTAGAATAAGTTGATTTTCTTCCGTTAATACCTGATAGATTTTGTCTCCCCATAATTTATACAATCCTTTTGTCGCAAAGTCTTTACGGTAATGACGGATACCATCCAATGGTTTAACCACACCATATCGGGCAGATAAAATACGTAAAGAACCATCTAGAAAGTTAAAATTTTCTTTTGAAAGGCCATCTTTCAAATAACGGAATTGTAAACCATGATAGAGGTGAATCGCTTGGTAACATTCGGTGTCCTCTGTTAACTCCTCATGCGTACTAAATTCCTCTGCAT
>CAZUZA010000026.1:5142-20124 GCA_964624875.1 uncultured Carnobacteriaceae bacterium | reverse complement strand
AAGCAGAATAAAGCAAAAAAACCGGTTAGAGCTCTCATAGGCTCACCGGTTTTTAAATTAAAGGTCTAATGTCATGTGCCAATAGACATGGCCACTGAGAACAAGTTTTGTCATCGATCTGAAACCTAGCTTTTCATACAATTTATAAGCGGGTTTATTATCGGTCTCGCAGTTTAAGGCGATTTTATCATAGTCTCTTCCTTTAGCGACTTCAATAGCGTACTCAATTAGTGCGGTCGCAACTCCTTGTCGCCGATGGTTGGGACTGATAACTAACGTATCTAAGTACCATTCACCAGGTAGAGTTTCGTATTCAACGGTTAACTTTTCGTAATTCAAGCCATGATTCAACATAGAAGCTTGAAGTGGACCATCGATCAGCATTTCCCATTCACCCGGGTAGCCAAATAATACGCCGGCAATCTCCCCATCCATTTCATAAATATAGGCATTCTCATAACCGTAGCGATAGCGAGGACTATGCATCGCATCTACTATAATCGCTTCAAGGTTTTCGGGCGCAATTGTTTCTAAAAGAGGCAATCCCATATCTGTAAAAATCTTTAAAACAAAAGGGTATAATAATGGAATTTCTTCTAAATGTACTTTTCGTATCATTTTATTCACATACTTTCTATCTATTCCAAGCGAGTATACCATAATTTATTGTCGTTTTTGATGACTGTTTTTGAAAAAAGGCATAATGGTATGCCAACAAGATAAGGTATTTAGTAAAATGAAAGAGAGCATAACCACTAAGAGAAGGGCTACAATATGGCACATAAAAAAGCACAATCCCAATGAATACGGGCGTGCGCTTCTTTTAAACTATTTTTTACTTTTTTTAGAGCGTGATTTAAATAAACCGTAAACCAATAAAAAGACGTTACTAAATAAAAATGTCAGTAGCGACCCTACGATAACGGATAAAAAACCCGAATCTTTCTCTTTCTTTGACATCTTTCATTCCCCCTTCATTAGGCTATCTTTATTATAAGACATTCACCAATTTCAACGCAAAAAAAGCAACCTCGCTTACTTGAGGTTGCTGCGTCAATTATTCGTCTACTTTTTCAATAAAAGTCATATTTATTTGTAAGGGATAGCTTTCCATAACGGACCCATCATAGCCAATGCGAACTTGGTCACCAACTTCAAAGTTATCCACATTATCTATAGACAAAGGAATATGCACTTGATCTCCTGAACTCAAAATGGCCCCTTCTTCAATTTCGACTAAAGCCATGTCACCATTTATTTCAGCAATCGTTCCAGTAAAGGTCGGATCGGCTTGGGGTTCTCCGAGCACATCCTCCGTAGTACCTTTGTTCTCATCCTCTTTATACTCTTCGACGGAATTACAGCCGACGAGTAGGAAAATAACTAGGGTAGAGACTAGTAAAAAGTTTCGTTTTTTCATAGGAATTCCTCATTCTTCGTTTTCGGCTTTAGTTGCCAGCTCAATTCTCTCAACAATAACTTCATTTACTCTTTGCGTTTGTGCATTTACAATCGTTATTTTAATATCTTTATAAAAGAGTACCTCGTTATTTTCGGGAATACGATCAAACTGTTCGATAATAAAGCCGTTTACGGTATTTGACAACCAATTTTCTTCACGGTCCATTTTAAATAAATCAAACAATTTATTCAACGAATAAGTCCCAGGCAGAAGATACATATCCTCATTTAGTTGCTTAAAGTTCGCCCGTACCACATCGGACTCATCCCAGATTTCACCAACAAGCTCTTCGAGAACATCTTCCATCGTCGCAATTCCTGTCATCTGGCCATATTCATCAACGACCATGCCGATATGTGTATGGTTTTGTTGCATTGCCGCTAAAAGATCAGACGGTGAAATGGTTGCCGGGACAAATAGTGGTTTCGTGAGCAATTCTTCGATAGGCGAATAATTTTCTGGGTGTCTTTGTTTTGCTTTTATATAACGAAAGAAGTCTTTGGCGTGAAGAGTGCCTAGAATTATATCGGTTTCACCATTATAAACAATGAGACGAGAATAAGGGGAGCGTAGATACAGATCTTCAATATCTTCATCCTCTTCACGAATGTCAAAGCTAACGACATCAATTCGAGGTGTTAAAATGGTTGCGATATCCCGGTCGTCAAATTCAATCGCAGCTTTAACCAGCAAATGTTCCTTTTGTTCGATAGCACCACCAAGTCGAGCTTCATCAACAATTGAGAGGAGTTCTTCTTCACTAATCGCACTTTCATTTGATAATGGAATCAGCCTACGGATCAGCTTTGTCCATTGTTGAAAGAGCCACACGAAGGGCATAAATAGTTTCATAAGTAAGGTAATTGGTGCTGCAAAACGTAGTGAAATACTCTCAGGGTAAACACGGCCGATTAATTTCGGGGTGATTTCACCAAAAAGTAAGAGCAAAACAGTTGTGACAATGGTTGCGATTGTAGCACCATATGTAGGAGATAACTTGAGAAAGAAAATCGTAGCGATTGATGACGCTGCAATGTTTACCAAGTTGTTTCCGATTAAAATCGTTGATAGCAAGGACTCGAATTTTCCTTGCAAGTTTAAGGCATTTGCGGCTTTTTTATCACCTGCTTCTTCAAGTTGCTGTAGGCGAATGCGATTCGCCGACGTGAAGGCTGTCTCTGAAGATGAGAAAAAGGCTGACAAAGCTACTAACACAAAAAAGAAGATAATACTGTTCATCTGATTACTATCCATATAGCATTTGGTTCCTCCTTGAAATACAATTTTCATATAAATGGTAGCACAAATTTCAGTAAAATGAAAACCTTCTCATTGTGAAATGGAGGGTTTTACAAGGTGGGAGCAATCATATAACTTGTTGTAAAAAAAGATTTCATTGATAATCAAATTAAGAAGAACACAAGGAACGTGAAGGAATTAAAGGAGGGTTGACGAATGCGAACATTTTATATTGGAATGAAGGAGCAACTGTTGGCGATTCATGAAACGGAAGAAGGTTATGAATTTTCAACGCCTTTAAAAGGAGTCAAACCGAACCGATTAGCGCTTGATCCACATGATGATGAGCGAATGTATTTGGCTGCTGATGAAGGCTTGTGGCTGAGTGAAGATAATGGGGTAACCTGGCAGCAAAATGAATTTACTTTTGGCGATGCCGAACGCATGACATCTGTGGCCGTGAATCCGCGGCGTCAAACAAATGGGCATAGTACGGTTTATGTTGGGACGGAACCTAGTCGAATGTATTATTCAGAAGATAGTGGAGAGAGCTGGACAGAATTTACAGGCATTCAAGAGTTGCCATCGAAAAATCAATGGGCGTTTCCACCTCGACCAGAAACACATTTTGTGCGATGGATTACGCCTAGTGAAACGGATGAAGATTATATCGCTGTATCAGTCGAAGCTGGAGCGGTCTTTTTCACGACGGATCATGGGAAAACATGGAATGATCGTGCTGAAAGCAGTCCGATTGACGTGCATACGTTATTAAAACATCCAGATGATCCAGCACGATTATTTGCGGCCAATGGTGGTTTGACGACGGATGGCAAACGAGGGTCCTATGCGGAAAGTAGCGATGGTGGGCACAGTTGGGATTTCATGAGTGAAGGTTTAGAGATGCATCCGTATCTTTATCATATGGTGCTTCATCCGAACAAGCCGGGTTACCGCTTAGTCTCAGCTTCAAAAAGTGCTAGGAAAGCACATGGCTCGGAGCGGTATTCAACGATTTATGAAAAGGTTGGTGATGACCCCTGGGTTGAGCTGGCGAATGGGTTGCCAACGCAAGATGCTTATAGCCATCACCTCGCGAATGATCCAAAGAATGTCAGTGCGTATTATGCGTTAAATAATTTTGGTATCTTTTATATGGATGAAGAAGCGGATGTTTGGGAGCCATTGGAGCTTTCCTGGTCAAACCGTTTCTTAGAAGAGCGACCATACTTTTTTGTCGTAAAAGAATAGAGTGGAGGACAACTTTTGAACCGCTTGTGGTTTCAGAAGTTGTCTTTTTCAGATTTAAGCGAAATAAAAAACACATGCACCGAACCAAAACGATTCGAGGCATGTGTTTATAAGAATAATTAGATGTGTTCTGAAGCACCAGATACTGCGTCAGCTTCGACTTCAACGTCGCTTGCACCGTGTAAGTTTGATGCGTCGTCTTGTGCTGTTGCACCAGATACACCATCTGTATCCTTATCATTTTCTGAAGCACCAGAAACACCATCTGTCTTGCCACCAACTAGTTCTTGACCAGTTTGCTTCAAGTACCATTCGATTAGTGGTTGGATATCTTGAACATACTCGTTAATACCTAAGTACGTACCATCTTCGTCGTACATCCCTTGGTAAGTGTGAACAACAAATTTATCCGGACCATGTGTTGGAACCTTCACACGGAAGTGGTCAACGTTTTTTGCACGTAATTCTGAAATAACGTATGAAACGTTTTTGTGTGTTGATTCTGGGTGACATGCACCTAGTGGGTTACCCGCTTGACTTGGGTGACGTTTCGCGAGCATCTCTTCACGTGGAATATGTCTGTTGTAGTATAGGAACTGGTTGTTGCTGTCTGCATATGTGATTTCAAATGGCATTGAGTTTAGTAAACTATTTAATTGGTTAACTGTTAAGACACCACGGTCTAACTCAACATAGTCATCACCTTTAGCGGCGTTTACTTTTGCAGATGCTTGTTCTACCCAGTCTTCTGCATACATATCTAATCCTTCGATTGTTGTATCAATTTTACCTGTTGCATTTAAATCTTCTGGTTTCACTTTAACTGTTTCCTTTCTCTTCAGTCCTTCAAGAACATTCACGTACTGGACAAATTTTTCTAATACACTTCTTAAGAATTTCACCGTGTTCGGGTCTTTAATGTCACCGTTCTCGTCGAACGCTTGTGTTGCGTGACCTAATAAAAATTCGTTGCCTGGGAATGTGAATGCGCCAACTCCCGGAGCTTCTAAAATTTGACGTAAGTGCAATTGTGCACGTGATGTACCTTGATCGTAGTATGACGCACCGACGATAAGGACAGGTTGGTTTTCAAATGGATGTGCTTTAAAAGATAACCATTCTAGTACACTTTTTAATGCTGGTGGAACGGTACGATTATGTTCCGGTGTTGCGATAATAACGCCATCCGCTGCACTAATTTTACGAATTAAATGTTGGATGGGTTCTGAATTTGTTTGGTCGTTACTTTGGTTGAATAAAGGAATGTCTTTAATTTCTAAAAGTTCTAATTCAAATAAGTCTGTATAATTTTTTGCAATAAATTTAAGTAATGAGCGGTTGTATGATTTATCCGCGTTTGAACCGACTAAGCCGACTAACTTCATGTTTATGCTCCTCTTCTATTTGTTATCCCAGATATATTTTGCAGCTGTTTCTTCTCCAATTTCTTGGGCATTTGGCAATTGCTTAATGATGTCCACAAATTGTAGGTAGTTAGTGAAAATAGTATCTAGCTCAGCAACTTTTTTCTCAAAGACTAAATCACCGTCTTGGTTGAAAGCCTGTAGAGAGTGACCTAATAGAAATTCCGAACTTGGCATAACGTGTGCTTTTAGTTCTGGCGCTTCTAGTAATTGCTGTAATTGAATTTGTGCTCTGGAAGAACCTAACGTTCCATATGACGCACCAATAATCATGACAGGTTTGTTTAATAGAGGATATGTTTTATAAGATAACCATGCGAGCGCATTGTTTAGTGCAGCTGTAGGAGCGTGATCGTACTCCGGCGTTGCAATAACAACACCGTCCGCTGCTTTAATTTTGTTTGCCATTTCTTCTACTTCAGGTAAAACACTATAGTTTTCAGGTTTGTTCCATAATGGCAAATGCTCAATTTCCATTAATTCAATGTCAGCCTGATGTGCATAATGTTTTGACATGAACTGTAAAAGTTGACGGTTTGTTGATTTATCAGAATTTGTTCCGACTAATCCAATTAATTTTTTCATCTTCCATTTCCTTCCGTTTCTAAAATAAGTAGAACTTTTTTCACAAACATAGTGAAAAAAATGGAGCAAGTACCTGCACATACGTCACTCACGAAAATAATTATACACGAAATGTGTTTTGTAAAACTTGATCTATATCAATTTTGACAAATATTTTTAAAAAGTTTCTAAAAACAATATTACCTGAAAAGTTTGTTCAATCTTCTTGTAATGAAAGAAATATCGTGCTATATTTAAATTGTAGAAAACAAGTGTCTTGTTTTAAGACAAGTGTTTAAATCGAAAGAACAAATATCGACGAACATTTTCAGATAGGAGTGGTAAAGAGTGTTGAATAAAAATGAGATGCGCGTTCTCGAAATTATCGAGAGGGATCCATTTATTTCTCAACAAAACATTGCGGACAAACTTGAATTAACGCGATCAACCGTCGCAACCGTCATCTCTTCTTTAACGCAAAAAAAACAATTACTCGGTCGGGCCTACGTGGTCAATCGGTCATCCGAAGTTTATTGTATTGGCGCTATGAATGTTGACCGTAAGTTCAATCTTATGGGGGACATGGTCCTACAAACAAGTAACCCAGCAACTTCCAGTGTAAATGTGGGTGGGGTAGCGCGAAACATCGCAGAAAACCTTGGTCGTTTACAATCATCCGTAAGCTTAATTTCTTTAGGGGGACATGACCAGGATTATCATTTTATTAAGCGAGTGACTGAACCATTTGTCAATATGCAGCATACCTTGCAGTTAAATGGTTATGCAACCGGCACATATAACGCAATTATCGATCATGAAGGCGAAATGCAAATGGCGATTGCCGATATGCAGATCAACGACGAGATGGGTGTTGAGTGGATAGCTGGTTACCAGAGCTTACTGCAAAACGCTCGTTTACTTGTAATGGATTTAAACTTACCTTCAGAGACTGTGGAATACGTATTGGCAATTGCAAATAAATTTAATGTGCCCGTCTTTATTATTCCAGTAAGTGGTCCGAAGATGAATCGTTTACCACAAGATTTATCAGCCGTTACTTGGTTAGTCGTAAATCAAGGAGAGTCTGAAACGTATTTTGATGTCACAGTTGAAACCGAAGAAGATTATCAGCAGTTAGTGGACCGTTGGATTGAAGTAGGCGTTGAAAATGTTGTGATTACAAGAGGTTCAAAAGGTAGTATTTATGGAAATGCAGAAGGTGACCGCCAATTATTTATGCCACCAGCCGTCGACCAAGTTGTTGACGTAACCGGTGCCGGCGATGCGTATGCAGCAGGGATTATCTATGGTCATCTACAAGGGAAGACACCAGTTGAATCGATCCATTTAGGTATGGCGAATTCGTATCATACTATCCAAGTTTTCGATACTGTACGAACTGATTTAACCGTCGACAATTTAATTAAAGAATCTAAACTATTATTTAAAAAGGGGAAAAATATAAATGAATCCATTAGTATCGATTAATCCAGAAGTTAAAGAAGCTTTAGAGCAAGGAAAACCAGTTGTAGCATTAGAGTCGACCATTATTTCTCATGGTATGCCTTACCCACAAAACGTTGAGATGGCAAACAAAACGGAGCAAATTATCCGTGATCATGGCGCAATTCCAGCAACAATTGCGCTTATTGACGGTAAAATTCAAGTTGGTCTAGATGAAGAGCAGTTAGAATTATTAGCAACAGCAGAAGACGTTGCGAAAGTCTCGCGTCGTGACATGGCAAAAGTATTAGCAGAAAAAACACTAGGTGCGACAACTGTTGCAACAACAATGATTGGTGCGGACTTAGCAGGCATTAAAGTATTTGTTACAGGTGGTATTGGTGGTGTTCACCGTGGCTACGAAGAGCAGATGGACGTTTCAGCAGACTTAGAAGAATTAGGTCAAACACCAATTACTGTTATTTGTGCGGGAGCAAAAGCAATCTTAGACTTACCTCGTACACTTGAGTATTTAGAAACAAAAGGTGTACCCGTATTAGGATATGGTACAGATTACTTACCAGCATTCTACTCAAGCACTTCAGAGCACAAATTAACTGCACGTGTAGATGCACCTGAAGAAGTTGCAAATATCATGAAAGCTTCAGATGACTTAAACTTTAATGGTGGAATCTTAGTTACGAACCCAATCCCAGTAGAAGACGAAATTCCAGCGGATGAAATCAACAAGATTATTGACCAAGCATTAGTTGAAGAAAAAGCAGCTGGTGTAAAAGGGAAAGACTCAACACCATTCTTGTTAGCGAAGATTGTTGAACTAACAGAAGGTCGTAGTTTAGAAACAAATATTGCGCTTGTTTACAACAACGCAAAAGTAGGCGCACAAATTGCAGTAGAGTACGCAAACAAAAACTAGTTGAACGCTCCAAAGTTGTATTTCTTCCAATTGAAATGCACATAAAAAGGTATGGCTCACCCTCCAAGTGAGTCATACCTTTATTTTTTTGTCTAAAAGTGCTACCTCTATAATTCTCTAAAATTACGATAACACTTCTCACCACTCACAAAAACTGCTTTAAGCCGTCTGAATATAAGGCATCACCTGTTTTTGTGATGACGAGTCCTTCAATTTGCGGCTCGTGGTTAATGGCTTTAATAATATCTTCTTTTGCTAAGCCAAATAGGCGCGTCGTCCAAATCTCCCCATCGACTGATAAGTCTGACACAATCGTCAAACTCGCTAAGTCCGTTTCAGCTGGGTAGCCCGTTTTGGGATTGAAAATATGGTGAAACGTCTGGCCATTTTTCTCCAGCTTACGTTCATAAATTCCAGAAGTAACCACCGACTTTTGTGGTAACTTTAAAATAATTTGGGATTGACCCCGTAATTCAACGGGGTTTTGAATTCCGATACGCCACAATAAATCTGCGCGCTTCATGGCGGGTCCGAAAGTCACTAAGTTGCCTCCAAGATTAATTAAGGCCGATTGCGCTCCGACTTCATCTAAATAATCCAGCAAACGGTCGGCAATATAACCTTTTGCCAAAGCACCCAAGTCAATCTTCATACCTGGTGTCCTTAAGTATACCGACTGGGCTTCATCGTCTAAAATAATCTCGTTCGGGTCGGTCACACCTAATAACACCTGAATTTCTTCGTCCGTCGGCACGGTCGCATCATCAAAACCGATACGCCACGTTTGGACTAGGGGACCAATGGCAATGTTCAAGAAACTATCGGGCGCCACACTATGCACTTTGCCGATCTTAATCAATTCATAAAGCTCCCTGTGAACCACTACAGGCTGGATGCCGGCATTTTTATTGATGGCACTCAACTCCGATTGGTCGTCATTCGCACTGAAACGCTGATTATACATTTCTAGACGCGCAATCATTTCATCAAGGATTTGTTCTGGGTTTTGTAAGGCCGTCACATTCAAATCGATGACCGTGCCCATCATTCGTACTGTTTTGTTCGCTTCGATCGCTCTCACTTCTTTCGTCAAAATCTCCTTCATTCTACAACTGAACGCCAAAGTTGTAAAGATGCATATTTTCAAGGAATCGTGCGCATGATATAATACCTTTGTTAGGGGTGAAATGATGTATTCGAGCTTATTACGAGAAAAGGGTTTACTTAATTTAGTGGGTGGAATGGATTACAATTTCCGCTTGGCGACTGCTGAAGAGACATTTGTCTCGGATGTGGAGCGCTTGTTAGAAGAGGCTGGAATGACTGGAGCTGTAGTGTATACAGGGAAGCAAGTTCACAAAGCGAACGTGGCTTATGCAGATGGCAAAAACGGTGAAGACTTTGTGATCGGACGTCATTTTGAGGACACAGATGGTTTAATAACCGACCAAGAAAATGTGGCGTTGTTCATTAAATATGCCGACTGTACACCGATTGTTTTATTTGATCCGGTGGAGAAAGTACAGGCAAGTGTGCATTCGGGTTGGCGCAGCACAGTACAGAAAATTGGGCAAGTGGCTGTTGAGAAGATGGTCAAAGATTTTGGCTGCGAATTAGAAAACATTGTCGCTTATGTGGGACCGTCTATTGAACAAGCCCATTATGAAGTAGGACCAGAAGTTTATGAAGCGTTTAGTGGTGAGGCAGACCGTGATTTGTATTTTAAAGCCCATGGGGAAAAATATCTGTTGGATATGGCCGAAGCGAATGTGCAATTGTTAATAAAGTCGGGTATTTTACCAGAAAATATGGACGTTGAAACTGCCAAAACTTATACGAATAAGGGGTTGCATTCTGCCCGTAAAGAAGGAAAAGAATACGGTTTGAATGCGATTGTGACAATGATTTCGTGAAATGCTTTTGCAGGGAGGCATCTCGTGGTATAATAAACAAAAATAACCATGAGAGGAAGTTCACAATATGGGCAGAACATTATTATCAATCTTGAAATATGAGACGCGTGTCACTCCAGGAAGCTATTTTCATTTGAAGACGGATTGGTTTAGTATCGATGAGGAAATTGAGACAATTATTATCGATCAATCCAATGTGTATTCGAAGTTGTTGTCAATTTATCCCAACGGCTTCTTTATGTATTTGGAACAAGATCCATCAGGCGCTATTTATCGCACAAATTATCCGTTGTTTTTACCAGAAGGACAAGATTATTACCATGTAGATTGGGATTATACGACAGTTGAAAAATAACGAGGCAAAGCACTTTGAATTTTTAATTAAATTTGAGTGCTTTTTGTCTGCAGTTACTTGTTTTGAATATCGGAAATATGTGCTAAAATATAGGTTATAAAACTTTTATAGAAAATGTCAAAGGAGAGTCTTATGAAAATATTTTTACTTTATGGTGGGAAAAGTGCCGAACATGACATTTCAATAATTTCTGCCTATCATATTTTACAAGAAATTTATTATGACTATTACCAAGTCGTTCCCGTATATATCACAGCCGATGGCGAATGGATTAAAGGCCAAGTTATCGAAACCAAAGAAGATGTGCCGTCATTACCACAGATGCGCAAAATCGAAGGTGAGCCTTTAGTATTTACTGAATTACAAGAAGAAAATTGTGTTATCTTCCCAGTTTTACATGGACCAAATGGAGAAGATGGAACGGTTCAAGGTTTATTTGAGACACTGAATGTTCCTTATGTAGGTGCAGGTGTTTTAGCGAGTTCTGCCGGAATGGATAAAATTGTTTCAAAAATTCTATTCAAAGATGCAGGGATTCCAATCGTACCATATGAAACGGTTCGCCCAACGGATTGGGAAACAGATCAAGAAGGAACCATTCAACGTGTTGTTGAAAGCTTGTCTTACCCAATGTATGTCAAACCAGCAAACTTAGGTTCAAGTGTTGGGATTTCCGAAGCGAAAGATGCGGAAGAATTAGTCGACGCGATTAACTTAGCCTTTGAATACGACCATCGTGTCTTAGTTGAAAAGGGGGTTATTGCTCGTGAAGTCGAAGTCGCTGTTTTAGGAAACGAAGACGTTCATACATCAGTTGTTGGTGCGCTAATTAAAGAAAACCAATTTTATGATTATGACTCAAAATATATCGACAATGAAGTAACACTTGAAATTCCAGCAAACTTGGAAAAAGAAGTCTCGGTTCAATTGCGTGAGTATGCGACAAAAGCATTCATCGCGATTGACGGAAGTGGCTTATCTCGTGTCGACTTCTTTGTGACTCAAGACAATGACATTTATATTAATGAAATCAATACCTTCCCAGGATTCACACCAATTAGTATGTATCCAAAACTTTGGGAAGAAACAGGTTTAGCTTACGGTGATTTAATTGAAGAATTAATTCAACTGGCCGTTTCAAGACATGAGCAACGAACAACTCGTTACGGGAAACAACGCTAACCAATTATTTGAAGGAAAAGTTTAGGAGGTCGCCAATGAATACTTGGAATTTATCCGATATTGCACAGGCGGTAAATGGGCAATTAATAAACATTCCCGAAGCGGGTCTAGAAGTATCAGCTGTTGGGACGGACTCAAGGAAACTCGATAAAAATGCCTTGTTTGTTCCTATTATAGCGGAACGAAATGGCCACGATTTTATTGAGTCTGCGATTGAAAATGGTGCGATTGCTTCTTTATGGAGCGATGAGGTCGAAAAAGCACCAAAAGATTTCCCTTTAATTGTTGTTGAAGATACGGAAAAAGCCTATCTTGAATTCGGGCAGATGCATCTAGAACAAGTAAATCCACGAGTCATCGGGATTACAGGCAGTAACGGGAAAACTACGACAAAAGATATGACGGCAGCGATTATAGGCCAGAAATATCAAACGCATAAAACAGCCGGTAACGAAAACAATGAATTGGGCGTGCCTAAAACATTATTAGCGATGCCAGCGACAACTGAAGTCCTCGTTTTAGAGATGGGGATGGATAAACCGGGTGAAATAGCAGTGCTATCAAAAGCGGCAAAACCAGAAACTGTAGCGATTACGATGATTGGTGAATCGCATTTACAAGCCTTTGGTTCGCGCGAAAAATTAGCGCTCGAAAAACTTGATATTTTACAAGGCCTGCAAGAGGGAGGATTATTTGTCCGACCAGCTGCCGAAGAGTTAATTACGAATCAATTTGAACATACGCTTCGTAACCAATCTTTTGGTTGGGATGATTCGTCTGATTTTTACGCAACAGATGTGAAAGGTGATGCGAAAAGCTCAACGTTCACAGTACATGTCAAAGGACAACCGGACTTGACGGAAGAAATCACGATTCCAGTACCCGGTCAATATAATGTACAAAACGCCTTAATTGCGATTGCTATTGGTTTAGAGTTTGACGTAGACATGGCAGACATCAAAGAAGGCCTAGCGAATATGCAGTTAACCAAAAATCGTTTAGAGTGGCTGGATGGTAAAAACGATACCCAGTTATTAAACGATGCCTACAATGCGAGTCCAAGTTCTATGAAAGCCGTCTTAAATTATTTCTCTACCATCGAATTAGAAGGAGAGAAAATCATTGTACTCGGCGATATTCGTGAACTCGGTGAAGCATCGCAACAGTTTCACGAGGACATTTCACATGAAATTGACCTTGAAACATACAAAGCTGTCTTACTTTATGGGGAAGAAATGGCTGCCTTGTATGCGAAGTTGGCGGCACGTGAGAACACTGAGCACGTCCAACACTTTACAGGCGAAAAAGACGCGCTGATCGAAGCAATCGAAGCCGTCGCAGCACCGGGAGATTCCGTCTTATTCAAATCAAGCAACGGAACCGATTTATTATCAGTCGTTAAAGAACTAAAAAAAGATTAAATGAAGGGCGGTGAAATGATGATTAGAGGAATTGGCATTGATATTGTGGAACTTGACAGGATTCAAGCATCGATTGAACGAGGCGCTAGCTTTCCGAAGCGTATTCTGACGGAGAAGGAATACAGCCTTTTTCTTGAATTGTCAGATCGTCGCAAAGTAGAATTTTTAGCTGGACGTTTTTCAGCTAAAGAAGCTTTCTCAAAAGCTCTCGGAACGGGAATTGGAACAAAAATGTCTTTTCAAGATGTCGAAATCTTGCCGGATATTGTGAATAAACCAATCGCAAAAACACAATTGTTTGAAGGAACCGTACATGTTTCTATCTCACATTCAGAAGCATATGCGGTTGCGCAAGTGATTTTGGAAGACTAAAAATGAACAACTGTTTAAAAGAATTGTTGTGATTTAGCATGAGTGTGCTAAAATAGCTTTAACGTATTTTTACTGATTCTTAGGAGGCTTACTGAAAATGTCACAAGAAAAAAAGAAGTTTGTTGTTGAGATAGATGCCGAGACTTATTCGGTTATAGAAGATATTTGTGAGCAAATTGATGAAAAGGATCAGAATTTGATCAATAGTTTATTAAAACAATCGCTCAAGGATTTTGTGACAGGGTATGAGGAGCTAAAAGAAGGCTATGTAGAGTTTGGTAGTATGAACTTAGAAATTAGTAATGCTTTTACAATGACAGAAAATGAAGCTTATAGTCATATCGAATGATACTGATTTAGACCGTTTTCTGATCAAGTAAGGGGGACAAGGCTTATGATTAAACGTGGAGAAGTCTACTATGCTGATTTGTCGCCTGTGGTTGGATCAGAGCAGGGCGGGATTCGCCCAGTCTTAATTTTACAAAATAATATCGGGAACAAATACAGTCCAACTGTAATCGTTGCTGCCATTACGAGTAAAATCGATAAAAGTCGTGTACCAACGCATGTCGCAATTGGCAAGGATAAGGGGCTAACTGAAAATTCAGTTGCCTTGTTGGAACAGTTACGCACAATAGATAAGCAGCGCTTGACAGATAAGATTACACACTTAAGTGATGATTTGATGGAAGACGTAGATAAAGCACTGAAAATTAGCTTGAGTCTAGTTTAAGTGTACATATATACATAAATTGTGCTACCTGCTTTTTACGAGGTAGCTCTTTATTTTTTTTGGAATTAAAAAGGAGAATATCGATGAAATTATCTTTAAAACAATTAACGTTAAATGCATTATTCGGGGCAATTTATATTGTCATTACCATATTTTTGCCGTCCTATGGGCCACTACAGTTACGCCTCTCGGAAATGTTTGCCCACTTACCGGTTTTTAATAAGAAATACTCAGTCGGCTTAATCGTCGGGGTAGCAGTCGCCAATATGCGCTCAGACTTTGGTATTTACGACGTCATTTTTGGAACACTTCACACAGTCCTTTCGATTTGGATCGTCTCGCTAATTATTAAAGAAAGCGACAGTCTAGTGAAGAAACTGGTTATTAACACCACCGTCTTTTCAGTGATGAGCTTCATACTGGCGTTAATGGTAGCTTTCCTAACCGAACAAATGGCCATCTTTGGTACACTTTACTTAAGTTTTGCCGCAAGTGTCGCGATCGTCATGGCTGTCTCGATTCCAGTCATCATCTTCCTCGACAACCGCATCCAATTCAACCGCACGATGGAAGAACGCGCGTAATCACATAAACAGGCTAGAGCACAGATTTTGTCGCTCTAGTCTTTTTTCTTGGTGAAATGTAGACGGCTGGTAGGAGGAAATCGTAAGCAATCGGGAGTTATT
>CAZUZA010000026.1:0-5042 GCA_964624875.1 uncultured Carnobacteriaceae bacterium | reverse complement strand
CCTAAATTTGGAATTCCCGAAAGAACCAGTTATCATTATAAGGTACAAATGCTGAAGGAGCTGATGAGGAATGAAAGCTTGGACAATTAAAGAGCCAGGTGGGATTGAGCAATTAGTCATGGTAGACCGACCAATTCCCGAACCAACAGAAAATGAAGTGTTAATAAAAGTAGCCGCAACGGCGATTAACCGTTTAGATATTTACACGCGAGAAAATAAAGAGTTAGAAGAACCGTATCCGATTTTAGGAGTAGAAGTGAGCGGTGTAGTCGTGAAAGAATCACCTAACTATCCGGACTTGAAAGAGGGTACACGTGTCGCTGGAATTACGAATAGAAATGCGTACGCAGAATATGCGGTAATGCATGCTGGACACGCGATGCGTATTCCAGACTCCATGTCCTTTATTGAAGCTGCAGCTATTCCGGAAGTATTCTTGACGGCTTACCAAACGATGTTTTGGCTTGGGGAATTAAAGCCTCAGCAAACCATCTTAGTACACGCGGCCGGTAGTGGCGTTGGAACGGCAGCGATTCAACTAGCAAGCCGTAAAATTACCGATGCACAGATTATCGCAACAGCCGGAAGACAACAAAAGCTGGATATGGCGAAAGCACTCGGTGCCAAACATGTGATTAACTACAAAGAAGAAGACTTTGCGGAAAAAGTGTTAGAGTACACAGATGGTAAGGGTGCAGATGTTATCTTAGACTTTATCGGAGGTTCGTATTACGACCAAAACTTGAGAGCCGCTGCTTTAGATGCGCGCTGGATCTTTATTGGAACATTAGGTGGAGCAGATGTCCCACAATTCTCAATTCGTGACATTATGGGCAAACGCATTTCACTCAAAGGAACGTTGTTGTCGCCTAGAGATGATGACTACAAAGAAAAATTGTCGCAAGAATTTGCGCACCGCATTATGGGCTTCTTTGATGAAGACATTATTCAACCAATCATTCATTCGGTCTTGGACTTTGAAGATGTGCCCGAAGCGCATCGCCAGTTAGAAGCCGATGAAAATACTGGTAAAATAGTGATCGACGTTTCCGGTGACGACGATGATTTCTTTTTATAAGATGTAGTGGGAAAGAAGTGCTGGGACGCACTTCTTTTTTCGATCCAATGAATAAAAGGTCGAAAAGCGCCGCTTTTCTTCAGCTTTAAAATTACTGGGATGACTTTTGAGCAACTCTTCACAGATGCCCTTAATATTCACTCAAACTTCTCGATTTTACTTGTGTTCTCTTCATAAAGCCCATAAAATGAAGGTTACATATAACGTTGGAAATTTAGAAATTGCACTGGAGGAATCGCTGCATGACGGATCAAAATCAAGATGAAGATAAAATACAAAAAGCTACATTCTCAAGTTTGTGGCAGAAACTGAAGCGCCAGCAAATTGGGGTGGTCTCGTTTCCGGTATATGTCCTATTTGCATCTATTATCTTTTTAGGGATTTACACGGAAGTAATTCCGACTGATTTACTAGGAGGGGTCGCTGTTATTATGGCACTCGGTTGGGCACTGGGCGCAATTGGGGATGCTATTCCAATCGTCAACAAACTCGGGGGTGGTACGATACTCGCGATTGTTATTCCATCGCTTATGGTGCTCTTTAATATCCTGCCGCAAAATACCGTCGATGCCGTTAATTTATTTATGGGCGACATCAACTTCCAAAACTTATACATCTTCACGATGGTGAGTGGGAGTATTTTAGGCATGAACCGTAACGTTCTCGTTCAAGGGTTCTCGCGGATGGCGATCCCTATGGCGACAGGATTCGTACTAGCCTTGCTGATTCCAACCACGATCGGCTGGGCGCTCGGCCTCGGCTTCAAAGAAACGCTCTTCTTCATTGTCACACCAGCTTTAAGTGGCGGCGTTTCGGGAGGCGTACTGCCTTTATCCCTCGGTTATAGTGAAGTGATGGGGATCCCTTATGGTGAAATGGTGGCATTATTGACACCGGCATCTGTTTTAGTAAACTTTTTTGTCATAGGTGGTGCGGCCATCGCAAACATCATTGGAGAATATAAGCAGAACTTAACGGGGAATGGCACCTATATCCGAACAGCGAACGAAGAAGACGACTTTTCGGAAGGGGAAAACTACGAAAAAGAACCGATTAGCTATCAACTTATCGGTACAGGCTTGTTTTTAGTTGCAGCTTTTTATATTGGTGGACGTATTTTAGAAAAAGTTATTGGTTTGCCAACAGCTGTCATCGTGATTTTTGCAGTGACGCTTTTAAAATATTTCCAAGTGTTGCCGAAACAACTCGAACTCAGTACCGTCCAATTTTACAAAGCGATCTCAACGACGCTTAACGTACCGATGATGGTAGGAGTCGGAGTGGTCTTCTTAACGTTAGAAGATATTATCGGCACCATCACTTGGCAATACTTAGTCGTTCTCTTTTCCGTCGCGGTTGTTTTAGGCCTGACTGGTTTCTTCATGTCACGCTTTAATGAAACATATCCGGTGGAAGCAACGCTTATTTCACTCAACCAAGCGGCCATGGGTGGAGTAGGCAGTATCTCAATTTTAGCGACAGCCGATCGTGAAGAAATGATGCCTTACGCACAAGTCGCCAATCGCTTAGGTGGCGCCTTTACGATTGCGATTATGAGTACGTTGATTCAGTTTTTCTTTTAAACCCATATAAATACAAAAAAACGACTTCCTCTTGTGAAAGAAGTCGTTTTCTTATTTTCTTTTGAGCCGATTAAAGCTATAATAAAAGTATATTAGTCGTTAAGCTCACGTAAGTTTTCGACTTGTAGAACGCCGTAACCACGACGGTCAAGTAACGTACGAATTTTCTCAACGTCCTCGATGGTTGAATCCGGACCTAAAGTCATAATCGTACGACGAATCGAACTTTCTTCCGGGTCTAACGTAATGACACTGATAATGTCAGCATAACGGTTAACCGCTCTTGAGATATTCGCAAGATCGCCCGTCTCACCACCAGCAGCAATTGTTAAAACAAAGCTACCTGAATCAATCTTCCAAGACTGCTCTAGTAAATTAATTAAAGCACTATGCGTTAAAATACCGTAAAAATGATTGTTTTCATCTAAAACAGTAATATAAGGCAAGTCTTTAATCATGAAAAAGATACTGTAAAACGAAGAATACGTATGAACATATTTCGTTGCGTTTTTCAGCAAATGAGTAACTGGAAGACTCATATCTTTTCCTTCAGATTTATGTTTGTACAAATGCATACGGTAAATGTTACCACGATAAATTGTACCCGTTTCATCTACAATAGGTACACAACGATACCCATACTCTTCTAATAATTCCAAGGCCTCTTCTAAAGTAACCGTTTCTGGAACAGTACGCACACGCGTTTTAGCAAGAGATAGCTCTTTAATAAGCATAGATTTTCCCCTCTCAAATTAAATTACTATTACAGTATAACAGATGTTTTTAATAGAATACACAGAATAATGCACAAAATTTATGGAAAGCAGTGAAAAAATGAACAAAAAAAATGAAATGATGGATCGACCAGTCATAAACCACGATGTACGTGATTTTCTACGCACCAACCAGCAACAACTAAGCGGCCACCTAAAGGATATTCAAACAGAAGCAAACGAGAACAGAAACCCTGTCATTCCACACGAAACGGTCTCTTTTTTTATGTGGCTCTTAGGCCAGTTACAGCCAAAAAACATCCTTGAAGTCGGCATGCACATTGGCTTCTCGGCAGGTGTGTTCGCAGAGTATACCGACGCTCAAATCCAAACGATCGAGCGTAATGGTGAAATGATTCCACGTGCAGAAGCAAACTTTGAGGCGTTAGGCATATCGGATCGCGTAAAAATATTAGAAGGGCAAGCGGAAGAGTGGTTAGAAAAATTGCCAGCGAAGGAATTTGACTTCATTTTTATGGATAGCGCAAAGGCGAAGTATTACGACTTTTTCCCAGATTGTATGCGTGTGTTAAAAGAAGGTGGCGTCTTAGCCGTGGATGACGTGTTACAGGGGGGGACCATTTTACACGAAGAGTCAGAAATACCACGACGCGTGCGCAAAATCCATCGCAAGTTAAATGCGTTTTTAGATGTGGTCCTAACGCATGAAGCTTTAACGGCAACTATCTTACCAATCGGTGATGGCTTGTTATTAATCACGAAAAATGAGGATTTTGATTTCACTTTCATGAAAAATGACGAATAAGTTTTGGGATATATCTCTAAACTGTGATAAAATTAGTGGAATAGACTCCATAGGATTAGATAAACTATGGGTAAGGGGGCTGGCAAATGGAAGGCATAGATTCAGATATACAGAAAAATTTGGTTAGGCAATTGGTAGTGTAATTAGTCGTGCAGATAATAACGCTACTGAGGCAGAAAAAGAATTAGTGGCAGACGCAGCAAGACTTTACGTAACGACGGAAAATGATGAGGTCGAATGGAAGGAAGAAACTTCCGGAGAATCTAAGTCTGAAATTAAGGTAAGTAAATTATATGAAGAAGGTTTCCTAGATGACCGTGGTGGTAATAACGAAGATGATAATAAACTTGGTGGAGAAGTTGTAGTTACAAGAACTGGGAGCCCAGAATCAGGATACCAGTATGAATACGATGCAAGTGGAGTTGAAAAAGCTTCAGAGTAATAATAAAATCAATATTGTAAAGACCCCATCCGGGGTCTTTCTTACTATATAGGACCTGAATAATTCATACTTCTAATTTATTAGTTATTTTATTGTTTTTCTGCAGTAATTTAAACGTGATTCTAAATATTTGCAGTTTTCCTTAAATGTTTAAGTACTTATCAGATGAAATCTACTTTTTTAGTATCAGCTATTTGTTTTTAGGCATAGTAATCCCTAGGCAACAATCACTTTTTTTAAAATCTGAACTTTATTAAATATAATATCGAATCCGCTGGATTCGATGAAACACATCGTAAAATTCTGTTTGGTAGACATGTGAGCTAGAGAGTTTCATATATATTTTTCTAGCTGTATTAACTAGTTTCCCAGCTACTTTGAATAGACGTAAACGAATAGT
>CAZUZA010000025.1:0-20260 GCA_964624875.1 uncultured Carnobacteriaceae bacterium | reverse complement strand
AATCTTGTTTCGATGAGTCATCTGTTAAGTGCCAAATATCGTTGTTGTACTCTTCGATTGTACGGTCTGCTGAGAAGAATCCTGCTTTCGCAATGTTGATTAGAGATTTTTCTTGCCATAAATCTTGGTTTTCATAATCTTCAAACATTAAGTCTTTAATTTGAATGAATTCAATTAAATCAATTAATGCCATGAACCAGTCTTTGTTTTTGATGTCATTGTATAAACGAGTTAAGTTCGCTTCGTTACCAAGTGCCATCATTTCATCACTTACGATGAAGTCAACGATCGGCTTAATACCACGTTTGTGGTAGTAGTATTGTGGGTTGTAACCGTTCGTTTCGTATAAGTGAACAATTTCATCACTTGAACGACCGAAGAGGTAAATATTTTCGTTACCTACTAATTCAGCAATCTCAACGTTTGCACCATCAAGTGTTGCAACCGTTAATGCACCGTTTAACATGAACTTCATGTTTCCTGTACCACTTGCTTCTTTAGAAGCTAATGAGATTTGTTCTGAAATATCTGCAGCTGGGAATAAGTACTCTGCTTCACCAACGTTGTAGTTCTCAACAAATACTAATTGTAAGTGGTCTTTAACATCTGCATCATTTTCAATTAATTCAGATAGTGTTAACACTAAGTGAATAATATCTTGTGCAATTGTGTATGCTGGAGCTGCTTTACCACCAAAGATAATTGTAATTGGTGTTGCAGGAATATTCCCAGCTTTAATATCTAAATATTTGTAGATTACGTATAATGCAAGCATTTGTTGACGCTTGTATTCATGAATACGTTTGATTTGTACGTCAATAATCGAGTTCGGATTAATCTTGATGTCCTGCGTACGCTCTAAGTGCTCTGCTAATTGAGCTTTTTTAATGTTTTTAATGTCTTTTAATTCTTGCCATACTTTTTCGTCTTTTTGGAATTCTAACAAACCAGTTAAATCTGCATCTAAATGCCAGTCTGTACCGATCTTCTCATCCAAGTAAGCCGTTAACTCTGGGTTTGCTGCCATAATCCAACGACGGAAAGTAATTCCGTTTGTTTTATTTGAAAACTCTGATGGATATAACTCGTAGAATGGCTTTAATTCTGTCTCTTTTAGAATTTCCGTGTGTAATGCAGCAACTCCATTTGTACTGAAACCAAAGTGAATAGCAATATGTGCCATGTGAACAATGTTATTTTCGTCAATGACATGTACATTTGGCTTATTTGCAAATTGCTTTTTAATTTGAACATCTAATTTTTCGATGATTGTAGCAATTTCAGGAACAACTTCTTTAACATCGTCTAAAGGCCACTTCTCTAAAGCTTCTGCTAAGATTGTGTGGTTTGTGAATGCTACGATATTTTTAACAATTATAACAGCTTCATCATAATCAACACCATGTTGCGTAGTTAACAAACGAATTAACTCAGGAATAATGAATGTTGGGTGTGTATCATTAATTTGGATAACAACGTAATCTGCTAAGTCATGGACGTTACTTCCACGTTCAATGGCTTCTGCAATCGCTAATTGTGCAGCGTTAGAAACCATAAAGTATTGTTGGTAAATACGTAATAAGTTACCGTTACGATCTGAATCGTCTGGGTATAAGAACAAGGTTAAGTTTTCTTCAATATTTGTTTTATCAAATGTAATTGTACCTTCTTCGATAATATCACTTGAAACAGTGTCTAAATCAAATAGACGTAGACGGTTTCTCTTATCTTGCTGGAAACCTAATACTTCAATATCGTATAGTGATGACGTTAACGTAAACTTACCAAATGGTACTTCAAATGATACGTCTGATTTTGTTAACCAAGTTGGATCTGCTAACCACTCATCTGGAGCATATGTTTGTTGGTTATCTTTGAAAATTTGTTGGAATAGTCCAAAGTGATAGTTTAATCCAACACCGTCTCCATTAAATCCAAGAGTTGCAATCGAATCTAAGAAACATGCAGCTAGACGACCTAATCCACCGTTACCTAATGATGGTTCTTGTTCAGCTTCTTCAACCTCAGCTAATGATTTACCATTTGCTTTTAATTGATTTTCAACTTCTTCGTATAATCCTAAGTTTAATAAATTGTTTGATAATAGTTTACCGATTAAAAATTCAGCTGAAACGTAGTATAATTTTTTCTTACCTTCATTTAGTGTTTGGTTTTGAGCTTTGTCTTGTACTAGATCTAATAATAATTTATAGATCTCTTCGTTGGAACATTCCTCGATAGATTTGTTAAATTCATTTTTTGCAAGTTGATTTAAATTAAGCATTTTTCTCTCCTTAAAAGATTATATTTTTTTAATTTTCGTTAAATTCTTTTTCCAGTTGATCACTAGACTCTAAGCTTAACTTTTCAGTTTCGCTTAATGGATCATTATTTTTCTCTGCTAGGATTTTGTCGTTGTAGCGGAAATATGATTTCGTCCATGCTAATAATTTTTCTGTAATATCATTTGTGATAGCCCCTGGTTTAAAGCGCCAATCCCAGTTATCACCAATAGTTGATGGACGATTCATACGTCCTTCTGCTCCTAAGTGAAGTAAATCTTGCATAGTGTAAATAGCAATACTACTTGGTGAAGCAGCTATTCCACGGTTCAGTGCATCAGAGATATGCTCTCCTGGACGTCTGTTGAAATACACATCCGCTTGATCACGCTGTTCTTGGTTCGCATGGTTTAAATACCAATCTAATCCAGATGGGTTATCATGCGTTCCTACATAAGCGATTGTATTTGGATGGTAATGATGTGGTAAATCTGTACTATCTTCATCAACAGCAAAGCCGTTTATTAAAATTTTCATTCCTGGGAAGCCAGTTGCTTCACGCATTTCATTAACTTCTGGTGTTATGAAACCTAAGTCTTCCGCAATAATGTTTAAATTACCTAAGTCTTTTTTAATTTGTTTGAATAATCGAATGCCAGGACCTAGCTTCCATTCCCCTGTTGCTGCAGTAGCAGAACCGTAAGGAATGTCCCAATAACTTTCAAATCCTCTAAAGTGGTCAATACGTACAACGTCGTAAAGTCTAAAACTTTCTTCCATCCGCCATACCCACCACTCGTAGTCTGTTTTGTACATATATTCCCAGTCATAAATTGGATTTCCCCAATACTGACCATCATCTGAGAAAGTATCTGGTGGCACACCAGCAACGGATTTCGGATTGTTGTCTTTATCAACAACAAATAATTCCGGCGTTTGCCACATTTCAACACTATCTCTCGATACATATATAGGAATGTCTCCAATAATTTCAATATGGTTTTCATTCGCATATTTTTTTAGACGCATCCATTGTTTGAAGAACCAATACTGAGTCACTAAATGATAGTTATATAATTCTTCTTGCGTATCACAAAATTCTTGAATGAACTCTTTATCGTAATGACGATATTTTTCTGGCCATTCGTACCATGGATTCAAATCGTTGTTTTCTTTCACAGTCATATATTCAACGTATGGTATTAGCCATTCTTCATTTTCTTTCATAAAGGTTTTAAAAGAAGATTTTCTTAAGCCCTTTTGTTCAATAAAATTATTTACAGCTTTATCTAATACTGGACGTCTTTGGTTAAAGACTTTCGCATAATCTACCTTTACAGGATTATCACCAAAATCATAACCTAAAAGATCCGATTCATCTAGAAGTCCATCTTCTACTAAAACATCAAAATCTATAAAATGAGTGTTCCCAGCAAATGCAGAGAATGATTGGTATGGCGAATCCCCAAAACTTGTTGTTGTAAGAGGTAAGATTTGCCAATACTTCTGTCCAGTTTCTACTAAAAAATCTACGAATTCGTAAGCGGTTTTTCCAAATGTTCCTATACCTTGTTCGTTCGGTAAGGATGATATGTGCAACAATACACCACTATTTCTTTCCATAGGTTCCCTCCAGTTCAAATTGATTACAAACCCATTATACAAATAAGGAGTAAGTTACGCAACCGTTTTCGTAAATTTTTCATAAATATCCGACAAATATTGAAAGCGCCTCACATATCATTTATAATAAAATCAGTAAATATTGAGAGGAAAATATATGATGGCTATTACAATACGGGATGTTGCTAAACGAGCTGGAGTAGCACCCTCAACAGTTTCTAGGGTCGTTGCAGACAGCCCCTCTATAAGTGAGAAAACAAAAAGGAAAGTGCGCCAGGTTATGGAAGAATTAAATTATTTTCCAAATATAAATGCGCAAGGGCTTGCAAGCAATCGTTCTAAAACATTCGGCTTAGTATTACCTCTTGCATCTGATGCATTTTATCAAAACCCATTCTTCCCAACTGTATTGAGAGGAATTAATGATGAAATGTCAAAAAATGACTATTCTATTCTAATATCGACCGGACAAACGAATGAACAGCGTTTAAATCACATCCAAAAGATCGTGCAAGGAAAACAAGTAGAAGGTTTAATCTTTTTATATGCTACAAAAAATGATCCACTATTAACTTTTGCACAAAAAGTCGGCTGCCCTTCTATTGTCATTGGTTCACCGGATACTATCAAAGTGAATATTGTGGACAATGACAATGAGACATTAGGTCGAATTGCAACCAATCACCTCATTAATTTAGGTTGCAAAAAAATTGCCTATATTGGTGGAGACAAAGAACAGTTCTTTATCCAGGCACGATACAATGGCTATAAGCAAGCACTGATAGATAGTGATATCACCTATAACGAAGATTATGTATTTAATGATCTTGCTTTCTTACCAGTAGATGGCTATAATTTCGCAAAAAGTAAAAGAGATTTAGAAGAATATGACGGATTAGTTATCGCAGATGAGTTAGTCGCAGACGGTATCCAAATGGCCTTACAAGAAAAAGAATTTAAAAAAATCAAAACCATAACATTTAAATCTTTTGAAGATACCCTATATAATCAAGTTACAGAAGAATCTTATATTAATTTGAATACACAGTTATTAGGCAGTCGCGCAGTTGAAATATTATTCGAAACATTTGCAGAAATGGAAAACGAGAAAAAGAAAAACCGTTATATCCATGAATATGTTCACACAGAACTAATTAGCACGTATTAAATTAACGGTTTAAACTTTGAGTACATGCCGCCTTACCTATTTGAGGAGGAAAGTTTCATGGCAGTGAATACACCTTTAAGAGTTAGAAACTTTAGCATTTATAACGTAGTTGTTCGTAACTTTACTGAAGCTGGCACATTAAACGCTATACACTCTGAACTAGACCGCATCAAGTCTTTAGGAACCGATTATATATGGTTTCTATCTTTTTATGAAATTGGCGAAAAGAATAAAAAAGGGACTTTAGGCTCCCCTTTCGCGATTAAAAACCATCGGAAAATCGACCCGAATTTAGGGACAATCGAAGATTTCAAGATCTTAATTCGTGAAATACACAAGCGTAATATGAAGGTTATTGTTGATATTGTATTTGATCACACATCTCCAGACTCGCTATTAGTGAAGGAAAACCCCGAGTGGTTCTTCAAGAAACTAGATGGCTCAATGGGGAATCGTTTTGGTGACTGGAAAGATATCGTTGACCTAGACTATAACAATCGTGACTTATGGGATTATCAAATAGAAACATTAAAATATTGGGCTCAGCATGTCGATGGTTTTCGTTGTAATGCTGCCCCATTAATCCCAGTAGAATTTTGGCTAAAAGCTAGAGAAGAAGTATCAAAAGTCAAACCGGACCTGCTTTGGATAGCTGACTCTGTCGAGACAAGAAATATTCAACATATGAGAAGTTTTCAAATCGGTGTCCACAGTGACGCTGAGTTGTATCAAGCCTTTGATTTGTCTTTTGATTTTGATATAAGAGATGATTTTCATGATTATTTAAGAAGTTGGATTCCACTATCAAAATTAGTCGATTCACTAAATAAACAAGACACGAATTTCCCATGGAACTATGCCAAACTGAGGTTTCTAGAGAATTATGATCAAGAACGCATCATCAATTTTTTAACAAATATTGATCAATTAATTCAATGGACAGCCTTTAGTTATCTTCAAAAAGGGGCATCTTTATTATTTAATGGACAAGAAGTCGCTGCTAATAAAATGGTTGAGCTCTTTGAAGATGAGACCATCAATTGGGAAACAGGAATTAACCTCAGCCAGTATTTAGCTAGACTAGCACATATCCAAAAAGAATTTATTCCATTAATCAATGTGCACTATCATCTCGAAGCTCGTGATGATATCAACACTGTTGTCATGTACTACAATGATAATGTCGAAAATAGAATTGGCGTCTTTAATCTCAAACACCATGAAGGCGATATTCATTTAGATATTCCAGATGGCGAATACACGAACCAAATCAATCTTAACACTTTTCTAATAACAGATGGAAAAATGAATTTAAAAGATACACCAGCCTTTTTCATTACCCATTAAAATAATGGAGTCTAACGATATGGTTAGGCTCTTTTTTTATTGATTATATTTATTCTTTCACATATAATAACGAAAACGGTTGCGTAAAATAATTCTTATTAGGAGGAACAACATGGCCAAAGATACATCTATTGATTTAAGAAACTCAAATATTTATAGCGTTTTCATTCGTAATTATTCTGAAGAAGGAACATTTCAGTCGATTCAAAACGATTTAAAACGGATTAAAAATTTAGGAACAGACATTATTTGGTTCTTACCTTTCTACCCTATTGGTGAAATAAAACGAAAAGGAAGCGTCGGTTCTCCCTATGCGATTAAAGATTATCGTGGACTGGATACCACTCATGGAACACTTGAAGATTTCAAAAAATTAGTTGAAGAAATCCATGCGTTAGACATGAAAGTTATGATGGATATCGTATTTAATCATACATCACCCGATTCCGTGTTAGTCGAAGAACATCCAGAGTGGTTCTTTAAAAAAAGTAATGGTAAAATGGGGAATCAAGTTGGTGATTGGACAGACATTGTAGATTTAGACTATTCCAACGAAGCATTATGGGATTATCAAATAGATACGATCACACAGTGGGCCGAACTCGTCGATGGTTTCCGTTGCGACGTTGCTCCTCTAGTTCCTGTTGCGTTTTGGGAAAAAGCCCGTGCAGCTGTTTCTGAAATAAAGCCAGATTTTATTTGGTTAGCTGAAAGTATCGAAAGACATTTCTTGCAATACTTAAGAACAGAAAACGTCTTAGCCCATAGCGATGGTGAAATGTATCAAGCTTTCGACATGTCCTATGATTATGATGTTTACCCTGCCTTTAAGGAATATGTTTTAGATGAAGCTCCTTTAAGCAAATATATTTATGCATTGAATCTACAAGATTCGAATTACCCTGATAATTATATTAAAGTTAAATTTTTAGAAAACCATGATCAGGACCGAATTGCTGCTCTTATAAGAGACATCGACGACTTAAAACAATGGAATGCATTTAACTACTTACAAAAAGGTGCCAACTTAATTTATAACGGGCAAGAAGTTTTAGCAGACAAAGTACCTAGTCTGTTTGAAAAGGACACAATTGATTGGGAAGCTTCACATGATTTATCAACCTATATGAGCCATCTCGCGAATCTGAAAAAGAAGTTCATTCCAACAGATAATGTGCCTTATAGCCTCGTTGCGCATGATGAATTAAACACGGTTACTCTTTCACATAGTACAAAGACAAATAAAATCATTGGCGTATTTAACCTTAAGAAACAAACGGGTGTAGTTGCAGTCGATCTGCCTGACGGAGAATATACAAATTATATTACGAATGAAAAAGTAAATATTGCAGATGGACAGCTTTCACTAGCTGATACGCCTGCCTTACTCATAACCGAATAGATTTAAGGGCATTGTAGCATCTACAATGCCCTTTTTCTATGGATTTGGTATACTAAAATTAATATAGACCTCGAAAGGACGTTATATAAATGTATACAGAAGGATTTTTAACCGACAGTCACCAAGTTCACTTAGAAATTGACGGCTTCCCCTACACCGTTGATCGTTCCCTCGAAGATGGTGGTAAAAACGAAGGGACATCACCACATGGATTCTTATTAGGTTCAATTGCTAGTTGTAAAATGATTGTTGCAAAAAGCTATCTTGACCATAACAATATCGCTTATGAAAAAATTGATGTACAAGCGAATAGTAAAATCAAAGGCCCTAAAAGAAGTGAAACAATTGCTATCGAAGTTAAATTAGTAGTTCTAGGTGCAAATTTGGATGAAAAACAATTACGTTATATGCAACGTATTGTCGATAAAGGGTGTACGATGGCAAACATTTTAACCTCCGGTGGCGAAAATACCGTTGACACAATCATTGAGACGCAGAAAAAAACTTAAATGTTTCAAAAATACTTTAGATTAGAATAGAATTAGAGTATAATGAGTCAAATACTCAAAAGGAGGTTCAAATGGTTGATCAATCTTATTATTATTTAAAATTAGAAACCCATTTCCTAACGGTACCCTATACAAATAAAAAGCGACGCGTGCGTATTTTACTACCAAAAGACTATGCTGCAGATGAGGCGACAAATTACCCTGTCATCTATTTCCATGATGGGCAAAATGTTTTCCATAGTCGTGAAGCATTTAGTGGGCATTCTTGGAAAACTATTCCAACTATCAAAAGAAACGAAGACCTGCCAAAGATGATTTTAGTCGGCATTGATAACGATGGTGAAAACCGAATGCATGAATATGCACCTTGGGTTATAACGGAAAGTCCCCTGCCAAATGATATTCGATTAGGTGGTAAAGGTTACGAATACGGTGACTTTGTCATGAATATTGTGAAGCCATTCATTGATAAAAATTATCGAACGAAGCCAGATAAAAATCATACGGCGATGATTGGTAGTTCGTTGGGTGGAACCATCACAAGTTTTATGGGTGTTGAGTATAAAGACCAAATTGGACGTATCGGTATTTTTTCATTAGCGAACTGGATTACTAAAACAGCCTTTAATAAGTATCTATCTGAAAATGAATTAGACCCTGAACAACGGGTTTATATCCAAGTGGGTACGCAAGAAGGTGATGATACCGATCGTAAACTAATGTATGGCAACATGAAACAAGCCTATATCGACTGCTCAGTAAATTATGCAAAAAACTTAATTACCAAAGGGATTCCGATTGAAAACATCGATTTAAATATTTTTGCTGATGAAAAGCATACTGAAGAAGCTTGGGCACGTCACCTACCAGAGGCCCTACGCTTCTTAACTACTGGGTGGTAAAATACCCTAGAAGATTATAGATTGACAAGTTAGAAAGGAGCACATCATTATGAATTTCATTCTTATTTCTCCAGCCTTCCCGAACAACTTTAAACCATTTGCATATGAGTTAAAGAAAAAAGGGATCAATGTATTGGGTATCGGAGATACACCATATAATGAATTAGGTACAGAACTTCAAGATGCACTGACAGAATATTATTTAGTAGAAGATATGGAAGACATCGACACCGTCAAGCGAGCGGTTGCTTATTTATACTTTAAACATGGAAAAATCGAGCGCATTGAATCACACAATGAGTTTTGGTTAGAATTGGATGCTGAACTAAGAGAAGAATTTAATGTACCTGGTGTTAAACCAGACGATTTAAAGCAAACAAAATTTAAATCTGAAATGAAAAAGGTCTTCAAACGTGCAGGCGTTCCAGTAGTTGATGGTTTAGTGATTGAACACAGAGATGAACTAGATGAAGCAATCCACCAACTAGGCTTGCCTGTTGTCGCAAAACCAGACAATGGCGTTGGCTCCGAGGCAACATTTATGATTAAAACTCCTGAAGAACTACAAGCGTTTAAGGAATACTATGTAGATAAAGCGCCATATTTTATTGAACAAGCCATTGCGAGTGACCGCTTAGGAACATATGACGGTTTAATCGATCAAAATGGAAATATTGTTTGGCACACATGCTTAACATACAGTAAACCTACTTTAGAATTTATTGATCAACAAGCCGATATGGCTTATGTGATTCAAAAAGATATCGACCCTAAATTAGTCGAGTATGGAAAACGTATTGTAAAAGAATTTGGAATGAAAGAACGCTTCTTCCATATTGAATTTTTTAAAATGCCAGATGGCGAGTATATTGCCTTAGAATACAACAACCGTATTGCTGGAAACTATGCAGTAGATCTTTATAATTTTGCGCAATCTATAAACTTATTCAGTCTATATGCTGACGTTGTATTGGATCATGATATTGAAGACAGTACGGGAGAAAGAATCTTCTGTGTTGGAATCACCCAGCGTGATAAGTACGAATACCAGCATTCACGTGAACAAATACTAGCTGAATTTGGTGACCAAATAAAGAAAAATGAACGTATGCCCGAAGCCTTTGCTGCATTAATGGGTGATTATTTCTACGCGATTAACGCAAAGACACAAGATGAAGTCGATGACATTATAAAATTTATTCATACAAGAAAACAATAATGAAAGGTTTAGGTGCCATATGCATGTAGAATTTTTAAGCCATTGGAGTGGAGAGCTCGGACAAGAGATGCTCTTAAATCGTTACGGTCATGATGGGATGCCAATCGTCATCTTCCCCTCTTCTGGTGGTAGTCATAGTGAATATGCTGATTTTGGAATGATTGAAGCTAGTCGAAAATTTATCGACGCTGGACAAGTTCAATTCTTTACCTTATCTACTTATGATCACGAAAGTTGGTTGAACGATTGGAAGTCTGCTCATGATCGCGCATTAGCGCATGAGGCTTACGAACGGTATGTGATCCACGAAGCCGTTCCTTTTATTAAACATAAAACCTGGCGAGATGGTCCAATGATGGCTTCTGGTTGCAGTATGGGGGCTTATCATGCGATAAATATGCAACTAAAACATCCAGACGTTTTCCAAACAACAATAGCCTTAAGTGGCGTGTATGATGCTCGTTTCTTTGTTGGTGAATATGGAAATGACTCATTGGTTTATAATAATTCACCGTCCGATTATATTTGGCAATTAAGTGATCCATGGTTCATTGATCGTATTCGTTCCGCAAATATAATTGTTTGTACCGGCTTAGGCGCTTGGGAACACGATGGTCTACCTTCTTACAATTCACTAAAAGAAGCTTTTACACAAAAACATTTAAATGGTTGGTTTGATGAGTGGGGTTATGATGTCTCCCACGATTGGGAATGGTGGCGCGTTCAGATGCCTTACTATTTACATCAAATATTTCATTAAAAAAAGGAAGCAAACCCACATCAGGGATTGCTTCCTTTTTCGTTATACTTTCTTTTTATTCAAAATGATGAAACCAAAAATCCCTAAAGCTACAACACCAACAATGATAAACGGAAGAAGCTCATTTTGTACGGATGGATTAGCTCCTTCAGTCTCAGCTAAAATAACAGTCCCACCTTTTTCATAAGCTGGCAATGTAAATTGTACGTTTCGATCTTCATTAACGGTATATAATGCTTCACTGTACTCATCTTTTACTGTTATACCAGCTTTAAATGGTACCGAAATATTCACTTCAATGGGCTCATTTGTCGTGTTTATCGCTACAATAACGGTATCGTCTTCATAGCTTCTTAAAAAAGCTGAATAGCCTTCATCATTTGTTCCTGCAAGATGCTCGCGATATCCTTTCGCAAAAGCTTTAGAGTGTGCTTGTCGAGAAGACAGTAACTTTTGGTAATGCTCAACTAAGTGATGATCGTCTACTCTATCCCAATCGAAGTCGGAACGGTTCTCACTGAAATGACCTTGGTCCATATCCCCTTCAGCTTTACCACTGAGGCCAATTTCTTCGCCATAATATATAACGGGTTGCCCTTTGGCCGTTAACTGTAGTGAAATGGCTACTTTAAATAAATCTTCATCCCCTTGCATGAAATAATAGAGAAAACCATCTTCATCGTGACTGCTTAAGAAGTGACCAACAGTGCCAGTATTTGAAAGGGTCTCATTTCGTTTCAATAACTCTGCTTCTGCTTGTTCAATATTCCCATGTGTAAACATCGAAGCTAAACGCTTGAAATCAAAATCTAAAAGAGAATCCATTTGTCCAGAATTTAAGTATCCGGAAGTATTATTATAGGTCGCACCCCAACTTTCACCAATCATTTTAAAATCTGGTTTAATTTTCGTTAGTTCATTTTTAAAAGCATGCCAAGAAGTATCTTCCATATGTTTAATAGTATCCACACGGAAATAATCAATTGTATTGCCACGTTCGGTACGAGCTCGCTCTAACCAGTCGGTTTGCCATGTAATAATTTGGTCACGAACAGCTGCTTCTTCTGTCACAAAATCAGGTAAGCCATAAATTTCACCTAAAATATCATGGCCATTCAATGGATTAAGACGTAACATCCCATCAAAGACAGCTTGTTCTTCTGGAGTTGGGTAGTTCGGAATACCTGCTGCTGTGTCTGTTGTTTTCATCCCGTAACCTGTGTGGTTTAAGACCACATCAACCATGAGCTTAATGCCACGGTCATGCGCCTCATCAATTAATGTCTTTAGTGTTTCTAAGTCCCCTAAATGTTCATCGATTTTTGAAAAATCTTTCGCCCAATAGCCATGGTAGCCATATTGTGCCCCTTCTTTTCCATGACGATGATTATGATCAACGTTATCGACAATTGGTGTAATCCAAATCGTATTTATGCCTAAATTTTCTAAATAATCTAATTGATCAATAATTCCTTGCAAATCGCCACCATGATACGTTTCAGGATGATTTGTATTATAACCTTCTCCGTTCGGATCATTATTAGAAGAATCCCCATCCATAAAACGGTCAGTTAGCATGAAATAAATAACGGCTTCATCCCAATCAAAATCAGCATCATCTTTAATTTCACGAGGTATTATTTCTAATTCAATTTCAATGGTTATTTGTTCACCAGCAGCTGTTTCTAAATAAATTGGTAAGATTTTTAGCCCAGCAGTCGTTGCGTCACTTATCGCTAAAGTATGTTCCATTAAAGCTAAATCAACTTCCAGAGTTTCCGAACCACCTATTTCACGAGCATCAATTGTGGCTTGTACCACTTCAATATCGGCCGGTACTGAAATACTAATGAGAACATTTTCATTATAGGAAGCTGCTTCTGGAAAAATTTGCAGGTCTATTTCTGAAGAAGCGACGGTCTCCTCTGCAATAATTTCTAAGGGGGTTGCCATCGGTAGAATAGCTTGTAAAGATAAAGCTGCTACAGATATGTATATAAATCGTTTAAATGTTGGTTTCATACGGTATTCCTCTCACATAAATTCGTTTCCGACTAAACAATAGTGAAAACGGTTGCACTGAAAGTTTAGCATATCTTTTTTTCTTTTTCAATACACAAAAAAGCCTGCTCCATAAAAAGAGCAAGCTTTTCTCTATCCTTTTAAATTATAAATGGGTTTAATGTATTCTAGAACATCAATTGTCGGTTCAGCTAAATCTAGTATTTTTTTCTGTTGATTATAAGCTGTTGGTGCTTCATCAATCGTTTGTTTCGATACGGATGTTGAATAAACGTCTTTCATCATTTCTTGGTAGTCTTGTAACTTAATCCGTTTTTTCGCTTGGGTGCGTGACATCGTACGCCCAGCCCCGTGAGGAGCTGACTGATTCCAATCGTCATTCCCTTTACCTAGCGCAATTACTGAACCATCTCGTCCATTAAATGGAATAACGATTTTCTCACCTTTTTTCGCTGAAATAGCTCCTTTACGAGCAATCATCGTGTCTAAGTCAATATAATTATGGACAGAGTCAAAACGAGATCGTTTTTCTAACCCATTACTCACCAAGACTGCATCAGACATTGCCTGACGATTTTGTAGGGCATATTTTTGCGCGAGTCCTAAATCATGCAAGTAATCTTGGAAGGCTTGACCTTCTAAGTATGCTTCACCCTTTCGCTCAAATGGGTTCATTTCATCAGCGAGGTCTTGATAAATAGAGGCTACGGTATGTCCGATATTTCGACTACCCGAGTGAATGAGAAGGTATACTTTTCCGTTTTTTGTTGCTTCTAAACTAATGAAGTGATTGCCGCCTCCGAGTGATCCGATAGATTGATAATACGTTTCTTCGTCTAATTGGTCTGAAACTAGAAATTCTTCACGATTTACGATTGGTGCATCTTTGTATGTGTTATGGCGTTTAAAACCTAATGGAACTTGTTGTCTAACGTTGCGATCGAATTTCTTTAAGAATTTTAAATCACTGGCCTCTTTTTTGTTGATTGCTAATTCGGTCACATTCACACCACAGCCAATATCTACGCCAATAAAATTAGGAACCACTTTGTCGATTACTTTCATTGTCGTACCCACAGTCGACCCTTTTCCGTAATGAACATCTGGCATAAAACGAAACGTGCTATCCTTGAATTCTTCTCGATCTAACATGGCTTTTATTTGTCCGTAAGATGAATCATCGATATCGGGATTATAAACAACAGCTTTATTATGTTTTCCTTCAATTTCAATAAAGTTTTTCAAATTAATCCTCCTATATGCTTTATCTTTCTTCTCTATTGTAGCTTATATCGTGGTTCGTTTGAAATTTTTTTGTTATCGATTCTTTTTGTGAATTTAGTTCACTCGAACTAATAACTTACTTATAGTAAGATACATTTAATCGTTTGAAAGGATGATGTAAATAATGAAACCTTTAGTAGGTGTTGCAGGATATTTTTTAACTAAGATTGATAATCATTTATTGGACTTTGAAATTAATCAAGCACCAAAATCGATTACGACAGCTATTCAAAAAGCTGGTGCTTTACCGGTAATCATTCCATTGACCAATCCAGAAGATGCGAAAGAGTATGTGGACAAAGTTGATGCGATTGTATTAACGGGTGGTGCAGATGTTAATCCATTATTATATGGTGAAGAACCGATTTTAAAGATTGGTAGAATCGATCCTCGAAGAGATGACTTTGAATTGGCATTAATCAAAGAGGCTTGGAAGCAAAAGAAACCCATTTTAGGATTATGCCGAGGCTTACAACTCTTAAACGTAGCTTTTGGTGGAACTTTATACCAAGACTTGTCCTACTATTCTGGTTTAGAGGTTAATCATGTACAACCAACCTATTGGGATTTCCCAACACACTCTATTAAAATAGACGAAGAATCACTGGTTGGAAAGAGTTTAGGAACTTCTACTGTCATCAACTCTTACCACCATCAAGCTGTAAAAGACTTAGCCGATGTTTTCCGACCGGTTGCTTGGTCTAAAGATAAAATTATTGAAGCCTTTGAAAGTGTTGACTCGAAGCAGAAAGTCATTGCTGTTCAATGGCATCCTGAAGTGTTGACGGAAAATTATCCTGAAAGTCAAAATATTTTTGAATTGTTCATCGCTTCAATAAAAGAATAAAGAAGAATTAAAAAGGCCTACCGATTTTTCGGTAAGCCTTTATATTTTAAATTTTTATTCTGTTTCTGATTTAGGTGCGCCAAACCATGGGTCGTCACTTAATTCAGCAGAGTTAAATCCTAATACATTCGTTAACTCAACGATCCAGTTTTCTTCTCTTTTGTCAGAGTTTAATAAACTAAAGTTATCTTCTAATTCATTATGAACACTTACAATGTCGCCACTAACTGGAGCAGTGATTTCAGTAACGGCTTTCGCACCTTCAACGCCTAGTAAGTTGTCACCATCATTTAATTTATCATTAAATTTTGGTAGATCAACATACAGGACCTCACCAACATCATCTTGTCCTTTTTCAGATAATCCAATGCGTACATTGTCATCAATTTTTTCAATCCACAAGCCTGATTGTGTATATTTAATCGTCATCCTTCTTCTCTCCTTCAACTGTTACCTAATTTTATAAAGCTTTCTTTTTAGTAAGACGGTATCCGTCTCATCTGGATAGCCTTTATAATCGGATTCCTCTAATTGCTCTTTTTTCAACAATTCACTTTCATATTCCAATACGGATTGCCCATTTTTAATTTCGAAGGTTAATGTATTCAATAACGCGCCGAATAAAATAATCACATTGGCTAAGTATAGGAAAAGCATTAACACAACAAAACCACCAAGTGTTTGATTTGCGACGGCATCTCCACCCATAAATCGTGTAGCTATCGAAAAGAACTCTGATAAAAGCAATAAGCCTAAAAGCATAAATACTGTTCCAGGTATCGCATATTTTATTGAAAGATGGTGGTTAGGAACTAAATCATAAATAATAATGCCAACTCCAAAGAGGATAACCGGTAATGCAATCCATCTTAGTTGCAATATTTGTTGAATAAACGGTAAATTTATTTCAAACAAATCTGTTATGAAGCTTAATATTTGTTCTCCAAAAACAAAGACAAATACAGCCGCTCCAACAATGCCCAATATCGCGATCATAATCAACAAAGATAAAGCGCGTGCAATCAGGAAATTCTTTTTAGCTTCTGCTCCATATACTTCATCTAAAACTCTCCTCATTGTCGAAAAGACGTTACTTGCTGACCAAATCGAGGCTAACAAACCTAGTGAAATAGCACCACCACTCCCACTATTTAAGTAATCCGTTACGATGGGCATAATGATTTGCGCAATATCTACTGGAAAAGCTTGTTCTAGCAAGGATAATACCTGATTGGTATCGATTGGTAGTAATGGAATAATATTTGCAACAACCAGCAGGATAGGAATTAAAGAAAGCAGTAAATAATAAGCCATCTCTGCTGCTCCTTGCATAATTGAAGCTCTCGTCCAGTTATCTATTATTATTTTTATCGCATCAATAATAGAGTACTTTTTCGTTACGCTATTTTCCATACATTTCTTCCTTTCTGTAAATAAAGGAAACTGATTTAAACTATTCTATTTATGTAAGTTATAATCAGCAATAATTGATTGAACTGCATCTTCAATAGATAATGCTGTTCCTTTATCATTTTTTACGTTCGTTACTTGAAAATGACGATCTTCTTCTCCTTGGTAAACTTCACCAATTTTTTTATCGCCAACAAGTACTTGTAAATCCGTTACGACATCTGAATCCTTTGATGTTGCAACAATTGATACTTCTTCATTTTTCTTTTTACGAGCCATATGCTTCCCAACTTTCATTATTAAAAATCTATAGTATAACAATACGTTAAAGTTTGATTTGACGCAAGAAAAAAGCCCATTCTAGCATTATAGACTAGGCTTTAAGGGTTGTTGAATGATTATTTAGTTATTTCAAGAATTTCTTTAATTTCTTCTGGTTCTAGTGAACTATCACATTTAACTACAATACCAGATGAATCCGAAGAATACAATAACCCTGGTACAGTTGGTACATCATATTTGTCTCTAAATGCTTTAATTTCATCTGTGAAATCTGGGTTTTTAGAGTGGATATAATGTACAGTTAATTGCTCTTCTTCAGCTAGTTTACTTAACTTTCTAACGAAACGGCGTGAATAAGAACATGTTTCACGACCAATATAAATGGTATGTCCCTCTTTTGCCTCAAGCAATGCTTCTGCTTTTTCAGGAGTTATTTCTTCAAATATTTTTACTTGTTCTAAATACTCATTTATTTCTTCTTCTTTTGTTAAACCTGACATGTATATTCCTCCATTGATTAATTTATCTCATGTTAATTTGTGTCAAAACGATCTTGCCAATCCATAAATCCACGGACTAAACTGACAATTGTTAGGACTAGTGTTACGACTGAAGTAACTAGACGAATAGTTTCGATTAATTCTGAACGTGATTTTTTCATATATTTCGTAATCCATACGACGAACGTATGATTACTTCCTCCTTTTATTGGTTGAAATATGTTAATTTATTTGAAATCGTACTTTGCAAATCTTCCATGATATCTAAAATGATTTCTTCACTTGTTTCTTCCTTACGAACCAAACCAGCAATTTGACCGGCCATTAGCGAACCATATATCGTGTCACCTTCAAAGACGGCTCTTTGTAAAGATCCATCCGCTACCATATTTAACTCGGATAAATCTTTGCTGTTTTGAATCAATAAGGCTTTTTCTTTTTCAATAAAATCGGTTGTTAATTGATTCCGTATTAATCGTACAGAATGTCCCAATATATTTCCAGTAATAACGGTTTCTGTATCTCCTGCATTGAGGATCTTTTCTTTAAAAGCTGGATGAACATTCGATTCTTTCGCTACTATAAATCGTGTACCGATTTGTACGGCTTCTGCGCCGAGCATGATTGCTGCAGCCATCCCTCTACTATCAGCAATGCCACCAGCCGCAATTACGGGAATATGAAGCGCATCGACTACTTGAGGTATCAACGTCATTGTGGTTGATTTCCCAATATGTCCTCCGGCTTCCATTCCTTCAACGATGACGGCATCTGCGCCAGATTCCTCCATCTTTTTCGCTATTCTAACAGATGGTACTACGGGGATAACTTTTATGCCCTTCTCTTTAAACTTTGGAATATAACGTTTTGGTGTGCCGGCACCAGTAGTAATTATTTTTACGCCTGATTCCATTAAATACTCGACTACTTCTTCTATGTTCGGATTTAGCAAATACAAATTCACTGCAAATGGTTGCTCCGTTTTGGAAAAAGTTGCTTCCACTTTTTCTTTGACTTGTTCGGCTGTATCTCCACCAGTCGCTAGTATGCCTAAGCCCCCTGCATTCGAAACTGCACTCACTAAATCCGGATCACTAACATGAGCCATCGCACCTGCAAAAATAGGATATTGAATCCCTAACATTTCTGTAATGCTTGTTTTCAATCAATTCACACCCTTCTTTGTCATTCTTTTCTATAACCATATTATACTAGACAATTTATGAATTATTAAATAAAGTGTTGATTATATTTCTGGCTGTTCTAGCTTGGAAAAATAAAAAATCCACCAACACATCACTTAAGATGGGTTGATGGATATTTGGTTTGAATCTTTGAAAATACGTTTGTTTTATTTGAAAATTATTCAGCGTTTGAATAAGTGAATTCTGGAACTTCTAATTCACCATCTATAATTTTCTCACGAGCTTCTTCAATTAAAGCCCAGTTTTCGTCTGAAATATTACCGTGTTGTACAAAGTCAATACCTTCTTCAGCGAATCCGTAATAAACAACTTCTCCACCTGGGAAGTTACCTTCCATTGCATCGTTAGAAACATTTTTAACTGCGTTACCAACTTGTTTTACAGTTGATGCAAGTGTTAAGTTACCACCGTCGAAGTTACCTTCTTCGTGCTGGTCACGGTCTACACCGATAACCCATAGGTCAGTATCTGATCCAGCTTCCATACGGTTACGTGCTTCTGTAAATACACCGTTACCAGCTGCCCCAGCTGCTTGAAAAATGACGTCAGCACCGTTTGTATACATTGCAGCAGCGATTTGTTGACCAATACCTGCGTCACTAAATGTGTTTGCGTACTGAACATCTACGTCGATTGACTCATCAATAGAATAAACTCCAGCTGTAAAGCCTGTTTGGAAACGGTCAACAACTGGACCTTTAATTCCACCCATGAAACCAACTTTTCCTGTTTGTGAAGTTAAAGCTGCAGCTATACCTGCTAAGTATGAGTTTTCGTGATCACGGAAGTTTAATGATGCTACGTTTGGTGCTTCAATAACAGCATCTACGATTCCGAAGAATTGTTCAGGATATTGTGATGACATTTGAGTAACTGGATCTTCTAATAAGAAACCAATACCAAATACAATGTCAAATCCATCTGTAATTGCTGAGTTAAAGTTTGGCATGAAATCAGTTTCTGAATCTGATTGGTAGTAACGAACTGCTTCTTCATCTAAGCTATTCTCTTCTGCCCAATCTTTCATACCTTCCCAAGAAGATTGGTTAAATGAACGGTCATCTACCCCACCCATATCTGTAACCATTGAAATTGTAAAATCAGTTGTTTCTTCTGGTGTTTCTGCTGTTTCTGTTTCATCTGGTGTTTCTGTTTCTTCAGCTGGCTCAGTTGTTTCATTTCCACAAGCTGCTAAAGCTAAAGTTGTTGTACCAAAAATTGCCATTTTTTTCCACATAGACATTATTTAAATCTTCCTTTTCTAAATATACTTTTAATCTTGCGACTTCAATATAATAGCACAAACGAATAAATATTCAACACCTTTTACGAATGTTTTTTATTCCTAATCATTTAATGTTCGTTTTTTTACCATATAATGCCATGCTCATCCTGTTTCACTTTTATAAATACGTGTTTTGTAATATGTATTTTATTTAGTTTCGTTTTATTTATTTGAGAAATGAATATTTTATCTTTCAAATTTAGTCCTCTAAAT